>JAEUUD010000269.1 GCA_016787625.1 Cyclobacteriaceae bacterium
CTGAGCTTGTCACGGAACGATGGTGATAATACATCACCGACGCGAAGTCCCTGACGGCCAATCTTATCCTGATAGGATGGCCCAATGCCTTTAAGTGTTGATCCGATCTTGTCAGCGCCCTTGGCCTTTTCCTGTGCCTGGTCGAGCAAGCGGTGTGTAGGAATGATCAGGGTGGCTTTCTTGGAAATGAACAAGTTTGACTTGATGTCGAGGTTGTACTTACTCAATTTCTCGATTTCGGCTTTGAAGATCACCGGGTCAAGCACGACGCCGTTGCCAATAACGTTGCGGGTTTTTGCCCTGAAGATGCCCGAGGGTATCTGATGGAGCACATGCTTAATGCCGTCAAACTCCAGGGTGTGCCCTGCATTGGGCCCGCCCTGAAAACGAGCCACCACATCATACTGAGGTGCCAGGACGTCAACAATCTTTCCCTTTCCTTCGTCTCCCCACTGGAGCCCCAGAAGCACATCCACCTTCATAAATACCTGGCTATAAAAAGCGTTTTGAAAATAATTTTCGTCACGTCCTACTTCTTTGCAGCATCAAGGACTTCAGCTTCGCTGGCAATCACCTGAAAAATGGCATTGAGCTTGGTAATAGCCAACAACTTCTTCACGCTTTCAGATGGATTCATCAGATAGACTTCTCCGCCCTTATTGCGAAATTTGGTGAGGATCGTGATCAATACACCAATGCCGCTGCTGTTGATATAGCGTAGCCCGGAAATATCGATGATGCAGGTTTTGACCTGATGACCTACAGCTTCATTGGCGGCATCAAGCAGACGAGTGCCATTGTCCTCACCAATGAGATCACCGGAGATTCTCAGGGTAAGGTTGTTGGATTTGATTTCCTGTGCAAAGTTCATGGCTTCTTGTTTTCGCAATTTGTCTTCATGCAGCTTGCGTACAAAATTAATGAGTGGTGGACAACTTCAAACTGCATCAATTCTTCCACTGTATTCTGAATGGTTTGAATTCTTGGGTCGCAGAACTCAACCACTTTGTTGCATTCTGTGCAGATGAGGTGGTCATGCTGCCTGGATCCGTATGATTTTTCGTACTGAGCCTGATTCTGCCCAAACTGATGCTTGGTCACCAGGCTGCACTGTGTAAGCAGGTCGAGCGTATTATAAACAGTAGCACGGCTTACCCGGTAACTCTTATTCTTCATGTTGACGTAGAGCGATTCTACATCGAAATGGCCATCCATCGAGTAGATTTCCTCCAGGATAGCATAGCGTTCTGGCGTTTTCCGAAGGACCTTATTCTCCAGGTAAGCAGTGAAGATCGTGCTGACTTCTTCGTACAATTTCTGGTTCAAAGGCATACCGGGTGTAAATATAGTTCATTCCATGGGTAGCACTCAGGCCCGGCCAACCGTTGCCGAATCAAAGCGACTGACTTTCACAACGCCCTCGACTTTTTCCAGTTTCTTGATGAGCAGGTCCAAATGCCGGGTGTCGTTGACATACAACATGATTTCCCCGTCAAAAATCCCCTGGTCGCTGCGAAAAGCAATCGAACTCATGTTCACCTTCAGTTCCTCGGAGATGATTTTCGAAACATCATTGATCAACCCGACCCGGTCGGTACCCACCACCTTGAGGCCGGTAAGAAAAGCGACTTCGTGTTGTGAGGTCCACTTGGCCTTGATCACCCGATGACCATGATTGGAAAGCAGCTCCGGGGCATTGGTGCAATTGGTGCGGTGAATCTTGATGCCTTCATTCATGGTAACAAACCCAAAAACATCATCCCCTGGTATTGGAGTACAGCACTTTGCCAGCTTATACTCCACGACGTCCATGTCTTCTCCGATGAGCAGGATATCTTCATGAAGTCGCTTGGTCGTATGATCGCTCTCTTTGCTCCTGATTTCCTCCTTGGCACGGACCGGCTCAGGTTTATACTCCTTAAAACGCTTTAACTCATTAAGGCCGATCTTACCAATACCTACTTCGTACAGCAGGTCCAATTGAGAATTAACGTTGAAAAAAGTCCGGAGATGCTCGTTGACCTGGCTCGTACTTTCAATTTTCAATTGCTTGAGCTTCCGCTGAAGAATCTCTTTACCGTCTTCCGCCACTTTGCGCTTGGCTTCCTTAAGCAGGTCCTTGATTTTCGCCTTCGCTTTTTGCGTCACCACAAACCGGAGCCAATCTTCATTGGGCTTTTGCTTGGATGAAGTGAGAATCTCTATCTGGTCGCCGTTCTTGAGGGCGTGATTGATCGGTACCAGTTTCTGATTGACTTTGGCCCCGATACATCGGGCGCCGATATCGGTATGAATATCAAAAGCAAAATCAAGGGCAGTGGCACCTGCCGGAAGTGTTTTGAGTTCGCCACGGGGTGTAAAAACAAATATCTCTTCTGTAAAGAGATTGCCACGAAAATCATCTACAAATTCAAGTGCCGTTGTATCCTGTTTCTCAAGCGTTTCTCTCACCCTTACAAGCCACTTTTCAAGGTTGGACTCCTGACTGCTGACGGTGTCTTTGTATTTCCAATGGGCCGCATAGCCCTTCTCAGCAAT
>JAEUUD010000026.1:0-5847 GCA_016787625.1 Cyclobacteriaceae bacterium
TGGATCAAAGTCCGCTGTACCATGGAAGTCACCCGTGGTGTAAACGTTCCCGGCCAAATCCACGTTGATGGAAGCTCCACGATCGGAATTCGCACCGCCCATACGTTTGGCCCAAACAAAATTTCCGGATGCATCTAGCTTCGATACAAAAATATCCGAATTGCCTGCGTCGGTGAGGTTAAAGGTTGCAGGGCCCGGATCGAAGTCTGCTGTGCCTCTAAAGAAACCTGTAGAGTAGACGCTTTCTGAAGCATCCAGGGCAATCGAACGCCCAAAATCGCCACTGGTTCCGCCCATTCGTTTGGCCCAAACATAGTTTCCGCTTGCATCCAACTTTAGAATAAATATTTCGTCCTGGCCTGCCGGTGCGGCCAGTGATGCTGTGCCTGTGCCTGGGTCAAAGTCTACCGTGCCTTCAAATGAGCCGGTAGTGACAACGCCAGATGGGCCCACGGCAATCGAATGGCCGAAATCTAAACCGGAAGAACCAATTCTTTTTGCCCACAAGAAATTTCCATCGGGGTCAAGTTTTAAGATGAAAATATCATCAATGAATACTCCGGGTGCCGTGAGGTTGAAAACACCGGGTCCGGGATCAAAGTCTACAGTCCCCGCAAAACTTCCAGTGAGGTACACATTGCCAGTTGCATCGACAGCATTCCCAAAGCTGTAATCGCCCTGGGTTCCACCCACCCGTTTGGCCCAGATGAGGTTACCTGAGGGATCCATTTTTGTGATGAATGCATCCTCTGACCCGGCTGAAGTAAGATTTGCCGAACCCGCGCCTGGGTCAAAGTCAACCGTTCCTGTGAACCGTCCTGATGTATAGACATTTCCACCAGCATCCACGTCAACAGATTCTCCAATCGAAGATGCCCCTGCAGCACCTGTTCTCACTGCCCAATCGAGTGTGGGCCCCTGCGCATGGCCTACAAGCGTGAGTGAGAGCATGATGACAACTATGGCAGGAATGGATATCTGGAGTCTGTGCAGTAACATAGCACGGATTGGAATAGTCATGAAAATACGGATTTGACTTAACATGTAACCCTAACCATCGTGGGCCTCACGATCGCACCCACGAACCCCTTTGGCTATAAAAGGCCCTGTTAACAAGGGAAAGAAGCCGATAGCTGTAAGAATTATGCCATAGCGCCCGCTATTCCTATTCCTTGATACCCATAAGGTCAAGCATGAACGCCTGCCGCATAGCCTCTTCCTTGATGGCCCGCAATCTTCCGGATGCACCACCGTGCCCGGCTTCCATATTGATATAAAAAAGCAGGAGGTTGTTATCGGTTTTCATTTTCCTCAGTTTGGCAACCCACTTGGCTGGCTCAAAGTATTGCACCTGGCTATCGTGAAGCCCCGTTGTAACGAGGAGGTTCGGATAGTTCTTCGCTTCCACCTGGTCATAAGGCGAATAAGAAAGCATGTATTCGTACTCCTCCTGGATATTCGGATTTCCCCACTCTCTCCATTCAAAAGATGTTAGAGGAATCGTTTCATCCTGCATGGTAGTAATCACATCGACGAATGGAACAGCTGCGATGACTCCCTTATACAAGTCGGGGCGCATGTTGGTGATAGCACCCATCAGTAGTCCGCCGGCACTTCCACCATAAGCGAAGAGCTTGTCTTTTGACGTATACTTATTGGCAATCAGATACTCTGAACAATCGATGAAATCAGTAAACGTGTTTTTCTTCTTCAGCATCTTACCGTCTTCATACCATTGACCTCCCATTTCCTGTCCTCCACGCACGTGCGCAACAGCGTATACAAATCCACGGTCAAGTAAGCTCAACCTGTTGGAACTGAACGATGCGTATGAGCTGGATCCATAGGATCCGTATGCATATTGAAGGCACGGATTGGTGCCGTCCTTTTTGAACTTGTCTTTCCGGTACACGATGGAAACAGGAACGAGTACCCCGTCAGCGGCCGTGGCCATCACGCGCTCGGTCTGATAATTTGTAGGATCGAACCCACCCAGGACCTCGCGTTGCTTAAGAAGTTTTTTCTCTTTGGTATCGATGGTGTAGTCGTATGTGGAAGCAGGAGTGGTCATGGACTGATAGAAGTAACGGATCACTCCGGTTTCAAACTCCCTGTTGTTATCCAGGCCTGCCACGTAGGCGGGCTCACCGAAGTCAATGGTGGTTTCACTGTTGTCCGACCATTTTATCAGGCGAATTTTAGCGAGACCTTCGCTTTCTTCCTCCACCGCCAGGTAATCCTTGAACAGGCTGAAGTCGTTAAAAAATACATCCGTGCGATGAGCGATAATATCCTTCCAGTTTCCCTTACCGGGCTTATCAACTGTAGTGGATACGAGGCGATAGTTCTTGGCATCAAGATTTGTTCTGATGTAAAACCTGTCATTCGCGTGATCAACAGAGTAGTCAACATCATTTTGCAGTGGCTCAACTACGGTTAATTTACTGTTGATGTTATCCGCGTCCATGAATTGTGCGAACGAAGCGTCGGTCCTGCCAGAAACAACAAGAATGTATTTCTTTGATTTTGTTTTGGTGACATAGCAAGAAAGAGTCTGGTCCTTTTCTTCGTAGATCAGTTTGTCATTGGCCGATGTGCCCAGTGTGTGGCGGCGAATTTCATTTGACCGCAATGTGGTAACGTCCTGTTTGCCATAGAAAATCGTTGCATTGTCGTTGGCCCAGGAGAGGTTTCCCGTTGTATTACCAATCTGATCTGGCAACATCTTGCCAGTCGCCATGCTCTTGAACTTGATTGTGTAGAAGCGCCGACCTATCGTGTCGATCGATAAAGCGATCAGGTCGTGCTTGGGGCTGGCGGAAATGAACATGTTGAAGTACTTCTGGTCTTTCCCCATATCATTGCCATTCGCAATAATCTCTTCAGCGCCGTCCAGCGATCCCTTCTTACGGCAGTATATGGGATAATCATAACCCACTTCGTATCGGGTGTAGTAATAATAGTCTCCGTCCTTGTAGGGCACTGATTCATCTTTCTCCTGGATCCGTCCTTTCATTTCTGCGTACAGTTTTTCACGCAACGGACGCGTGGCCGCCGTCATCGTATCGAGATAGCGGTTTTCGGCATTCAGGTAGTTGATGACAGCTGTATCCTCACGTTGCTTTAACCAGTAGTAATTGTCAACGCGTTTGTGGCCGTGTTTAGCAACGATTTCAAATGGTACAATCGCAGCGACCGGAGGCTTTACATCAGGCCGGTTAGCAACTTCATTGGCAGGGGAGCAAGCGCCAAGCACAAGCAAACAGACAAAGGTCGTATTTCGCATCATGGGAGATTTGATTTGAAGATGAACGATAAATGTAACGGATCGCATTCAATTTTCCGGTATCTCAGATGTCATTGAAGCAGTGTTGTTCGGGAGTTTTCATAGCTTCTAATTCCCGCTTTTTTCGTTAGTTTTGATAACTTTTTAAACTAGAATGGCCGAAAACACCTACAAGTCCAATACATTCAAGAAGCCCGAGAAAGAAAAGAGAAGCAAAAGCAGTAAGTCCGGCTCACGTTTCAACTTTGATTTCTTCAAAGACCCGCGCCTGCATCTGGCCGTTGGGTTCTTTATGTTGATTTTATCCCTCTTCCTGTTCACAGCGTTTGTGTCATACCTGTTTACCGGCAAGGCCGACCAGAGCGTCGTCAAAGAGGTGATGTCAAGCGGCAATTTTATTGAACCAGGAAAGGAAACGGATAATTGGCTTGGGCTCTCTGGCGCCATCACGTCGCATTACTTCATCTTCCAATGGTTTGGCATTTCAGGGTTCTTTATTCCACCCCTGCTGTTTCTTGTCGGATTCAGAATGGTGTTCAAGCGGGAACTGCTTTCTTTCTTTTCGGCATTTACGTTTTCGTTGTTTGCAGGACTTTGGCTTTGTCTGCTGCTTGGTTACCTCACGCACAGCATCACTGGCGCTACAGAAATCAGTTTTCTTTCCGGCGGCCTCGGTTATGAACTGGCTGCCCTCGCCGACAGCATGTTGGGCTGGGGAACTTTCCTTTTCCTGGTCCTCACGCTTTTTATCTTCATTATCTACTTCTTCAATGTCACAGCCATCAATGCCTTTCAGGTTCGCAATCCGAAACCAATTGGCAATGATGCCATTCTGCCCACCGACGAATTGTCGAGCTATCCGGATGAGCGGGACAACTGGCCTGACCTCACCCCGCCGATTCCTCAACCGGAAGTGGAGCTGGTCAGCAAAGTGATTGAGCCATTGGTTGCAGATCCTGTAGAGGAGGTAGCTGAGGTAGAAAAGCCGGCAAAGAAGAAAGAAAAGGAAAAGGAACCCGAGTTCACCATCGAAGAAGCCAAGTCGGATACAGATGTTCTCGCTGAACAATTGGTGGAAGAAAAAGGGTTCTACGACCCTTCACTGGATCTGGCGAGCTACAAGTTCCCACCCCTCGAACTGCTCAATGAGTATGATACGGGTAAAGTTCAGGTAACGCAGGAGGAACTCAATCAGAACAAGGACAAGATCATTGCCACGTTGGTAAACTTCAAGATCGGAATTCAGAGCATCAAGGCGACGATCGGCCCCACAGTCACGTTGTACGAAATTGTTCCCGACGCCGGCATCAAGATTTCAAGGATCAAGAACCTTGAAGATGACATCGCGCTGAGCCTTGCTGCCCTTGGCATCCGAATCATTGCTCCGATTCCGGGAAAGGGAACGATTGGTATTGAAGTGCCAAACAAGAACCGTGAAATGGTGAGCATCCGGTCGGTGCTGTCTACAGGTGCTTTTCAGAAGACGGATAAGGAACTTCCTGTGGCGCTGGGCAAGACCATCTCCAACGAGGTGTTGGTGATAGACCTCGCGAAAATGCCTCACTTGCTGGTTGCAGGTGCCACAGGCCAGGGAAAATCAGTCGGACTCAATGTGATTCTGGCCTCTCTATTATATAAGCGTCACCCAAGCCAACTGAAATTTGTGCTCGTCGACCCGAAAAAGGTTGAAATGTCGCTGTTCAGCAAGATTGAACGTCACTACCTCGCTCGTCTTCCCAATAGTGAGGAAGCCATTATCACCGATACACGAAAGGTTGTTCATACGCTGAATTCCCTTTGCATCGAAATGGAGAACCGGTACGAAATGCTGAAGGATGCGGGCGCGAAAAATCTGAAAGAGTACAATGCCAAGTTTGTCTCCCGCAAACTTAATCCAAAGGAAGGTCACCGATTCCTTCCTTATGTCATCCTGGTTATTGATGAGTTGGCAGATTTGATGATGACGGCAGGCAAAGAAGTTGAAACGCCGATTGCGCGCCTTGCCCAGTTGGCCCGTGCCATTGGCATTCACCTGGTGCTGGCTACGCAACGACCATCGGTCAACGTCATTACGGGTGTGATCAAGGCCAACTTCCCTGCGAGGTTATCCTTCCGCGTGATGTCCAAGATCGACTCGCGGACGATCCTCGATACCGGAGGCGCCGATCAGCTGGTGGGTATGGGAGATATGTTGCTATCGGCTGGATCAGACATTATTCGTTTGCAGTGCCCTTTTGTAGATACACCGGAGATCGAGAAAATTTGTGAATACATCGGATCACAACGTGGGTATGATTCTGCGTACCTGCTTCCTGAATTTGTCGGAGAGGAGGAGGGTGGGCCTACGGATGTCGACCTTTCGGAACGTGATGCTTTGTTTGAGGATGCGGCACGTCTCATCGTTGTACATCAGCAGGGCAGCACATCGCTGATTCAGCGGAAACTGAAGTTGGGATATAACCGCGCTGGCCGCTTGATTGATCAGCTGGAAGCCGCTGGAATTGTGGGCCCTTTTGAAGGGTCGAAGGCCCGTGAGGTGCTCATACGCGATGAAATGAGTT
>JAEUUD010000026.1:5857-24802 GCA_016787625.1 Cyclobacteriaceae bacterium
GAACAATTATTGAGCACGCTTAAGGAAAAGCACGACCAATAATTAAATTTGCGGCCGGTTTGAACAATATCACAGCTCTTTCCATGAAAAAGGCCATTCTAGCAATCACCTTCCTCTGCGCAACATCAATATTGTGGGCGCAGTATGACCCCAAGGCCCTGGAAATCCTGGAGGCCATGAGCAAGAAATACAAGGCTACCCCGGCATTCGAAGCGACATTCTCCTACACGCTGACGAATGAGACCGAGAAAATCAACGAAGAATTCAAGGGTAAAATGATGGTGAAAGGTGACAAGTACCGTCTCGCCTTGCCCGAACAGGAAGTGATTAACAATGGGACAACCGTGTGGACCTATCTGCCTGATGCGAAGGAGGTGAACATTGACAATTTTGATCCTGCATCCGATGACCTCAATCCATCGAAGTTCTATGAGATTTACAAGAAGGGATACAAGTACCTTTATCTGGAAGATAAGACTGAAGGCGGTGTTTTGTGTGAAGTGGTTGACCTTGTTCCGGAAAAGCGCGATGCACAGTATTTTAAAGTGCGCATGAACATCGTGAAGAAAGACAAGAGCATCCATAGCTGGACGATGTTTGACAAGGCGGGAAACCTGTACAGATATTCCATCACCAAATTCAATGCAGCGGCAAAACTGGATGATGCAGTTTTCACCTTCGACCCTAAGAAATACCCTGGTGTTGAAGTCATTGACTTGCGTTAATGAAATCTGAGGGCGGCAGCTGCAAAAGGCAAACCTCATGAACCGCGCTCAACTAATCGCTGAAATAATTAGAAAGAGGTCCTACCTCTGTGTTGGGCTCGACACGGATATCAGTAAAATACCCGACCATCTCAAGTCAGCGTCCGATCCGGTTTTTGAGTTTAACAAGCAAATCATCGACGCTACTCACGAATTCGCGGTAGCGTACAAACCAAACGTCGCCTTTTACGAAGCCCAGGGTTCAAGGGGCTGGGAAAGCCTGCAAAAGACGATCGATTATATTCCGAAAAACCTGTTCACCATCGCCGACGCCAAGCGTGGTGATATCGGCAATACATCGACGATGTATGCGAAAGCATTTTTTGAGCAGATGTCTTTTGATTCCATTACGGTCGCTCCTTACATGGGTGCAGATTCGGTGAGACCATTTCTTGAGTTCAGAGACAAGTTTGTCATCCTTCTTGTTCATACATCCAATCCTGGAAGCGCTGACTTTCAGCTGACACGATCTGCTGAAGGAAAGTTATTGTACGAGGATGTGATTCGTAAGTCCCAGCAGTGGGGCACACCGGATAACCTGATGTTTGTCGTCGGCGCAACACGTGCTGACAAGATTGCGGAGATCCGCAAACTTGCACCAGATCACTTTTTTCTTGTTCCTGGTATCGGGGCGCAGGGAGGTGACCTTGCAGAGGTCTCCCGGCTGGGCATGAACAAAGACTGCGGACTTCTCGTCAATAGTGCCCGAAGTATCATCTATGCTTCTTCAGGAAAAGACTTTATGCAGGCTGCTGCCAGGGAAGCAAAACATCTAAGGGATGAGATGAGTGAGTTGCTTACCCTGTAATGCCCTCCCCGAATTTCATTTTGATCAGGATTTCCTTTAAGTCGTTATAGAAATTAAAATCTTATGCATGCCTAACTCGTGGCATGCAGGAGAGTCTTATCCACTACCTCTGGAGTCTTCAGTATTTCGATCGGTCCTCACTGTTAACAACCGGTGGAGAACCAATCGTACTCTTTCATCCTGGTATGCTCAATACCCATGCGGGCCCTGACTTTTCCAATGCCAGGCTAAGCATTGGAGATATCAAATGGGTGGGCAATGTTGAGATCCATATCAAATCATCCGGATGGTTTGAACACCACCACGATGTTGATCCCGCTTATGATACCGTGATTCTTCACGTGGTCTGGCAGGAAGACAAGGAGATATTGCGGCGTGACGGCACACGGCTCCCGACACTTGAATTGAGAGGGCGTGTCCATGATGACCTGATCAGGAGTTACCGGCAATTGATTTCCAGTGCATTCACCATCCCATGCAAGAGGACATTCCCTGCCGTCGACATGTTGCTGAAGCAATCGATGATCAGCAAAGCGCTTGTTCATCGTCTGGAAAGAAAGGCGGAGGATGTTCTTACCCTGCTCGCATTGAATGGCAATGATTGGGAAGAAACCACTTATCAGTTGATCGCAAGGGCATTTGGATTCAAAGTGAATGCAGATCCTTTTTTACAACTGGCAAAATCTATTCCTCTGAAGCTCCTTCGCAAACAACAACAGCTGACACAGGTGGAGGCGCTGCTCTTTGGACAGGCTGGGTTTCTGGAATCAACGAAAGGAGATGAATATTATCTGATGCTTCGAAGGGAGCATCATGTGCTGGCGCATAAGTATCGACTGTCTGACGGCAGGTTGAATAAATCGCAATGGCATTTCCTTCGACTGCGCCCTCCGAATTTCCCATCCCTGCGCATTGCTCAACTAAGTGCTTTCATCCACCATCAGCAAAATGTGTTCTCGCGGTTTCTGGCAGCTCAGGATGCATCAGAACTGTTAAAGCTGTTCAGGTTTTCCCCTTCACCCTATTGGCACGAACACTTTCAGTTCACTAAGAAGTCGGCCAACCGCATTCATGAATTGGGGAAAGGAAGTGCGGAAGGGATCATCATCAATACCGTTGTACCTATCCTTGTGGCTTACGGGAGACGCACGGATGATCAACCCTGTGTAGACCGAGCATTGGGGTTGCTTGAACAACTTCCGCCAGAAGAAAATAGTATTGTGGGTCGGTGGTCTGATCTGGGCATGGTCGCGCAAAATTCGTTTGATGCACAAGGGCTCATCGAATTATTTAATACCTTTTGCACGCGGAAGAATTGCCTCCAATGCACCATTGGGGCATCGATCATCCGCCCACCGGTCGATGAACCTGATCATACTGTTTCTTGATGTTGCATCGCTGACAGCCATTGCGTTATGGTGGTATCGCAGACAGTCTCAGGATATAAAGCGATATTTTTTTCCCGCACTAACCATCAAGATTCTGGCAGGTGCTGCTGTCGGAATACTTTACTTCTATCACTATCAACTGGGTGATACCATTGCCTATTGGCAGGATGGAAAAAAGATTGCAGATTTTATTCGTTCTGACTGGTCGATGGCACTGTCATTTTTCTGGGATGAATCGGAATACACTGATTTTGTAACCTCTCTTCAGCAGCAGGCCCCGAGGTCTCTGTACTTCTCCAAAATGTCGGGCTTGCTTGCCCTTGTAACCGCGGGCAACTATTGGATGATGTCGTCCATGCTTTCTTTTGTCTCATTCGTGGGTAGCTGGCATCTGTTTAGGAGAATTTGCATGACATTTCCTGAACACAGAATAGCTGCCGCCCTTGCCTTCCTTTTCTTTCCTTCCGTCATCCTTTGGTCTGCCGGCCTGATCAAGGAAAGTGCTGGATTGGCCGCGCTTTATTTCCTGATAGCGACCTGTGTTGCTATTCTGTCGGGGAAGAGAATCTCGCTCTATGAATGGGCAGGATTCGCCTTCGCTCTTTGGGTGGGCTGGAATCTGAAATACTACTGGCTTGGAATATTCATTCCTGTGGCGGTAACAACGATTGCTGTTGTATGGCTTAGGCAAATTCAACCTTCATTGATTCGTTTTGAGATATTCCTGTGGTCCGGAGTGTTTCTTTTGCTGTTGATTCTGGCGACGAACGTTCATCCCAACTTCTACCTTTCAAGATTTCTTGAAGTCATCTACCAGAGCAACCTGGACTTTGTTCATCACTCACCACCACCCAGGATTGTGCAGTATCTCAACCTGGAGCCGTCCATGGTGAGCATGGTCATGAATGCGCCTGCCGCGTGGATTGCCGGACTCTTCCGTCCGTTTGTATGGGAATCGTTCAATATGCTTTCCCTCATGGCAGGGCTGGAAAATTTAGCGATGCTCATCGTTGTGGTCCTGGCCATCACTGGCTTACGCAATCTCCGGCGATCTCCGCATAGACTGGCCATTCTCTCCGTTCTTGTTTATTCTGGATTGCTTGTCACCTTCCTTGCACTGTCGACACCGAACTTTGGTACCCTGTCGAGATACAAGATTGGCGTCATCCCGTTGTTGCTTTTTGTTTGTCTAACAGGAAGCCCAATGCTGTCACGATGGCTTGGAAAAAAGCAACGCTTGGGAGAGGATTGAATTCACCCTACATTCGTAGCAGAAAGGAAAGATGGAAAACCCTGTCATCATATTCGGCGCTAATCCACTCGGACGCACGGCGAAGGAAATTTTTGAAAGCAACGGCGTTGTCGTCTACGGATTTCTGGATGACAATAGAAAGCTCCACAACACTGAAATCGATGGGGTGGCTGTTCTTGGCAGCACCGACGATGATGGTTTTCTTAAGTTGATTGGAAAAAAGTGTGAAGCGTTTGTCGCCATGGATGACAACAAAATGCGACGAAACGTAGTCGATATGCTCCATAAGGTTAGACATATTCAGCCTGTCAACGCAACACACAAGCTTGCGGCCTTGTCACCGGCCAGCAGTATTGGTCACGGTAATTTCATCGATGCGGGGTTTATCTCCGGCCCGGGCTCCACCATTGGTCATCACTGTATTCTTGGGGTTGGCAGTTGTATCGGTGCTGAAAGCAAAATTGGAGACTTTGTGCAGGTGGGGGCCGGTGCAATCATTAATGCTGGCGTCACGGTTGAGGACGATGTGTTTATCGGCTCTGGTGCGGTGATTGTATCAGGAGTCACCCTTGGCAAGGGCTCCAGGATCGGCGCAGGATCTGTGGTGATCGCACCGGTAAAAGCCGGGGCAACCTTGTTTGGTAATCCTGCTCAACCGCTAAAATCCTAGAAAGTGCCCGGCGTCAGCTCAACAGATCTGATTGTTAACGATGATGGAAGTGTTTTCCATCTTGGCCTTGTTCCGGGCCAGGTTGCCGATGACATCATTGCTGTTGGCGACCCTGCCCGTGTTGCAGAAGTAAGCCAGTATTTTGACACGATTGACTCCAAATGTCAGCGACGTGAGTTTGTAACACACACGGGTACTTTTCAAGGCAAACGCCTTACTGTTATCAGCTCTGGCATAGGCCCTGACAATGTAGAAATAGTCCTGAATGAGCTTGATGCTTTGGTGAACATGGATTTGAAAACCAGGGTACCAAAGGAGCAGCATCATCCTCTCCGTATCGTCAGGATAGGTACCTCCGGATCCTTGCAGCCTGAGATTGCTGTAGGTAGTCATCTCCTTAGTCTTACGGCCGTTGGTCTGGACAACCTGATGAACTTTTACAAACTTCCACAGGACGATACTGAAAAATCCATCTGCTCAAAAGTGGTTGCACAAACTGGGATCAACTTCATGCCCTATAAGGTTGCCTCTTCGCCTATCCTTAACAAAAAATTTGTCGATGGTATGGTTGAGGGAAACACGGTTACTTGCCCCGGATTTTATGCGCCGCAAGGAAGACAAGTGAGGCTGCCCATCCAATATCCACAATTGCTGGACAAACTTACTGCCTTCAGGGCTGACAGATTTATGCTTACGAACTTTGAGATGGAGACGTCAGCCTATTTTGCTTTTGGAAGGTTAATGGGGCATGAAATGGCGAGTGTCAATGCCATTCTTGCCAATCGGGTCGATGGGAAGATGGCGCATGACCCAGGTCGTGTGGTTGATGACCTGATCAGGAAGGTCTTGGAACGAATCTGACAAAAAACCCCGACAGACCTTGCGGCCGTCGGGGTACCTGTAAAAATCGAATCGTCTTAACTTAAGCAGTTGTCATGCTATCCATGCGGATGATGTGCTTGCCGGCCTTGTAGGGTTCATTATTATAGAATCCCGACAGAATCCTGTGAGCGATTTGCTCGATGACAAGCTCCTCTTCGGTCTTGCCCTCTTTTCCTTGCCAAAAGACGCGAGCAGGGTGTCTTTTCATGTCCTCAACATAGGACTTTGCATTGTTATACTGATCATCCGTGAAGGTGATCGTAAAGCAGGTGCGAACTTTTTGTGTATCCATAGACGTAGGTAGATATAGGTTTACAAGCAGTATGCCAATGTTTTCAGCTCTATTTTAATGAAAATCACCGATCCCTTCCAAGTGCCCGCCCGCCTTCGGGCAATCCTGTTCGAAATGGAGACATCCAAAGTCTCCTAACTTTGACAGTCAGAAAGGTACCTGGTTGTTATATACGGGTATAGCTTTCAGACGGTTGTAAGCAACTTTCGACATCATCATATTGATCATTTCCATGAACCCACCCATTTATCGGTACGCAGAGGAGCACACTTCACCAGAATCGGACCTTCTCAAGCGCATCAATCGGGAGACACACACCGATGTGCGTATGCCCCGAATGTTATCAGGTCATCTTCAGGGACGCTTTCTTTCCATGATCAGCCGGCTACTTCGCCCTCAGAGTATCCTGGAGATCGGTACGTACACCGGATACTCGGCTCTTTGTCTTGCCGAAGGTCTCAGGCCCGGAGGTAAGCTCATTACCATCGAAGTGAATGACGAACTGGAGCGTAGGGTACGGGGATATTTTGACAAGTCAGACAAGAGGGATCAAATCGATTTTATGATTGGAGATGCACTTGAAATCATTGGCGGGCTATCGGGTCCCTTTGACCTGGTATGGATAGATGCCAACAAGGAAGACTACTCCAGATATTATGATCTCGTTATTGACAAAGTATCTCCTGGTGGTTGCATTCTTGCTGACAATGTGCTGTGGGGAGAGAAGGTGCTTGATCCCAATCCTGAAAAGGATGCTAAGGCGTTGATAGAGTTTGTTAAGAAAGTCAATCGGGATTCGAGGGTTGATACCATGCTGCTCCCTTTGAGAGATGGAATTCAGATGATGATTAAAAATTAGCAAAAACCCCTATCTTTGCTTCGTTAATGAAACTTTTCGCTCCAGCGCTTATTTTTTGCGGAGCCATTGCCAGCTTTGGCCAATCTCCGCAGGTACCCCACAAGATGCAATTTGCGGGAATGACGTTGACCATCCGCGACGATGCACGCCGCGAAATTCAGGCCGATGTCGATGCGCTTACCAAGAGTCCGAAATACTTCGACATAAAGGCTGAAAGGGCAAAAACTTACTTTCCAATTATTGAACGTGTTTTCACAGAGGAACGCCTCCCGGCAGACTTCAGGTTTCTTGCCTTACAAGAAAGCGCACTCATTGCCGACGCCGTGTCAACCAGCAACGCTGTTGGGTTCTGGCAGTTCAAAGACTTTACTGCCATTGAAATGGGCTTGCGGGTGGACAGGGACATTGACGAACGTATGAACATCGCGAGTGCCAGTCGTGGTGCCGCAAAATATATCAAACAGTGCAATCACTATTTTAACAATTGGATCTATGCACTGCAGGCCTATCAGATGGGCGCGGGCGGAGTGATGCGACAAGTGGGAGACAGGGACCTTGGGTCAAGGCATATGGAGATAACGTCGGAAACCTACTGGTATGTAAAAAAATTTCTTGCTCATAAGGTTGCCTTTGAACACGCGGTTGAAGGTCCTGGTGCTTTGGAAGTAGTTTCGTTGAGCAATACCTCGGGAAAATCTCTGGAGGAAATAGCAAAAGAGGCATCCATCGATGAAGAACAGCTAAGAACATTTAACAAATGGCTGAAGGCGGAACGTATTCCGGATGATCGCGATTACACATTTCTTGTACCCAAGGGGCAAATCAATCCGGAGTTTACAGTGCTGACCATCGCGGGTGCCCCGTCAAAACCCCAGTCTGCTCCGCCTTTACCAGCTCCGGCAAAGGAGAACCTTATCAACGGGATACCTGTGATCCAGGCACAAGCCGGTGAGTCACTAACTGGCCTGGCCACCCGTGCAGGAATCAACCTGAATCGGTTCCTGAGTTACAACGAGATGGATATCACCAATCCCATTTACGCGGGCCAGTGGTACTTCATTGAAAAGAAGAAGAAGCACACCGATGGTCAAGAGTTGTACACGGCAAAGGCAGGTGAGAACCTCTGGGCGATCAGCCAGAGGTTTGGAGTTCGCATCAAGATGCTGAAGAAGTACAATTCTGTTGATGAACGGACGAGCCTGGAAGGCAAAACGCTTTTCTTGTCTTACCACCGTCCTGGTTCAGTGACATCACCTTCCGATACATTGACAGCCATGCTGGATGAAGAAGGTGCTTTTGAGTGGGACGTAAGTCTCGCTCCTAAGCAAAAGGAGTTGGATTCGGCAGGACCCAATCAGCCTGCATCTGGCCAAAACCTGACAACGACGGGTCAGGAAGGAACCGGATTGCATGAAGTCAGACCTTCGGATACCCTCTATAGTGTTGCGCGACAGTATGGTGTGACCATCAAGGAAATCATGGAATGGAACGGCAAGAAGGATTTCTCCCTGGCCATCGGTGAAAAATTGCGCGTAGTATCCCGCTAAGCCGTTTTTGTTTATTTTCTCTCATTTCCTTACTCCGGATTTTCGATTATTTTTTCCCCCCGCTTTGTTTCTGACTAAAAAAGATAATTTTGCCTCCGGCTTACTGAATGAGGCTGAACGAACGGATGATGAACCAAACAAATAAACCAATTGATCTGGTCATGCTGGTGGATGACAATGACACAGACAATTTTATCAGCAAGCGCATCATAGAGATTACCAGCTTTGCGAGCCGGGTTGAAGTGAAGAACTCTGGCAAAAGTGCGTTGGATTATCTGGCTGAAAATGAAGACATCCCGGAAAACCTTCCAAACATCATCTTCCTCGACATCAACATGCCCGTTGTTGATGGATTTGTCTTTCTCTATGAGTTTGAAAAATTCAGGGAATTGGTACGAACCAAATGCAAGGTGATTATCCTGTCAAGCTCTGACAACAAGCGTGACATTGACAAAATCGTCAACAACAATTATGTCATCAAGTTTATCACGAAGCCACTGACGGAAGCTTCACTGGAGGAAATTGCAGGAAAGCACATCTGAGTCGACAGGGTTTTTGTATTTTTGAAGCCTCAAAAGCAAAACCCCTATGAAATCACTTTATTTCCGCCTCGCCATCGTTGCTATCATGTTGGTGGCTGGCCAAAACGCCCACGGTCAGGTCGTCAGAATCGACTCCACGACCAATTGGAAGAAATCGTTCAAGGCAGGACTCAATATCAATCAGGCAACTTTTTCAGGTAATTGGAAAGGTGGGGGTATCAACTCCTTTGGATTCAATGCCTTGATGAATTTCAAAGCCAACTATAAGAATGGCAGGACATCCTGGGACAATGAGATTGATCTCCTTTATGGTATGGTCAACAACGAGGGCCAGGGTGTAAGGAAGACCATGGACAGAATTTTCATCGACTCCAAGTACGGTCGTGGGTTAGGCGAAAAGTGGGACATGTTTGTGGCCATGAACATCAACACACAGTTTGCGAAAGGCTATAAGTACGTCAAGGATGTCAACGGTGTTGAGCAAGGTCTCCTGATCTCCGACAGCTTTTCACCGATGTTTGTTACCCTGTCACTCGGTGCGGAGTGGAAACCCGTTTCCTATTTTAAAATGAGGTTCTCTCCTATTGCACCGAGGGCCACCTTTCTTAGTAACAATGATGGCCGATACAGCGCTGTTGATCCGGCGGCACCTTATGGTGTGACCGTAGGAAAACCGGAACGTTTTGAGTGGTACGCGTTTCAAATCATGGCCGACCTTGATAAGGATATTGCAACCAACATGAACCTGAAAGTCAGGTACATTCTCTTTGCCAACTACCAGACACCGGAGATCAACAAGGTTGACCATCGTGTAGACCTCAACCTGACGGCAAAAGTCAACAAGTATGTCAATGTAAGCCTGGGCGGCATTTTCATTTATGACTATGACCAGGACGCAAGTCCTCAGTATAGCCAGGCCCTGTCGCTGGGCGTACTTTATACATTCCAGAATTTCGCTGAGAAGAAGTAAGCTGAACCGGAGGGGTCACTCATCGTCATGATTCTCACCATTCGTCATGCCACGATCGCCGATGTGCCTGACCTTCGTCGTGTTGCCATCACGACACAGATAGACACTTTTGGTGCCTACAATACGGAGGCTAACATGAAAGCCTATCTTGATCATGCTTACAGTCTCGAAAATCTTACGAGAGAGCTGGCAGATGAAGGTTCACAAAATTACCTGGCTTTTTATGGTGAAGAACTGGCAGGATTCGCACGACTGCGAAAGAGCCAGGAGGCAGACCATCTACTCGGTACCAATACCCTTGAAATGCAACGCCTGTATGTACTGAATAAGTACCACGGCAAAAAGATCGGGGCTGCTTTGATGCGTGAAGCCATTCGCTTTGCTTCTCAGCAAAAAATTGAATGGCTTTGGTTGGGTGTTTGGGAGCGTAATTTTCGCGCCCAGGAATTCTACGCCCGGTGGGGCTTTGAACGATTTAGCGAACACGTTTTCCAGATGGGCGACGATCCTCAAACAGACTGGCTGCTGAAGAAAAAAATGTAATCCACTTTCCTACTTCGGATTGATTTGTAGATACGGTTCGTTTTTTTGCAGCCACTTGTCGTCCAGTACCCTGACATTCTTCAACTCGTCCATGGATTGAAAAGGACCATGCTGCATCCGATATGCGACAATCGCCTGTGCTTCTTTCCTGCTGATGTAAGGATGACCATCCAGCGTTTCCAGTGTAGCTTCATTGATGATAATTTTCCGTGGCTCAAATTGATCCCGTACTTCAAACCGAAGACTGAGAGTGTTCACCACCGTCGAGTCAAGGCCATAAACCTCACCTAACTGGGTCATACGGACGAATCCTCCCAGTCGATCCCTGAATTGGATGATGCGGCGGGCCAGCACTGGCCCGATGCCATAGACCCTGTCGAGTTGAGTGGAATCAGCAAGATTGATATCATCACGCCGTTTTGGTTGTTGTTCTTTTTTTGAAGAAGAAACTGATGACTTTCCTGCTGAAGGAAAATTCATCCACCGTCTGGCTCTTTTGTACCACGCACTATCCATTCCATGTAACCGCATCAGGTCTTTAGGTTTCCTGAACTTCCCGCCTTTCTCACGGTATCGCACCAGTCTGCCTGCCGACTGACTGTTTAACCGAAGAGCAAGGAGTGCTTCTTCGGATATGGTGTTGGGATCAAACGCGTAGAAGGCGACATTTTCGATCAATTGTTTGGCCTTCAAGGCTTGTATTGAATCGTGCTGACGCATCAGTGTGAGCAGGCTGTCTGTTCTTTCCGCGTTGTCGAGAGCATTGTGCTTCATGGGTACGAATTGATTGTATAGCGGCTCACTGAACAGAATGATCAGGGTTAATGGTATGAAGAGAATGAACCCGTTCGTTTCTGTTCTGGAAAAACCAAAATAGGTGCGAACCCAATGTTGGAGCCACTTCATGCCAGAAGGTAGCCGGCCGATGGACAGAATGCTTGTTGAATGCTAACGGAAAACCTGACTACCCTATGAAGAGTCGATTTTGAGCCAGACAGTCGCCTAATTTTTGATATATCTTAACGATGGCCTCACGTGAAAAGTCGCCCTGCATGGACCGAAGCATGCGGGCCGCCAAAGGTCCATCCTTGAGAATGACCTCAAGTTCTGTATCCCATTGCTTGAGGGTGGTTGTGCCCATCTCTGTTAATCTCTTGTAGATGTGCTGCCACAGCTGACCTGCTGTGCACGGTGCCTCGAGGCCAAATACACCAGGATACTCCGTCGATAGAATTTCAGCATCGGCTCCTGACCTGCTCGTTTCATCAAGGATGCCAGCAAGGATCTCCGTCCGTTGGCGCATCTGCTCTTCGAGGTTGATGAACTTCTCGTTGCACAGAGCACGGATGGTTTCAATCACCAGCGTCTGGATGGCCAGATCAGCGGGAGGACATTCCTGGATATCCATGATGCGGATTTCGATCGAACCACGGTCAAACCTTGGAATGGCGCCACGTGAATTGACCCAAATCGGATCGAGGATGTTGTCTGTGTTATGCGGTGCGATATCCGTTTTGATTCGCTCATACACCGTATTGTAGTATTGTCGCCGTGAAAACACGCCTTCGGGTATCACTTTGCCCGTGATGGATGGGATGAGTTGTTGATTGGACTTATAGAAGTTCATCCGGGTGTCGAGGTACCCTGTCGATTTTCCATCGAGAAAAGGAGAGCTGGCGCAGAGGGCGGGAAGAAGGGGAAGTACAATCCTGATCGCCGCATGAAGTTTGGCAAACTCCTCATCGTCGTAAAACGGAAGGTTCAGGTGTGTACTCTGCAGGTTCGACCAACCATGTCCCCTGCAGTCGAAGATCTTGTTGTAGATCTGGTACACTTCGTTGTTATCATGAGGCCAGAGCTTTGTCTCTGTTTGAGGGTCCATCCATGGATGCGCGGCCGTCGGCAGGAGCATGGCGTTCCATTGAGCAAGGATGTCATTCGCGCGCTTAACATTATCAGAAAAGGCACTGCAAAGGGCACTGAAATTGCTTTCAGGTCTTGTCGATTTGAGCTCAATCACATGCGCCACCAGCTCGTTGGACCAGGTTACAATCCCGTTCTCAAAGTCACTTCCGTAGGCTCCCAGTTCTGCCTTGAGTAGTTCATCAGCGATGGGCTTTACATTCAGTGTCTGACGGTCGACGATCATGTACTCGAGCTCCACACCAAAGGCCTGGAAGAGATGGAGTCGCGAGGGTTGAGTCATTTGACAGACTTGATTTTGTTCAAGATTGCCTCCATGATCATATCATACAAGCGATCCTTGAGAATTTTATCCTCCGTACCAGCATCAACGTTCGGATTGTCATTGACTTCAATGACGTAAAATCTGCCTTCAACCTCTTTCATATCCACCCCATAAAGGCCTTTTCCGATAAGCCCGGTTGCTTTCAGGGCCGTCTTGAGAAGGCCGGCCGGTGCCTGATCGACGGGGACGCATTCCACATCGCCATCGCGGGAGCCTTCCTTCTTCGCGCTCCAGTTGACGATCTGCCAGTGTTTGGTGGCCATGAAATACTTACATACAAACAGAACCTGCCCGTCGATAATGCCCACCCGCCAGTCGAATGGTGTGGGCAAAAATTCCTGCGCAATGATAAGATCTGACTTTTCAAACATGCTTTCCCGTTCTTTCCTGAATTGCTGAAGGTCAGTGATCTTCACAACGCCTTTCGAGAAGGCGCCGTCTGGCTGTTTGAGAATAAACGGGAAGTTCAATTTCTGCGGGACGATGTCGCAGTTTTCAGCTGTGAGTACAATGGACTTAGGGGTCAGGATTTTGTTGGCATTAAGGAGTTCATGGAGGTAAACTTTGTTGGTGCACTTCGAAATGGACTCCGGATCGTCGATGACAGCTAACCCAAGCGATTCTGCTTTTTTTGCGAAGCGGAAAGTGTGGTGGTTGACATTGGTTGTCTCGCGTATAAAGAGTGCATCATACTGAATGAGTTTGTCGATATCATTCTTCGTGATAAACTCCGTATTAAAGCCAGCTTCGAGTGAAGCTTTGTAAAATCGTTTCAGCGCCTTACTGTCAGAGGGCGGATTGGGATCTTCAGGATTGACTAAAATGGCGAGGTCATATTTTTTTTGACCCTGACGATAGTCACGCTTTCTCAGGAGGTATTTCTCCAGGGCGCTTTCCAGGATGGGCTGGTCCACCTCTGGCATTTCATTCAAACTAACCGGACGAATGCTGGAGAGCACCCACTTGTTCTTCTTTGAAAAGATGGCCCTCACAAGCGGAGCCTGTACCAACTGGAAAAGTTGAAGTGCAAGTTTGTTGAGCGGTTCAGATTGCGTAATCCCAAAATAAATATTGAACTCGACTTTGTCGTAAGGCTCGTGTTTGAAAGTGGTTTGAATCAGCGCATCGAAGTCAAGTGAATCATCCCTCAGGATGGATGGAAACCGGAGATCCTGAATGGTGGAGACTTCGGGGAGTACCTTGTGGCCACGCGCCTCAGCAAGGAGAGACACATAATAGCCTTCGCTCTGATACTGATACGACTTGCAGAGATTGAGGATCTTCAGGTTTTTAACAGACTGGTAGGCCTCATCGGAAATGTACCGGGCAGGAGTAATGACCTCCACGTCGTCGAGACGCAGGTTCCAGCGCTTGGGCTTTTCAACGATGATGAGTTTTGGCATTGGGGGTTAAGCCCTTACGGGCGATGTCAGCATCACTTGGGTTGGATGATGAGCAAATTGGCATCGTAGGTGACGATCCCAAGCATAATGCTGTTGAGGAGCCGGTCGAAAGTGACACTATAATACTGTGACTTCAGCGGGTTCGGATTCATGGGGTCTGCCAGGTAAACAGATCCTGAATTTATGTCATATCCATTGATAATCGCAAAGTGACCCACTGGTTCACCCCGGATACTGTCATATTTGTTTGTGGAGGGTATTTCCCTTGGCGTTCCATACAGGTAAGTGGCGCTCAGCCCGGCAAGGATGGGGACGGACCGTTTCAGGTACCCCTTAATCAAGTGCTCATCCAGCTCCGCACTCAGGAGCTTACCGCCGGCTTCAAGAAAATTAATGTAAGCCATTGTTGCAGCCTGAAGTTTCCGACGCTTGTTCTTGTACCTCATCTGCCGTCGGAGGTTCTCGATGATTTTCCGGGATGGTAGCCTGAACCAGGTGGGATCCATCACATTGAGGTTGTAGGTATAAATGTATGCCCGATAGCCTCGCTGGATGGCGTGATGCCCCATCATCACGGCAAGGGTGCCGCCGTTCTTGAGCTGCTTGACTTCACGGATCACCTGTGCAAGTGAAATCTTGTCGTCATAATACTGATACATGGCGTGCAAACAAGTCGGTCCGCACGTCACCTCATCAGGCTGGGCTTTGATGTCAAAGTCGAGGAAAAGGGTTTGTCGTTTCGGCATCAAAGCAAAGCTACGCCCTTCATACCTTTGTTGCTAAAGCTTCACCGCTTGATAAAACCGACTTTGATCCGAATACCTTAATTTGTGCACGAAAAACCGCCTTGCCATGAAAGTTATTACCCTTATCATTTTGTGTTTTTTATCGATCGAGTGCCTCGGTTGGGGTGCCACCGGCCACCGTGCCACCGGCTACATTGCTGAGCAGTACCTCACTGCCAAAGCCAGAAGCAGGGTTGCTGCGATCCTCAACCAGGAGTCCATTGCCATGGCAAGCAACTGGATGGATGAAATCCGGTCAGACTCCACCTATAACTACGTCATCGACTGGCACTGGACAACAATCCCTGATGGGAAAAAGTATGAAGATGTCATGTCCTCCAACCTTGACGGAAAAGTTGTCATGATGATCGAGAAGATTGTCACGGACCTGAAATCAAAGAAACTCAACAAGAAGCAAGAGCAGGAATACCTTAAGATGTTGATCCATTTGGTTGGTGACATCCATCAACCTTTGCATGTGGGAAAACCCGGCGACAGGGGAGGAAATGATGTGAAGGTCAAATGGTTTCGCAATGATTCCAACCTTCATAGAGTATGGGACAGTGAAATGATCGATGACTCCAAGCTGAGCTACACAGAACTTGCCATGGCCCTTGGAAAACCTGACAAGGTCACCGTGAAGAATTGGCAATCGGCATCCGTGCGCGATTGGGCCGCGGAATCGATGAGCTTCCGCCCGCAGGTTTATGATATTGGCAATGGCAGTCTTGGATATCAATACACATTTAAATATTTCCCCATTGCCAAGCAGCGCATGCTTCAGGCAGGCATTCGTTTGGCAGGCCTACTCAATCAGATTTATGGGAAATAGGACAGGGCTTTAAGGCTACCACAGAGGGCAAATCTTGCCATTGAAGGCCTTTTCTGTACCTTTGAACCTGATGAGCAAGTTTTTTACTGTTGCTGTTGTTCTGGCAATTATTTGTTGCGTGCCTGCATCCATTTCGGCCCAGCAGCAGCCTGCGGATACGTCATCTTTCGACATTAAAGACTACAGTTTTCTCCTTCCACAGCCCCTTCCAAAGGGAAAGTATTCCCATGCCATCTACATTCAGTATGTGGTGCCACCCAAAGACTGGACGCTTGATGCGGTGATTGCACCCATGTTCAACTATACCGGAAAGTATACGCTGGGAAGCGGATTCAACCTTCAGGGAGGGATTTCGTCGCTGATCATCTCCAACAGGCTTAACGCAGGTCCCTTCTGGAATTATTCATCAGACAATTTTCATTTTGGTGTCGGACTTCAGATGGCGTTTAATTTTGGTATCCTCAACCAATTCGGTTTCAACACCACACTCACGGGTTGGGAATCGCAACCATCAATGACCTTCGGATATAGTTTTGGAAAAACAGCCGTCACCGTTCGTGCTGACGTGTACAACACACATACGATCAACCTTAGTGAAGGAGGAAACGTAATTTCCAATCCTGAATCATTTCTGAACGGCTGGAGCGTGACCACCAGCTTTGAGCAGCGCATTACAAAAAAACGCGTGATGTCCCTTGGATTTAAGCTCAACCACCTGAGGTATCACATCGTTGCATGGCCTGCGTTACCTGCCAGCAAGTACAAATATTTTATGCCTGAGTTTCAGATTGGTTTGAATTTCTAATTTATGAGGATGAAGCATTTGATCCTGCTTGTTTGTTGTGTTGCTCTCCTTGCCGGATGCTCCAAGAGCGAAATTACTGCTCCTCCGGTAACGGACGACACCAACCTTGCCGGGACAACGGCCATTCCGTTTGTTGGTGGAGCAACCATCAAATCAATGGAAGGTGTCTATCGCCTTTCCGATGGTGTTGACAACCTGGGCACAGAGTTCGTTTGCAAAGTCTCAAAGTATAAGGTCTCCTTTTTTAGCAATGCCAGCGGGCTTCATATCATTCTTAAGTATGGCTATCGGCCCACGGATGGTTCCATACAGTTTACTGGATTCTGGCGATACTCTGAAAGTCCCAGCCAGGGACTCATCCAGTTCTCGGTTGCGGCTGATGAAGGCGCTGACGAACTCCTCACGGGCTTCGCTGAAAACCTGACCTTGAATGGTGAGTATGCCGGCAATTCCCTTACCATCAAGTTCTACAGAGAGTTTACACAGGCAGCCATCGATAAGAACCTGATGATCTTTGCGCATCATGGGATCCAGACGACCGTCGACCCGCCGTTTGCAGAGAATTCCCTCAATACGATCATTCACGCCGAGGAATACGGAGTCAATGGACTTGAATTGGATGTACGGATGACCAAAGACAATGTGCCCATCCTCATCCACGATCCAACCATCAATATCCGATTGACAAAGAAGGGTCCGCTATTCGGACCATGGGATCAGTACAGCTTTAAGTTTATTTCCGACTATGTGGAGTTGGTGGATGGTCAGCGGGTACCTTCTGTCGAACAAGCACTCACTGCTTTCATTGATTCAACCACCCTGAAATACTTCTGGATGGACATCAAGGGAAACCCCGACATTTTCAAACATCTGGAGCCGATCGTCCGTGCAGCATATGAACGTGCTGCTTCAAAGGGACGTGATGTAGTCATTTTTGCGGGATTGCCTTCCAGTTCAGTGATCGATGAATTGAACAAACAACCGACGTACCACGGAAACAATCCAGATTATACCTATTCTGCCCCATTACCCACACTTGCTGAAGAAACGGTTGACAAAGCCATCGCGAACAATTGCCAGTATTTCGGACCGAGATATACCCTTGGACTCCTGCTGCCGGATGTAGAGAAAGCGCATGCCAATGGTATCAGGGTTATTAGTTGGACGCTTAACGCGAAAGGCCTCATCACCAACTACCTTCTGAATGGACAGTTTGATGGTTTTATTACAGACTATCCGGCTTATGTAGTTTATGACCTTTACACCCTGTTCTAGCATGAAAGCAGGAAAGATCGCTTTGGTTGGATGGATGATGGTTGCCGTAGGTCTGTCAACTACACTGGCGCAGACCACGGAAACCAAGCCTCACCGCTGGACGGTTTACGGAGGCATCGGACCAAACTACTACTTCAACAACCTTGAGACGGCGTCACAGCATGTCACAGAAGTCAATTATTCATTTGTTACCCGCATCATGTGGGAACCTGAGCATTTTCTTAGCCTTGGCTTTGAAACCGGGTACAACAGGCTTTACTCATTGAGTGGCGATGGTCCCGTCATCGGGAAGTCAAGCATCGTCAATGTCGCCGTACCGCTCCAGGTCGTCGTCTCCATGAAATTCTTTGATGACTTCTATGCCAATTTCAACCTGGGTCAGGCTATTTTGCTCAACCGGGTAACGACGCAAAACAATGGTGATTTCCACGCTACTGTTTTGTCGTTGGGCGATTTTGCAGCGACGATAGGGTACCGCAAAGACATCAGTCCCCGGTTCAGGCTCGGGACGGAACTGAAGGCCTACTACTCATCCAAGCTGAATGACAAGAATTTGTCCCTCCTTTTCATGGCCGGCTACCGGCTGTGGTAATTTCTCTCCTACTTTTTTACGCTGCAAGGTTCCGGGAATGTTTCAGCCTGTCTAAAGGTTTTTACCTTTGCCCCTTGTCCTAAAGTCATGACAGAAGAAAAGAGCCTGAATTTCCTGGAAGAAATTGTCGAGAACGACCTGAAAAGCGGGAAGTATAAAGCCATCATCACGCGTTTTCCGCCAGAGCCCAACGGATACCTTCACCTGGGTCACGCCAAAAGCATTTGTCTCAACTTCGGCCTGGCCATCAAGTATGGGGGGTCTACCAATCTTCGATTTGATGACACCAACCCGGTGACTGAGGAAACCGAGTATGTGGATAACATCAAGAATGATGTCAGGTGGCTTGGATTTTCATGGGCCAACGAGCTTTATGCTTCGGACTATTTTCAGCAGCTCTATGACTTTGCTGTTGTATTGATCCGCAAGGGGCTTGCCTACGTCGATGAAAGTTCCAGTGATGCCATTGCTGCAGGCAAAGGAACGCC
>JAEUUD010000270.1 GCA_016787625.1 Cyclobacteriaceae bacterium
AGAGCTGAAACGCGTGGCCAACTCAGCCGCGATCCTGCTTTGTCCCGAAGGGCAAGGCAGGGTGATCATGTTTGCTGACAACCCCAATTTCCGCGGAACGTGGTATGGCACAAACAAGATGTTTCTGAACGCCTTGTTCTTCGGTCCGCTGATCTCAGCGCCAGGCAGCTTTAACTTCGAAGGGGAATAGATTTTTTCTTACGGCAGCACATTCACCGGCACAGCGAGTGTGAAGAGGAACCCGTCGCCAAGGGCGAAGCTGGGTCGGTGCTCAGTAATGTACCCCATGTATGAGGCGGTGAGCAACACCGAGGTCTTCTTGCTCAGCTTGAGCTCGGGACCTGTCAGACCCACGGACCCCGATAGCGCGTGCGCTTTTTCTCCCATCACTACGCGGTCCCAGAGGTAAAAGTCCGCCTTGAATTTCCCTATTGCCCAACTGACAAGGAGACGGTTGGCGAGTTTCGTGCCGAGCGTGAGGTCGTAGAACAAGAGTGTGTTCTCTATCCTGACTTTGTCAGAAATTGTCCAGGCACCCTGTACGGCGGCATAGTAGTCAGACGTGGAGTCGCTGAAGCCGTCGGTCTGTGAAAAGATGTATCCAAAAAAGGTCCGGATACGCACCTTGGGGTTGATCCAGCAGGTAGCGAAGATGCCCGGTTGCAGGTAGTTGACATACGACTTGCGATCGACCAGGTCGACGGATTGAAAGACGAAGAATCCGTAACGCTTTCTTTCAAAGAAAATGTTGACATCAAATACTGGATCCCGGTTTAGCATGGCGCCGGTAAAAGGAAAATACCCCGCAGAGTGCAGGCGTGGGTTGATGATCAGGGTTGACTTAACCGAATCACCAGGCATGCCTTGCGCATGAACTCCTGCTGCCATGATCAGCAGCAGCACAAGTCCAGCAAGGCTTTTACCAATACAGGTCATACAGTCCTGCGCCCGTCCTTTTTCTGACTTCCTTCGCTCTACCATCGGTCTCTGTTTTTACTGTCCATGTTTTCTCCTTCGTCTGACGAATGTAAATACTGTCAACTGGCTTCAAGCCGACTAAGAAATCCAGGACGGCACTCCATCCCGAAAAGTGGGTTACTTGAATGTCTTTCATTGAACAAATTTTGTTTAGTTATCGTGCGTCTTCAACCCGAACCTTGCGGAGTTGATGTTTCTCAACAAAAAAAATGACGTACACTGTCAACCCTATGGCAGTCTGGTAAGAAAAATCAGAACTGGTTATTTTATCAGAAAACGGCTGTTTTCCCCGGAAGAAGGTTCCATGAGCTGATGTGCTCATCCAGGCTGATATGGTCGGCCTTCCGGAAAGGCTTGCCCGTCAGCTTGATGGTAGCAATCTGCTTGACGATAAAATCCCGATAGTCGTTACGCATCCAGCACCAGGCAATCAGGTGCCATTGGTCCGTATAGTAGATCATTCCGATCGGCTCCACTTCACGCACTGTCTTCTGTTGCTTCGCATCCATGTACTCTATGATCACGGTCGTCGTGGCAGCGATGGCCTTCTGGATGTCCGCAAGAAAGTCAAAGGTTTTTGGAGCGGGATTTGGATTGAGCACCCGGATGCGGTCGGCCAGGTGCGATGATTTCTCCTTTTCATTCGATCTCAATACAGCGCGAATCTTTTCCAGTGCCTGGGCTGTGTGTTTTGCAACGGAGGCGTCGCCAAAGCGGTCAGCCAGCGATGCGAGAAGGACCAGCGCATTACCTTCCTCCTGAGAGAAACTGACCGGAGGAAGAAAGTAACCTTCAACGATAAAGTAGCCCTTGGCTTGCTCAAAGGAAACCGGGATGCCGAGTTCATCCAGCGCACGAATATCCCGGTACACCGTGCGTATGCTGATGCCGAATTTTGCGGATAGCTTTTCAGCTGTAACATACCGCCGCGATTGCAGTGTAGTGACGATACCCATGAGGCGGTCAATGCGGTTCATTGACTGGCAGCCCGCTATTGGCAGGCTGCGTTCAGTTCTTTGATAAAGCCCTCCACATTATCCCAGGAAACGGCAGAAACCGAAGCCTTGCATGTTGATATGAGCTGAGCCGCCTTTTCACGGAACGTGTCTTTGTTGACGACGATCAGGCTTTTGTCACGGCTGTCAAAGATCAGGTACTCCTTGCGGTTGATTTCAACACTTCCCAACACTTCGCCAACAACCGTACCCGCATTGACGGCATTCTCAAGTGAAACATTAATGTCCTGTCCATTGTTCAGGCTGCTGGCCAGCGTTGCTCTTGCCGCGTCCTTGCTGAGGGAGTCTGCGATCTGATTCTTCACCGCAGTGAAAAATTCATTCTTCGTTTGAGAGTACGGATTACGGCTCAGGCGAAATCTGCCGTCAACCTGTCGTAAAAGATAGCCATCAACATACCCATCCCAGATTTGCAGCTTGCCGTCAATTTCCTGACCGAACTCAGAGAGCCTTCCCCCCTTGAAAGCCGACGCTGTCGCTGAGCCTTCCGGCAAAAACAAGATGGTGTAGATAAAGAATTCATAATCGGTGAAGTCCCTCA
>JAEUUD010000271.1 GCA_016787625.1 Cyclobacteriaceae bacterium
GTAGCTCTTCCGTAGATCATCATTTAAGACACTGACTTCCGGTACATCCCAAAGAAAAGGAACGGTAGATAGCCGAGGGTGAATACAGCGGTGGCAGAAACGAGCAAGAGAGACGCGCCTGGCCAGTGGTTGATCTTGAAGATGGTTGCAGCCCCCATCAATGCCGCGCTCAATATGCCAAACCCAAATCTCCACTTTTCACTAAGTGCACGCTGAATGTCTGTCTTGTAGTAATCAATCGCGTAAAGCGGCATATACCCCAAGGCAAAACCCAGGAAGCCATAAGCCGATAACTCAAAAGCGGCTGGAAGATGAAGGATACCAAATATCCATCCGGTCACAAATGCCATCGACGACAGGGCGCCGATTGTGTACATCAACTTTTTCATAACGATTATTTTGTTTGAGTTTAAGAGAAATACTGTTTCAAATTCTATTTCATGGAGGCCTTCCGGCGCAAGCTCCCCGACTGCCTCATGCAGTGCATTGTCAAACGATCGCTTTCGGTCAAGCTTCACTTCGATGACGCAACACAAATGATCGACGAGATCATCCCTCAACGCGGGAATGGTGATTCCTGAGGATTCAACCCTTGAACGAACCATCAACACTTGTTCCTTTGTCAACTTCATGCCTTCTGAAGAGATGGGTGATTCTTGTTGAATACAATTCTGTTTAGCGTTTCAATAAAGTCCTTGAGCTCCTCCACATACATGACGTGCTCTTTCTTACCATGCTGAGTCATTGAGTAGTATTTGCGAATACGTCCTCCCACTTCCTCCTCACGGAAAGTCAACAGGCCGTCTGCGGTCATCTTCTGCAAGGCCGGGTAAAGCGACCCGTCCTTCAGATGGATCTTGCCATCGGAAAGCTCCTTGACCTTTTGCGAGATCTCGTAGCCGTACATTTTCTCTTGTTTCGACAGCAATTCCAGAACAATGGCTGAAATCGTCCCCTTGAGCAGTTCCTTTGAATACATGCCCAAACATATACATCAATATTCGATATATCAATATACGATGTATAGTTTATTTTGTAATCGCCATATTTGCCTTCAAAATGAGCCCTTTGCGCATCATATTCATGGGAACGCCCGAGTTTGCGGTTCCCAGCCTGGAGGCCCTGGTTGCTGGCGGATGCTCCATTGTGGCTGTAGTGACTGCCACTGACAAGCCCCAGGGTCGTGGCCAGGAGCTAAGAGGATCACCGGTAAAAGAGTGTGCTCTGAGTCACAACATCCCTGTACTGCAACCCACGAACCTTAAGTCAGAGGAGTTTGTCAGTCAACTCAGGCAATACCGTGCTGACCTGCAGGTGGTCGTTGCCTTTCGCATGCTCCCTGAAGTTGTATGGGCGATGCCTCCTCTGGGAACATTTAATCTCCATGCATCGCTGCTTCCGCAGTATCGTGGTGCTGCACCAATTAATTGGGCCATCATCAATGGAGAAAAGGAAACCGGCTTGACGACCTTCTTTCTCCGACATGAAATTGATACAGGGGGTATCATTTTTCAGGAGAAGGAAACCATCCAGCCCGACGATGATGCAGGAACATTGTACGAGCGGCTTCGTCATAAAGGCGCCGGCCTGGTACTAAAAACGGTGCAGTCAGTCGCCGCAGGAACGGTTCAGCCTGCAGAACAGCGCATAGAAAAAAACCTGAAGGCCGCTCCCAAGATTTTTAAAGAAACGTGTCAGATTAACTGGGGTCAATCTGCAGCGTCGATAAGAAATTTTGTAAGGGGCTTGAGTCCGTATCCCGGCGCGTGGACCATTATTGAAAACAAGGTTTACAAGATATACCGTGTGACACGGCACGACTCAAAACCATTCGGCGACACCTTCCGCACTGACAATAAGACGTACCTTTACTTCAGCACAACCGATGGTGCTGTATCTGTAGAAGAGCTTCAGCCAGAGGGAAAGCGGCGGATGAGCATCGGAGAGTTCTTCAGGGGCAATAAACTGGAAACCGGAAAATAGACATTGTCGCATGATGGTCTCACTCATCGCAGCTTTATCGTCAAACAGGGTCATTGGCCGCAACAACGATCTACCCTGGCATCTGCCAGATGACATGAAGTATTTCATGCAGACCACCAAGGGTCATCATGTAATCATGGGAAGAAAGAACTACGACTCCATCCCGGAGAAATTCAGGCCGCTTCCGAACCGCACAAACATTGTGGTCAGCCGACAGGCCAATCTTAAGCTTCAACAGTGTGTGGTCGTACACTCCCTGAAAGAAGGGTTGGATCTGGCTCGCAAGGCCGGTGAATCGGAAACGTTCATCATTGGCGGTTCAGCCATTTACCAGCTAGGCCTCCCCTTTGCCGACCGGCTCTACCTCACCGAGATCAGAACAGAACTAGATGGAGATACTTTTTTTCCTGCTTTCAACATCACAGAGTGGAAAGAAGTGTCACGGACGCCGCATAAGGCCGACGAACGGCACGCATATCCCTTCGACTTTGTAATTTACGAGAGGAAATAACAGCATG
>JAEUUD010000272.1 GCA_016787625.1 Cyclobacteriaceae bacterium
AAGTAGATGCATCCTACACCTAGTTAACAAACATTTTCCTGCCTGTTTTAGAAACACCCTGCATCGCATTTTCTGTTTCAGGAATGATATCCTTCCAGAGGTCTGGTCCTGGCTTCATATAGTTTACTCTCACGATGCGGCTGTTGGGAGCATTAAGATCAGTTTGAATGATGAGGTCGTTCTCGTCGTTGTCCACAATGCTGTGGTTGTTGTCAAAATTATCCACCATCTGCAGAAGCTTGCCATTGGGATTCCTAAGGTCCTGTATATACAACTCATTGCCAGTGGTACTTACAGACGCCGAGACGATCAGGAAGCGTTCATCCTCGGTAAGTCCAGCATTGGCATAGCGGCGGGGTGTTTTCTCGCCACCAAAAATCATCTGATCCGACTTTTGGGGCGTTCCGAGTTTGTGATAGTAAATCTTGTGATATTGTGTTTTTGCTGAAAGCTGAGAACCCTTTGGTTTGTCGTAACTGCTGTAGTAGAACCCGTCATTGCCACGCCATGAAATCCCCGTGAACTTCAAATCACGAAGCGTGTCGCCTACGATGGCCTTGTCCGCTGCTTTCATCACTACGGCCTTTCTCCAATCAGAGCCACCTTCCTGAATCAGGATTGCAAGCATGGATCCGTCTTTGCTGAAAAACATACCGCCCAATGCTGTAGTGCCATCTGCCGAAAACGTGTTGGGGTCGAGGAAAACTTCTTCAGCACCGTCCATGCCCTTCTTGCGATACTGAACGTTGTGATTCTGAAGGCCTGTATTCTTGGAGTAGTAATAGTATTCTCCTTCGCGATAAGGCGCCGAAAGGCGTTCGTAGTTCTGAACCTCATCCAATCGTTTGCGCACTGCATCACGAAATGGAATGTTCTTCAAATAGCCAAACGTCACTTCATTCTGTGATGCTACCCAGGCGGCTGTCTCTTTGGTTGTGTCGTTTTCAAGCCAGCGATATGGATCTTTGACTTCCGTTCCAAAATAGTTGTCAACGGTGTCGACCTTGGCTGTAGTTGGATACGGTCCAACAGCAACCTGCTCCTGTTTGGGGGAGCATGAAATCACTACCAGCAATACGACGATAGCAGAAAGTGCACTTTTCATAGTTTGGGGATTAAGGAGGTGAAAGTACAGGCTGGACCGCAATCTGACAAAAGATTTTAGACGGTCAGCGACCCATGAAAGTCGGCGAGTTCTGAGTACAGCAGGGAGCTATAACGACTAGGCTGCCTTCCTGATGCGCTCCATGTGGAGCTCCTTCTGGTTGGTCATTTCGATCACGCCGATTTTGTTCAGGAGTTTAATCACCTGGTAGGTCGGGTCGATTTCATGCCAGCGAACACCACCAAAATTTGCGCGTGCTCCATTCTTGTGGTGATTGTTGTGATAACTCTCACCCATCATCAGAAAATCAACAGGTAGGAAATTTTTCGACGTGTCGCGAACTTCAAAATTCCTGTATCCGTACTTGTGCGCAAACCAATTGATAATGGCGCCGTGAATGGGACTCATCAGGAAGTGAAGCGGCAAAAGGAGGAACAGCCACCATTGTGTGGCAAACTGAACATAGAAAAGTACGTAAAGAGATCCCCAAAAAAGTCTGGATGGCCAGGAACGGGCAATCCTATCGAAAGCCTCCCATTTAGGAACACCTTCAGTGAATCGTTTATCCGGGACAAGCTTGCCATTGGCGATGCTGGAATAAATCGTCTTCGTCTTCCACATCATGTTCCAGATGGTCTCATCATACGTCGGTGAGTGTGGATCTTCTTCCGTGTCAGCAAAGGCATGGTGCATCCGGTGCATCACACCATAACCAAATGGGCTGAGGTAATTCGATCCTTGAAATATCCAGGTAAGGACGAAGAATACTTTCTCCGTGAAGGGACTCATGGTAAAAGCTTTGTGCGAAGCGTAGCGGTGCAGAAAAAATGTCTGGAAGAAAAGCGACAGATACCAGTGTGCTACAAAAAAGCCGAGAATGATCCACATGTCAGGTCAGGTTTTGGGTGAAAACAGTCCTAAGACTGTGCATGCAAGACAACCTTTGAGGCTGTTTGTGACAAAAGGGGCCGTCTATTTTAGGATTCCTTCGAATTTGGAGCAGAAATGGCCTTTTTGAGCTCCTTTATCAGCTCGGAGGCATTGCCCTTTTCGCATGATTTGCGAAAACTGGACATCAATTCGCTCATTTCCGGAAGGTCGAACTGAACCCTGGATGTCTCGGCACTGAGCTTCTTTTTGGCCCTGCAAACAAGTTGGCGACAGTGCTCTTTCTTCTTGTTGAGGATTGCCTGGAGCGCCTCATAATCGACGTCAAAAACTTCCTTCAACAGATAAACAGCTCTCTCCAGAGGCTCCAGCTTGGCGTGAATGACCTTCATGGCACGATCCAAGTCTGCCTCAAGGTCAAGGTGTGAAAAGTTGTTCTCATTGAACTTGTGCAGGAATTCTGAGAAGTTGATCGAATCGAGGTATTCCTCTTTCTTCC
>JAEUUD010000273.1 GCA_016787625.1 Cyclobacteriaceae bacterium
CCAATTCCAGGAAGAAGCGACATAGTCAAATGAACCATAGAAGTGGCGGTACTTGAAAAGAAGTCCCTCCACCTGCTTATCATGCATATTCTCCTTCATCGCCCTCGACACCACTTCGAGATATGACTCATGGAGAATTTCATCTGCCTGAATGTAGAAGCACCAGTCTGCGTCGTCAGCTATTCCGGCAAAGGCCTTGTCGGTTTCCAGCGCAAGTACCCTGCCGCCCTCGCGTTGCGTATCGTCCCACACTGTATCGATCACTCTGATTTTAGGATCAATGCTCCGTACCAATTCGCGCGTGTTGTCTTCCGATTTTCCCACTGCGACGACCACTTCATCACAAAGAGGCAGAATCGACCGTATGGCCTCCACGACAGGATAGTCGAGCAACACAGCATTACGAATGATGGTGAATCCGGAAACCTTCATCTCAGGCAATTGATCCTATCGGCCGCGAACGGCACGCTTCAGTTTTTTCCAGGTTATCTTAAGCTCTGAAAGACTGGTCCCGATCTTATCGGCAAGGCTGGGCGTGAGCAAAGCCTGTTGAACGAATACGGTATCGCTGGCATCCTTGAACCAGACTATGTACCCACGGTCACTCATCCATTGACTGATTTCCCCGATAAATGGGTTGGTGTAGTACTTGCCGTGGGTTTCTACCGATATCACCTTGGGCAGGCTTTTCATATGCTTGATAACGTACCACTCACCGCCTTCAATGTCAACACTCATCAGGTCAATGGTGCCGTCATCAATTTCCGAAAATACTTTGCAGGGAACGGTAAAAGTACTTGCCGCGGCCGTGTTGTAGTTGTCATTGACAATGGCCGGGCTCACCTTAAGGTCCGTCGCAAAAGTGGAGGCTGCTGCCTTTGACAACTGAAGCGTGCCCGGAGTATCCCAGACAGCCACAGGGTGCAAAGTCACTTGATCATTTTTGAAGTAGTCCCGAATCTTCAACACCGTTTCAGGATCTGCCTCCACGAGTGTTGCCCGGGTCCCCTCTTTAATATAGTCAACGATGTTTGAGGTTTCTGGCAAATAAACGCCAACCTCACACACATGAGAGAACTGCAGGTTTCTTGACTTCGTCTTTCTGTATATCTGTTTGAGCGCCCGGTTATTCATGATTTCCGGTTAATGCCAAATTGGGTGACAGGCTCCTTTCCTTCCAGGACCGAGCGGAACAGCGCCTCATTGTCGGAAATTCCAGCCCGTTCACGATGAAACATATGATACACAATGGCGCGGTTCTTCACCGTTTTCATTCTGACACCGTTCCACTTGAGCCGTTCTTCCAGGTCTGATTCCTCATATCCCCAGGCTAAATATCGTTCATCAAAACCATTGATCGCAAGGACATCCTTTTTGTTGACAGAGAAATTACATCCAAGAATGTGGACATCACCCGAGTGAAGCATCTGTTGTATCCTGCCGGAACTCAGGTAATAGGACCGCTCCACATGGGTGGTTTTACCAAACAAGCCATCCCACCACACCTGTCGTCGCCACGAACGCTCCAGCTTGCCGGAACGTATCATTTCTGCATTCACCTGCTGCGTTAGTTTCGGTGAGAGATTGACGCGTCTCCCCGCCAACGTTGTGTTCTCTTCCCTGTCAGCGATATGGGCTTCCATAAAATTTTTGTGAGGAATACAATCGCCATCAATAAAGATCAGGTGTTCTGTACGGCTGTCTACAATGGCTTTGTTGAGAATGACCGTTCTCCTGAAGCCTGTGTCTTCATGCCAGATGTGCCTGATGTTGAGTTTACTTGCTTTCATGCAATCCTGCAGTTGATCAACAATTTCCGGCGGTGAACCGTCGTCGGCAATAATCACTTCATAGTCTGCGATGGACTGGCGATCCAAAGCTGCAAGAATGAGTTTCAAGGGCTCCAGCTGCTTGTAGAAATTGATGATCAGCGTAGCCCGCATGGATGGTGACTTGAACAGGATTAGCGTAGGTACGCACCGTGTTTGGCAACAGGTGTTGTGGCGCCGGTGACAAATTTCTCCACGCTTCGTTTTACTTCCTGCCATGAAATATCATTGACGCACTGACACTCCTTGCTTCTGCGACAGGAGCTGCACTCCTTCCGGATGACAAGATAGTTGGCCTGTCGTCCAATCGGCATCCATCGGCCCGGATGGATAGGTCGCATGGGTGAATAAAGTCCAAGTGCATTTTTTCCCAAGGCAGCCGCCAGGTGGAGAACACCCGTGCTGCAGGCCACCAATCCGTCGGCTTGTACAATAAACGACATCAGCTCATCCAGGCTCAGGCGTCCGGTCATGTCAACGACATGTTCCAGGTTGAAGATATCCGGAAGCTCGGACCGCATCGCCTCACCTTCCTCCTTGAGACCTGTAACAAAAATCCGGTAGCGCTCAGGGGACAGTGATTGAGCCAGTTGATAATAGTTTTCCATCCGC
>JAEUUD010000274.1 GCA_016787625.1 Cyclobacteriaceae bacterium
AGTATCTCGCCAGCGGCAATTTTATCCTGGGCATTGGGCCCGTTGACGGTGACGCGGCGGAGGTATTGCAACAGACACAGGCAGGTCACATGATCGACCGGGAAAATGTCCAGGGGATAAAGGACCAGATCACCACGTGCTTTCTCGACTGGAAAGAGAAGAGGACCAGGAGTACCCGTGATGTCGGGAAGTATACCAGGAAATACCTTACAGGGCTACTGGAAAAACTGCTTTGATCCCCCAAGGGTGGTCAAGGGAATGACGTCGTAAAACCCCAGATTGTGGCGCTTTATTCCATCAAAGAAAAACATTCCCTGATTGTCCCATGTCAGAAAGGTGGTTCGTCTTTGATGTGAAGGTGCACAAAGTGTGTATCGAATACATTCATCAAACATTAACAAACAAACATCATGACCGCACAGGAAAACAGCTTAAATTGGTTTGAAATCTCAGTAGCAGACATCAACCGGGCGACGAAATTCTATGAGACCATTTTTGGAATCAAGATGGATCGCCAAAACCTCATGGGTATGGACATGGCTTTCTTTCCGGCAGAACCAGGCAACGGCAAAGCTTCCGGTGGACTTGTCAAGGGACCTATGCACAAGCCCAGTGGCGAAGGAGTGAAGTTGTATCTCAATGGGAACCCTGACCTTTCCTCAGCGTTGTCGAAAGTAGAGAAGGCGGGCGGAAAGGTGACAATGCCCAAGACGAAGATCAGCGACGATATCGGCCACATGGCTTTCTTTACGGATACCGAAGGCAATACCATTGCACTCCATTCACTTAATTAATCAAATTTAAGCTTCATCAACATGGCAGAATTCCTGATGTTATTCCGCGGAGGCGACGGCCCCATCCTTCGTCAGTCGCCTGAAAAATGGCAGGCTCACCTACAGAAATGGGTCGCCTGGATGGATGACCTTCGTGCTCAGGGCAAAGTGATCGGTGCACAACCGTTAAATAATTCCGGTAAGGTCGTGACAGGCACCCGGAAGGTTGTTACCGATGGCCCCTACATGGAGGGAAAAGAGATGGTGGGCGGTTACCTTGCCTGCAAGGCGGATAGCTATGACGAAGCTGTTGCCATTTCCAAAGCATGTCCCATCCTTGAATTTGAGGATGGTGCCGTAGAAGTGCGCGAAATTTATTTACTTCATACGCATTAAAACTCCTTAAACAACACAACCTATGAGAACCATTGTATTATGTCTGATGACGCTGGCCCTTGTCAGCTTTTCTGTTCCGGACACTTCACTCACTGACCAGGAGCGTAAACTTGGCATGGATCAGTTAACCAATTCAAAAAATCACCTGTTAACGGCCATCAAAGGACTGAGTCCTGGTCAATTGAACTTTAAAGCTACACCAACGTCCTGGTCGATTGCAGAATGTACTGAGCATATTGCCATCTCTGAGTCATTGCTATATGGGATGGTTGAGGATGCGCTGAAGACGCCTGCCGATCCATCGCGTCGCGGCGAAGTGAAGATGACTGATGAACAGGTGATTGGCATGATCTCCAGCCGTGACAGCAAGTTCAAAACAGCAGAACCCTTTGAGCCAACGGGTAAGTTTGGAAGCCATGACGGCACCGTCAAGGAATTTCTTGCGAAACGTGATGCGCACATTGCCTATGTGAAATCCACCAAAGACGACCTTCGTAATCGTTATGCCGTTCGTCCCTTTGGAACATTTGACACTTTCCAGGCCATTCTGTTTATGGCTGGCCACAGTGAACGACACACAAAACAAATTGAGGAAGTGAAAGCCGATCCAAATTTCCCCAAGAAGTAATTTTGTTTCGGTAGGTCCTGCGTGGCTTCCTCCGGACGAAACATACAACAACTCACCGACCATCTTTTCCGACATGAATCGGGGAGGATGGTCGCTGTGTTAACGAGGATATTCGGATGGAAGAATCTTGAGCTGGCAGAAGATGTAGTTCAGGATGCTTTTGCCAAAGCCCTTCGCGATTGGACATTCGAAATTCCCTCCAATCCCTCAGCCTGGTTGATGACCGTGGCGAAGAACAAGGCCCTCGACACCGTCAGGAGGGAGCGTTACAAGAAGAAGTTTGCTGAAGAGAAGGCTGTTCTGCTGGAATCGGAATACACAACGGTTCCTGTTGTTGAAAACCTGTTTCTGCCTCATGAGATTCACGACAGTCAACTGCGGATGATCTTTGCCTGCTGTCATCCGGCATTGTCTGTGGAGGATCAGATCGCGCTCACCTTGAAAACATGCTCTGGATTCAGCATCGATGAAGTGGCGTCGGCGCTGCTGAGCAACTCCGAGACCATTCGCAAACGAATCCAGCGGGCCAAGAAACTCATTGCGGAGCATGGGATCCAGTTTGATATCCCTGCGGGCGCCGAGCTCAGCAACCGTCTGGACAGGGTCTTGCATTGCCTGTACCTG
>JAEUUD010000275.1 GCA_016787625.1 Cyclobacteriaceae bacterium
AATGTAGGTATAAAACACCCTGCAAATCTATCCACCAAGAGAACGCCTGCAAAACCGGTGCGCCGAAGGCGTCCCTACGGGACAATAAACCACTCTACCACTCCTCTAATACACCTTCCGGGAAATAGAAGGATGCAAAACTAAGGGCTTTGCCTTAAATCACAAAAGCTCCCATCCTCCACTATATCGTCAGCGACTTACCCCCCTTGCTCAGCTCCCGCCTCTTGGCGCGCTGGTGCTGGGCAATGGCCTCCAGCTTCTGCCCGTAGTGCATGCTGGCGTTGATCTCATATCCGAAAAGCAAGACGATCGTCAAGAGCTGAATCCACACCATCAGCGCAATGAGCACGCCGATGGAACCGTACACCTTATTATAACTGCCGAAATTGGTGATGTAGTACGAAAACCCGTAGGAAACAGCCAGGCAACCCAACGTGGCTAGAAAAGATCCGATGGAGAAGAATTTCCAGTTGTAATGGATGGCCGGTCCGAAATAGTAGATGAACGACACGGCAAAAAAGAACACGATGAAAATCACCGCGAAGCGCAACAGCAACAATCCGTACAAGGAGTATCCATCCAACTTGATGTGACTCAGGTCAGATAACTGGTAGGTGATCTGGTTGAGGACAATCTCACCGACAATGAGCAACACAAAGGCCGATAACAGCACGATGGCCAGCAAAACGGTGAGGCCCGTAGCCGTCATCCTCATCTTGAAAAAACTGCGCTTCTCCACCGTCTGATAGCAGGCATTGAACGCCCTCATCAATGCCATCATGCCGTTGGTGGCCAGATAGGAGGCAAAGACAAAACCCAACGTGAGCAGTCCGCCCCGCTGCTTGTGGATGATATCGCCCACGGTAGTCGATACGACCTCAAACATGCTGGTGGGCATGTATTCGCCCAGGAACATCATGATGTTGTCCTGATCGATGGCCGGAAAGTATGGTGTGAGATATGGGATAAGAGTGAAGAGGAAAATGACCGTAGGGAAAATCGCCAACACAAAATTGAACGCCACGCCGTTGGCGCGGTCCAGGATCTCATCCTTTTCGATGTTGTTGATGAAAATCTTGGAGAACTTGTACAACGACAGGTGATCGCCGCCACGGAGCTTCACCCGCTTGGCCCAGTCACGTACCAGCCTTGCGGAAGGAATCTGTAAAATGCGTTTGCGAACCTGGTACTTCATGACCGTTAGAAATACGGAGCCAGGACTTGTTGAAACGCTTCCGGCGGACGGCAAGGCCTGCCTGTTTTCTGATTGACAAAAGCGAGCAACGTCTCACCGCGGTGAATGAGCTGCTCCTTCTCATTATATATGTCGTACCGAAAGCGGATGCGCACGGAAGGCTTCTCCGGAATGGTCACCACCACGCGAAGCAACTCATCATAAAGTGCCGGAAACAGAAACTCAGAGTGATTCTCCAGGACAGGCATAATGATGCCCATCGCCTCCAACTCTTTATAGGTAAGCCCCAATTGTCTTAAGCTGTCAACCCGGGCCACTTCATAGTACGTCGCATAGTTGCCGTAATAGACATACTGCATCTGGTCGGTCTCACTGTAACGCACCCGAATTTTCGTTTCCGATGTATACATGATGGAAAGTTAGCGAATGCGCAGCCAATTGTCTGCCCCGCAGGCTGAACCTACTTCTTTTTCCGGCGCAAGGCCGCTCCTTTCCGCTGTTCGATGGTGAGGGCTCGCTGATACCTTGCCGCATTGGCGTTGTGGGCAGTGAGGTTGGTGGCAAAGTTGTGATAACCGGAAAAATCTTCCCGGGCACACATGTAAAGAAAATTGTTCTTGTTGTAGTTCAACACGGCGTCGATGTTGGCGATCGTCGGCATGTTGATTGGTCCGGGTGGAAGGCCTGCGTATTTGTAAGTGTTGTAAGGCGATTCAATTTCCTTGTGCGTATTCAGCACGCGCTTGATAGAAAAATCACCCGCAGCAAAGACCAAGGTAGGATCTGCCTGCAAAGGAATGTTCTTCTTCAGGCGATTGATATACAGGCCAGCAACAACAGGTGCCTCGTCCTGTTTGATGGTTTCCGCCTGAACGATGGAAGCAAGAATGGAAACCTCAATGGGAGAAAGCCCCAGCGCAGATGCTTTGGCTTTCCGCTCATCGTTCCAGAAGCGCTGGTACTCTGAATGCATCCGTT
>JAEUUD010000276.1 GCA_016787625.1 Cyclobacteriaceae bacterium
CGGAAGGCAAAACCCTCAATCTTGTCGTGCAGGGGTGCGTAGTTGAAATCCTTAACAACTCCCGCAATACGCAATTCTGTCTGCTTTTGGTCCATCATGATGACTTTGCCAATTGCTTCTGACGGATCGCCCAATTCAAATTGCGTCAGAAAAGTTTCGTTCACCACCATGTGCGTCTCTCCTGAAGCCGACGCTTCCGGAAAAGTAGTTCCTGCCACCAGCTTCATTTGCATCACCTCAAGATATTGCCGGTCGACAAAAAGTTGTGCGACCGGGATACTGTCTTCTTCCCCTGGGAGCTGCGCCCACGTGGAGAAAACCGCTCCGTTGCCAGGGATTGAAGCCGCAAAGGAAATGCCGTGAACTCCCGGAACGTTGCCCAATTCATTCCTGACCAGGTCAACATTGGCACCTTTGAGCGGAACAGTCAGCATGTTCTCCTTCTGGAACCCCAGGTCATAGTTGAGCGCGTAGCGGTATTGCTTCAGCGCAATGATAACGCCCATGATGAAGACCATGGAAAGGGCAAACTGTGTCACGACCAGCCACTTTCTGACCGATATCCTGGAGAGGCGGCCCGAGCCCGGGGCATTCCGCAGCGTTTCAACGGGACTGAGGCGTGCGAAGTAAAGGGCTGGAAAAGCGCCTGCTACAATACCGGTGATCAGTGCAAACAGGACAAACAGTCCGAACAGTGTTGGCGTAATGTCAAGATCAAAAGTGCGCACCCCACCCACAATCATGCTTACGAACTCTTCCTTGATGATCATGTAAACGGGCAGGGCGGCAGCCAGGGAGGCCAGGGAAACAATTGCTGTTTCCAAAATCATCTGGAAAAAGATGTGCTGTTGCTCACCGCCTGATACTTTTCTCAGCCCTATCTCTTTTGCACGTTTTATGCCGCGTGCCATGGAAATATTGGCGTAGTTGAAGCAGGCCGGCAGCAGCACCAGGAGGGCCAGGCTGAAGAATACGATCAGACTTTCTGAACCCCACGACCTCCCAATTTCATTGTAATGTTCATTCATAGGAATATCGGTGAGCGCCTCAAGCTTGTAGTGCACCGGCTTGTCCTCTTTATAGGGAGCGAATTCCTCCATCCGGGCAAGGAGTGTGCTTATGCCATCGGGGTTTGCGTGCTCCTTCAGCAGCAGGTACGTATAAAAATTAGTTGACGGACCCCAGTCAGACAATGAAGGTTTACGTTGTCCTGTTCTCTCAAGCGCTTCGAGGGTGCTCAATGAGGTCAGTGCATCGAAATAGAAATGTGACCTGGCGTAATCGGCAACAATACCTGTTACTTCAAAGTCACCAACACCCTCCACTTCAACAAACCGTCCAATAACGTTACCAAAGCTGTTAGAAGGGAACAGCTTTTGTGCCGTCTCCATAGTGATCAGCATGGTGAATGGTCGCGTAAGCGCCATCCGGGCGTCACCTTCGACAAGTGGGAATGTAAATGTGTTCAGGAAATTTGGTGAGGCGTAATAACCAATGAGGGGGACGGTCAACTGGTCTTCGGTGACAACCTGTGGATTAAATCTGCCTTCAAGCTGAATGACTTCTTCAAATGCCGTTCCTTCATTCCTCAGTTTTTCGGCCAACGGTGCGGAGGTTGAAGCATGATCCCTGCCATTTTCATCGACGGTTATCACACGATACAGCCTGTCTCGATTGACGTGGTA
>JAEUUD010000277.1 GCA_016787625.1 Cyclobacteriaceae bacterium
TATTTTGAGATCATTTCAATCGCAGGCACCTAAGTTTCATCTACAAACTTAAAGGAGACATCAACTCATAACTCATTGAAAACATGAGTGTTGCATCAGTTTTCAGCAACGGGCGGATTAGCCCTTGTTCCTCTGACGAGGCGGCCGAGCGGCCACAAGGAAGCCCACAGTACGATCAGCGCAACGCTGCCGTAGATGATGAAGCCTATCCGCGAATAGTCGAAGCGTTCCTGGCTGTTATAGAGGTTGAAGAATTCGAGGACGACGATGCCAAACAGGTTGAAGAAGACCACCAGTCCGTAGAACCAGGCATGGAAGAGTTGGTCGCTGGATGACATCAGCCGGCCAACGACAAAGACCAGGGCATTGAGGACGCCCAGGATGACCAATGCGGTATAGAACAGCCCATCGCGGGAGATGGTCAGCGCCTCATCCAGGGTTTCGGCCTCGGTCAGCTGGATGGTATCCGGAAAGGAGGCGTAGGCATAGAGCAGTACCGCCACCACGGCCAGTACCGAAAGGAACCAAACGGCCTTGAATATTTTCAGGATCATGGGAAACCCGGTTTTCGGCGCGCAAGGTAATCGAATTGGATCGTCGCCCTACGGGGATTTTCAACTAATTTTGAGTCCTTGACATGACTCCATGAACGTCAACCCCATCGTCCTTTCGATCCCCATTTTTTTCATCCTCATCGGCGTGGAGATCCTGGTGGAGCGCCTCTCCCACCGCAAGCTTTACCGGCTGCCGGATTCAATCGCCAACCTCAGCTGCGGCATCACATCCCAGCTTTCGGGAATCTTCCTTCGGGTACTAGCCGTGGGCGCCTACGAAGTCGTCTTTGCCAACCTGGCGGTCATGCATCTCGAACGGAACTGGATGTATTGGACGGCGTTGTTCCTCCTCGTGGACCTGGCCTACTACTGGGCACACCGGATGAGCCACGAGATCAACCTCTTCTGGGGTGGTCACGTCGTCCATCATCAAAGCGAGGAGTACAACCTCTCCGTGGCGTTGCGTCAGAGTTCTTTCCAGGTGGTATGGACGTTCTTCTTCTACCTGCCCCTGGCAGTGGCGGGGTTTGAGACCACTGACTTCCTGCTGATTTCTTCCCTGAACACCCTGTACCAGTGTTGGATCCATACCGAGACGATCAACCGTATGGGCTGGCTGGAATATTTCCTTAACACACCCTCCCACCACCGGGTGCATCACGGGCGCGATCCCAAGTACATTGACAAGAACCACGCCGGCACCCTGATCATCTGGGACAAGCTCTTTGGCACCTTCCAGGAAGAGGAAGAGCGGCCGACCTACGGCATCACCAAACCCATCAACAGCTGGAACGGGGTCTGGGCGAATTTTAGTCATTACGCCATCATGGCCCAGGAACTGAAACAGATATCCTCCTGGGGCGACAAGTTCCGTTACCTCTTCAAGAAACCCGGATGGCTGCCGGAATCCCTCGGCGGCTACCGGCCGGCTCCAGCCGTGGACAAGGCCCACTATATTAAATACGACACCCCTGCTCCGGCCGTCCTCAGTTATTACGCGTTGTTTCAGTACATCATCTGTCTCGGGGCGACAGCCGTATTTCTCTTCAACCAGGGGACGTTTACGATGATGGAGAAGGCTATTGCGGCCATCCTCATCTCCATTTCGGTGGTCAAC
>JAEUUD010000278.1 GCA_016787625.1 Cyclobacteriaceae bacterium
TGGACACACTGCTGAGGAAAGCGAATGACCCCAAGAGACTTCCTGAGTCGGTTATCCTCATGCTCACCGATGCATTGCCGGGCTTTGAGAATACAGATGATCTTGCCGCCATTAAAATTCGACTCAGTCAGGCCTACGTTGATGCCGGAGTTCCTGACTCTGCCGTGTCGCAGGCATGGCATGCCTTAGCACTGGCTCCTGCCAATCAGACGCTCGCCTCGCAGGCATACATGATACTTGGCACCGTGGCCTCTGGTAAATCGTCCTATGAAAAGGCGCTGGATTTTTTCAGGAAGGCCCTTCCTTCCCTCCAGGCTGCCCGCGATCGTAGTGGACTGCTGCAGGCGATGAGCCAGATGGCGCGCATCGAAGAAGCCCAGGGATTGTTCACTGAAGCTGTATATGATTATCAGCAATCCATCGCGGCTGCCATGGAAGGTGGTAATCTGACAATACAGATTGGACTGACACGAGACCTGGGAAGAACATATAGAAAAATGAAACGGTATCCAGAGGCGCTCACTTATCTATCGCAATCAGCAGAGAGTGCCAGGCTATTGGGAGATTCGCTGGGGATGTCCCTTGCACTCGAACAACTCGGGGATCTTTCATTGGACCGGTCAGATTACCCAAGGGCCATAGATTATTACAAGCATTCTTTACACCTGGATCAATTGCTGGGCCTGAGGTTCTCATCCTACCACAAACTTGTTGATGTTTATCGCCGGATACCTCATTTGGATTCTGCAGCCATGTACCTCGATAGTACAATGTCATTCGTCAATCGATCTGGCAGTATGCAGGAAAGGATGACGTTCTCCCGGTCGCGCTACCTAATGGCGCAAGAAAAGGGCGACAGCATTAAAGCGCTAGGGTATTTTAAAGTGTTTGCCGCTTATGAAGACACGATACAACAAATGGATGCTGATCGACGCGTTCAGCAAGTACGTGATGATTTGATTCTTGGATCAAATGAATCATCCATCCGTCGTTCAGAGCTTGAAACAAAACTGAACGAGGCCAACAGGAATCTGGAGACACAGTGGAAAAACATGCAATTGACCATCGGTGGTTTTGCGGCGCTGATCATTGTCCTGTTATATCTTGGTTATCGTGACCGGGTGAGAACGAGTAAGGCCGTTAAGGAACGGGACGCCGAGTTGGCATCGCAGCATGTGCTACGCGAAAAACTATTCACTGTGATCACCCATGACCTGCAGGCGCCACTTGCAACATTCAGCAACCTGACCAGAAGCCTGGCTGGAAAGATGAAGTCCATTCGTCCTGAAGAGGTAAGCGGCTATCTTGAAAATATGTACAGGGCGAGTATCGAACTCGAGCGTGCTTTGACACATGCGGTGGAGTGGTCGTTGGTTCAGTCAGGAAAGATGCCATTTCACCCAGAAATGTTTCAATGCAAACAGCTGGCATTTGATGTAATCGACAAATTGAAGACGGAAGCAGCTCAGAAAAACATTCGCGTGGATTTCCTTGTACCTGACACTCAGCAGGCCTATGGGGATCGGGCGATGGTTGAGATTGTGCTGCGAAGTCTCTTGTCCAACGCGATACGGTATTCACCCCCAGGTCGACCGATCACCATTTTCAGCGGCCAGAAGGAAACACTGATTACGCTGGGTGTCAAGGACCATGGCGTTGGG
>JAEUUD010000279.1 GCA_016787625.1 Cyclobacteriaceae bacterium
CTGCCTGTCATCTCGCCTCAGGCGAGACGGGTTCGAGTCCCCTCGCCAGAGGCGAGGCTGGCTGTCCGGTCCGCAGAGATTCCGTGATCAAAATGGCCAATAGTAAACGATGAAGTTCCAAGAGGTTGGGGCTTTTTTGTTTTTTCTGGGCCATTGATGTTTCCTAAATTGAGCGGTTTACCAGCTATCACCGGCCTATGAAACCTCAACTTGTAAGATTGTTTTGCGCAGCGCTGTTATTGCTGGCGTTCGACCTTTTGGGTCAATCTGAGTCGAAGAAGGCCAAAATTGTCGCTGATGCTAAAGTAGCCAAGGCGGAATTCATCAAAGCTGACCCAGGCATGAACGCCACATTCAGTAAGGCTTATGGCTATGTCATATTCCCAAACGTTGGAAAGGGCGGGATCGGGGTTGGGGGTGCAGCGGGAAATGGGGTCGCTTACCAAAGCGGTAAATCAATCGGCACCGCGAAGTTGAGCCAGGTGAGCGTTGGTTTTCAGCTGGGCGGTCAGTCATATCGTGAGGTAATATTCTTTGAGAACAAGAAAGCACTGGGTCGCTTCAAGGAGAACAGGGTTGAATTGTCCGCACAGGTATCGGCTGTTGCCGCAACATCAGGCGCTTCTGCCAACGCCAAGTATGTGGAAGGTGTGATGGTATTTACCATGCAGAAGGGTGGACTGATGTATGAGGCATCAGTTGGCGGACAGAAATTCAAGTTTGAGCCGAACTGATCTCGAATAGCAAATAACTTCAAGCTTAAGTCATATTAAAATGAAAACTGCCCTGTTCATGATCCTTTTCTGCCATACGGCCTTCGCCCAGCTCAGCCTGGAAGCAGCCAAGGAGAAGACGGTGTCAAAGTACCACATCGGCGCATCGACATATTTCGATGGCTTCGTCGGCCACGCGGGCTATGGAGCGATTGTAATCCTCACCGCAGATGGTGGCGCTGCATCCTTCTGTGACGGCGACGAGGGGACCGTCCTTGTCAAACTCACTAAATCTGGAATGGAACAATTCAAGAAAAAGGTCACTCACAAGGGCGATGAGATGGAACCGCAGGCTGTGGCAGAAGATAAAGCCGGCAACCTGTACCTATTCATGCTCGTGTATGACCACACAAAATATCGCGGCGGCAACGAGCGGGTCGTCTGTTACAACAAGGCAGGCACGCTTCTCTGGGACAAATACATCGGCAAGTTTTCGGCCATTAACAATCCAATTGTCTCATGGGTCCGGACAGGCCAGGGTGGCGGACTTGAATTACGTGGGCACATCGCAACAGAAAAGCCCGAGGAAGGGAAGGACCCTGTCTATAGGTTCTGGGAAGCAACGCTAAATAGTAAGGACCTCGTTACACCCAGAATTGGTGATGCGATCGACTGGGCAAAGTCTGAATGGCAGTAGAAATTCAAACCGGAGAACTAGGCCCTCGGCTCTAAGCCGGGACCTGCGGGAATGTATCCTTGGAACCAGGTTGTAAACATTTGGTGTGGTAGCTCAGTGGTTAGAATGCCTGCCTGTCATCTCGCCTCAGGCGAGACGGGTTCGAGTCCCCTCGCCAGAGGGCGAGGCTGGCTGTCCGGTCCGCAGAAATGAGCCACACAAGCGTGTGG
>JAEUUD010000027.1 GCA_016787625.1 Cyclobacteriaceae bacterium
AGGAAAGGTTATCGAGATTGCGTCCTCCTCCGGATTGTTTGTCGACAAGGATCACATGGCTGGTCTTGCCGCCCTGTCGAGCCCATACGCCTTCACTCCTGATGCGGGTGAGGTCGTAGGGGAACATAATGGCGCTCACTATTACACAATCGGACAACGACGCGGACTCAACCTTGGTGGATTTGAACAACCTCTGTTCGTTATTGGTACCGACACCCAAGAGAACATCATATACACAGGTATGGGTGAAAACCACCCGGGACTTTACCGCAGTGGGCTATTCCTTTCCACCGACGCTCATTGGATACGGGAAGACCTTAGACTGAAAACAGGTGAATCCCGAAAATACCTGGCACGGATCAGGTATCGTCAGCCCCTGGAGGCTTGTATCCTTTATCAGGAACCAGAAGGGCTTTACATCATTTTTGACAACCCTCAGCGAGGCGTCACACCAGGTCAATTTGCCGCATGGTATCAGGGTGAAGAGCTGATTGGCTCTGGTGTAATCAACTAACCCCGTCCAACAAGTCGGTTTCCATTATTTGCTACATTTAGCAAATCAACTCAACGACAATGAATCGACTAACGCTATTGCTTTTCGGATTTCTTGCATTGACTAGCTGCCGTGAAAAGGTGGAGGTGAGCAATGCCTTATATATAGAGCATATTAACATCATCGATCCGGACCGGGGATTGATTGAAGACCAGACCGTCATCATCAAGGACGGAAGAATCATCAAAGTCGTGGCTTCAAAGGAATTTGCTGTGGCCGGAAACAACAACCAGGTTGTGTCAGGTGAAGGAAAGTTCCTTATTCCCGGTTTGTGGGATGCCCATATTCATTTTGCCTACATGGAAGAAGTGGCCCCAAGAATGTTTGACCTCTTCCTCACACATGGTATTACGAGCGTGCGTGACACCGGGGGTAAGATTGATTTTGTCATGGAATGGCGTGATAAGTCATTGGCCTTGCCTACGGAGGCTCCCCGTGTGATGATCGCCGGGCCTTTGCTCGACGGCATTCCCAATGTGTATGACGGAAGTGACCCAGGTCACCCGCCGCTTTCCGTTGGCTTGAACTCAACTGCGGCTGTTAGGAACCAAATCATCAAACTTGACAGCCTGAACGTCGATTTTCTCAAAGCCTACGAGATGCTGACCCCGGAGCAATTTTCTGTGGTTACAGAAATGGGGAAACAACTGGGCCTCAAAGTTACCGGACATGTACCCCTCAGCATGGATGTAATCAGCGCTTCCAACGCCGGTCTCAACAGCATGGAACACATGCGCAACCTTGAACTCTCCTGTGCTTCCAACGCAGAGGAGCTCTTCAATCAACGAAAACAACTGCTTGAATCCGGCAGGAAACTGCAGGGCGGCATTTTGAGATCCAGCATTCACCAAGCCCAACGTCAAATCGCGGTGAAGAATTACGACGAGAATAAAGCGAATGAAGTTCTTGATGTGCTTGCCAAAAATCAGACGTGGCAAATCCCAACGCTTGCACTCAATACGCTTTCGGGAAAGCGGCCGTATGCACTGCCTGAGTGGCAGGCTGACTTTCAGTATTTTCCCGATACAACAGAGGCACGCTGGAAGTCCATCATCGATGGCATCGTTAAGACACCTCCATCATCGTATGACTCCATGTACACGGCCTGGATGTTTGCGATGGTCAAACGAATTCATGATAAAGGCATTGATATGATGGCGGGTACGGACAGCCCCATTGGTTTTCAAATGCCAGGTCCCGGCTTGCACAACGAACTTGCTGTGTTCGTAGAAGCAGGTCTTACACCCCTCGAAGCCTTGCGGACAGCAACCGTCAACCCTGCCAGGTATTTCAATCTGGAGCAGCAACTGGGTTCCATAAGAGAAGATATGTGGGCTGACCTCGTCATCCTTGATGCCAATCCCCTGGATAACATTGCGAATACCCGCCGTATCAACGCAGTGATCAAACAGGGAAGACTATTCGATCGGGAGGAACTTAACCGCAGGCTGGAAGCGCTGAAGAACTAATCGCTAAGGCAGTGTGGTAAAAGAAACAACTTGCCCGTAATACACCTGAGAAAAATTTCCTGTTGCGCCAAAGCTTCGGTAGTAATAGGTTGTTGCCGGTGAGAGGTTGTCAATCTGAATGCTGAACACACGCGGCGCATCCGTGTTGCCGAAGATGTACCTGTTTGCTGCAGTCCCCATGTTCAAGTCCTGGTTGGTGTCCCAGAGAAAGCCTACTGTAACGGGGCGAACCGGTCCTGCTTCAGTCAATTCACCCTCCAGCAAAGCTGATGTCGCGCCGATGATCTGTGCGTTCCTGGTGAGCAATTCAGGTCTGTCAGCCTCATTGCTCTGACATGCCACCAGCAGAAAAAGTAAGACGACCCGGATTCTCATGGACACAAGGTACCTCAGGATTCCCGAAATCCGCTAATGCCTCCTGATACAATGAACTTCATGGCTGCGGCTCCCGATATATCCAGGGGTTTTACATTCTCACGCGATACGACAAAATGATCGCCGGCGAAAGCATAGGATTGGGGGAAATACACGACCACCATCTCCGGAAGCCCAATTTCCGAAAGGTCCGCCTGTGTGATGAATCCAATCCGGTGGATGGTGTTTTCCTTGTTGACGGTTACCAGTACAGGTTTGTTGAATTTCCGCTTGTCTCCAACAAATGCTGCCAGCAAATCCTTGACAGCAGAATAGATAAGCTTCACCAGAGGAATTCGGTTGATCAGATGATCAAACCAGTTGGAAAAAGTTTGGAAAGCAAAGTTGGTCGTGAAGTAGCCAAACAAGGTGATCGCCGTAAGAATGATGGCAAATCCCACTCCCGGATAGGGAAGATTCAACCGGCTATCCAGCCACCTGAACGCCTCAATGATGACATAAACCGTTGCGAGCAACGGAACAATGAACAAAGTTCCATTAAAGAAATAGCGTACAATCTTGCCGATAACGCTTCTCATCGCAGATATGAAATCCAGTTAGCCTTGGAACCCGAAGGTTCCGTCATGATCAAAGGGTGAACCCAAGGAAGCTCAGAAATCCAAGTGACATCAGGCCAACGAGGATAAACGTGATGCCCAAACCCCGCAAAGGTGCCGGCACATTGGAGTACTTCATCTTCTCCCTTACTCCTGCGAGGGCCACAATGGCGAGCATCCATCCAATGCCTGATCCGATACCAAAAGTTGTCGCTTCTGCCAGGTTGTAAGGTCTGCCAACCATAAACAATGCTGCTCCAAGTACAGAACAGTTCACGGCAATCAGCGGAAGGAAAATTCCGAGGGTACCATACAAAGCGGGTGAAAACTTCTCGACAGCCATTTCAGTGAGTTGAGTGATGGCCGCAATGACAGAAATAAAGACGATAAACTGCAGGAAGCCGAGATCCATGCTCGCATATTCAGGGCCAAGCCAGGCAAATGAGCCAGGAATGAGCAGGTAGTTCTGGATCATCCAGTTGATAGGTACTGTGATTCCAATAACAAAGATCACAGCAATGCCGAGGCCAAATGCCGTTTTTACTTTCTTGGATATGGCAAGGAAAGAGCACATTCCGAGGAAGTAAGCAAAAATCATATTGTCGATGAAAATCGACCGTACTCCGATGTTAATGATGTTTTCCATAGCTCTGAAATATTAGTGCGCTTCCCTGAATCCGTTCAATGTGCGTTGCACCCATATGATGACGCCCAGCAAAATACATGCTCCGGCAGGCAGCAGGAGAAGTCCATTGCCCTGGTACGGTATTCCAAGTGATGCGAACACCTTGAAACCAAAGATGCTCCCACCTCCAAACAATTCGCGGAAAAAGGCGAGCGTCATGAGGATCATGCCATAACCAAGTCCATTGCCAAGGCCATCGAGCAGTGAAGGCCAGGGTTTATTTCCCATAGCAAAGGCTTCCAGGCGCCCCATCACAATACAATTCGTAATGATGAGCCCGACAAAAACAGAGAGCTGTTTGGAGACATCATATACATACGCCTTGAGGATCTGATCCACCAGAATAACCCATAGGGAAACAACGGCAAGCTGAACGATGATTCGGATACGGCCGGGAATGGTGTTTCGCATCAGCGAAATAGCCACGTTGGAGCTGGCTGTAACAATGGTGAGTCCAAGGGCCATGACAAAGGCCGGCTTCATCTGCGTAGTCACGGCGAGTGCTGAACAAATGCCCAATACCTGAACAGTTACCGGATTGTCAATATCCAATGGATTGGAAACAAGCTTCCGGTTCTTCTTTGAAAAAAGCGGTTCAGATTTTTTTTCAACTTTTTCGACAACTTCTGCTTCTGTACTCATGATCTATGGGTTAACAGCTGAATTCTTTTTCAAATAGCTTTCATAACACGAAAGGTAATCCTTGAGCATATTATTCACGCCCTTGCCAGTCAGTGTTGCACCGGACATTCCATCGACCTTATGCGGTTCATCACCATAATCCTGGCCTTCTCCTTTTTGCATGGCCACGGAAGTTAAAGTAGCATTGTCAAAAATGGTTTTTCCTTTATAACGCTCCTGGATTTCATCAGAATCGATGCGTGCACCCAGACCGGGTGTCTCGCCGGCATGCTGAAACTTTACACCCTGAATTGTCGAGAAGTCAGACTTGACCGCGACAAAACCCCAGATGTTGTTCCAAAGTCCGTAGCCATACACGGGCATTACCGCATATTCCACTTTGCTCGGGTCAGCCTGATTGCGGAATTCATATACAGGAAGCAGTCGCTCTGTTGGCGCTTTCTTGTATTCCTTTGCCAGTTCAACTTGCTCAGGTTTCATTCCTTCCTTGACATTGCCGCTGTAATCGAGAACAAATCCCTTTACCTGACTTGAATAAAGTTGATCAATGTTATCTCCTTCTTTAAGGGTAATCACTGAAGAGAGGATATTCTTCTTCTGCTCCAGCGCAATATTGGCATCCTGCTTGTCCTTAAGACTAACGGCTGCAAATGCCAAAAGGCCGCCGCAGACTACAGTGATAGCCACGGCATAAAGGACGATGTAAGTGTTAGACTGTCGCACGTTGTATTCTTCTTTTCTTGTTGGCGCTTACTACAAAATAGTCAATCAGGGGAGCAAACACATTCATGAAGAGGATGGCGAGCATGATCCCTTCAGGGTAGGCCGGATTAAAAACGCGGATCAGAATGGTGAACATTCCTATCAGTAATCCATAAACCCACTTACCGGTTTCTGTCTGCGCGGCCGTTACCGGATCAGTTGCCATGAAAACGGCACCAAAGGCAAGTCCACCCATCACCAGGTGATAGTGCGCAGGCAATTGCGTAAAAGGCGACGAGCCAAGCATATTGAGGAGCAAGCCCATTCCCCAGGCTCCTGCAAAAACACTGACAATAATCTTCCAGCTCCCAACGCCTGTAGCAACGAGGATAAAGGCTCCGATCAGACACATCAGTGTTGACGTCTCACCGATGCTACCGGGGATCACACCGAGAAACATGTTCCACAAGGAGTAAATTCCATCAGCCCATCCAGCACCAAATGCATTGAAGTTGGTGACTACATCGGTCGTACTTTCAGCTGCGATGGCCAATGGCGTTGCGCCGGAATATCCGGATACGGTTGCCTTCTCTGCCCCAAGGAATGTCCATACCTCACCCGAAATCTGTGAGGGATAGGCGAAATAGAGAAATGCGCGTGCGGTGAGTGCAATGTTCACCACGTTCATGCCCGTTCCGCCGAATGCTTCTTTTCCGATGACAACGGCAAATGCAGTTGCTACAGCTACCTGCCAAAGCGGAATATCAGGCGGCATCACCAGTGGGATCAACATCCCAGTTACCAGGAAGCCTTCATTGACAGGGTGGCGGCGAATGGTGGAGAAGATGAATTCTATACCAAGGCCCACACCATAAGAAACGACAATGATTGGAAGGACTTTGATCAATCCGATCATGATCTCGCCACCAAATGTTCCTGTCTTTCCTGTTGCAAGGAAATGCTGATGTCCGACGTTCCACATCCCGAAGATCAGGCAGGGGATCATCGCGATAATCACCGTCATCATCAGGCGCTTCAAATCAATGGCATCGCGTATTTGCGCCCCTTTCGTTTCTGCTGTGGTATTCGGAGAGAATAAGAATGTATCAAAAGCTTCATAGGCAAAGTAGTATTTCTCCAGCTTGCCTCCCTTTTCAAAATTGTGCTTGACTGAATCAAGCTGTTTTCTCAAGAACTTCATAATATCATTAACTCAGTCGAATCAGTTCAAGTCCATCACGCAGGATTTCCTGCACATTGTGTTTCGATACATCGGCAAATTCACAAAGTGCCAGATCTTCCTCGATCACTTCATATATACCCAGGGCTTCCATCTCATCGATGTCTTCAGCCAGGATGCTCTTTAACAAGTGACCCGGAAGGATATCCATTGGAACGAGTTGTTCAAATACACCTGTTTGCACAATGGCACGTGGTTCTCCATGCGTATTGGTATCGAGCTTGAACTCTTTCCCCGGTGTGAGAAAAGAAAACAAACCCCAGGCACGCTGCACGCTAAGCTTGTTACCACCAGGGAGTATCCATCCCATAAACTCATGATGATTGCCTTCAGGCAGCACCGTAACCTGATGATCATAGAAACCAAGGTGTCCTTCCTTGCCTACATTGGTGCCGGTCAGCGGGTTGCCAGAAATGTAGCGGACATTGTCTCCACTCACTCCACCGCCAACCAGGTGCCGCACGGAAGCGCCTGTCACCGTCTTGACGTATTGGGGGGTCGTTACTTCCGACCCGGTCACAGCAACCAGCTTTGACGCATCGTAAATACCCTGAAGGAACAACTTGCCGATCTGAATGACACCAAACGGATTAATGGTCCAGACCACATCGCCCTTGTTGATGGGATCCACGTGGTGAATCTGTACACCCACACAACCTGAAGGATGCGGGCCAGAGAACTTGTTTACTTCAGCGCCCTTGGCCTGTGAAAATACCGTTGAAAGATCACTCGCGGTATGGATATTAACATGAACGAGACCTGACGTTAGTTTCTTGAGGATGTCGATGCCCACCTGGAAAAAGTGATCCTGACCTTTAAACAGGATGCTATACTCAGGGGCAAGGGGGGCAGTATCAAACGCAGAAATGTGTATGGCCTTGGGGACCGCATTGGGTTCTGCCAGGATGCCAAACGGGCGCTGAACAAGGTTGGTCCATACGCCGGAAGCGAGTAATTGTTCCTTGATATCCTCTGCGTGGAGATTGCCGATCTCGGAAACCGTATATTTTTTGAAAGAGGCGTACTCGATCGCTTTATCCGCCAGCACGACCACCTCTACCAGTTTGCGTTTTTCTCCTCGTGTAACTTTCACGACCTCTCCACTTACCGGAGAAGTAAACATGACCTTTTCCAACTTCTTGTCGTGGAACAACGGAGTTCCCGCTTTTACCGCGTCGCCTTCCTTTACCAGCAGTTTGGGGATGTAGGTACCTTGAAAATCCGAAGGTTTGATGGCGACGGTCTCGGCCGGGGGTGGTTCCGATACTTTTGTAGCTGCTTTTCCTGCGAGATTGATGGTAAACCCTTTCTTGAGACGGATGAATTTGCCCATGGATATTGAAGAAAGAAAAGTACTGTTTTAGGGTAGGGCAAAATTAGTAATTATCCCCGCCTGACAAGGTTTTTTCAGGCTTTTGTTGATTGTTTTTGACTGCCGGTAAGGATGCTATTTTCCGGCCTTCACCATCCTTGTTAAGGCCAGCCTAACCACCTCATCTACCTGCTCTTCAATGGTGATATGGGTCGTGTCTATTTCTATTGCATCCACCGCTTTTCGCAACGGGCTTTCCTTCCTTGTACTGTCGATTTTATCCCTTTTTAATAAGTTCTCGACGATGGTATCGACATCGACCATTTCGTCACGTGAAAGAAGTTCTTTCTGTCTTCGGAAAGCCCTGACAAGGATATCTGCACTCATAAATAGTTTGAGTTCTGCCTGTGGAAACACCACGGTACCAATATCCCTGCCGTCCATGACAATGGCTCTTTCCTTTCCCATGCGCCGCTGCTGGTCAACCATCGCGTGGCGAACTGCCTGGATGGTGCTCACCTGGCTGACAAATTCAGATATCCGCATTTCGCGTATTTCTCTTTCGACGTTGACACCATTCAGGAAGGTGATCGTTGCGCCGGCACTGTTTACCTGGAATGTAATCCTTACTTTCTCCAGGGCGCGGGCGATGTCTTTAGGATTGGTTATCGCAATATGATGATCCAGGAAATACAAGGTCATGGCGCGGTACATGGCGCCTGAATCGATATAACGATATCCAAGTATGCGGGCTGTTTCTTTGGCCGTCGTGCTCTTTCCGCACGCCGAATAGCCGTCGATCGCCACAACTATCTTCCTCATGGTCAACAGTCTTTCTGCGGGCAAGGAATGGGTTTCCCTGGCTTCAGGCGTTTATGCGGTTTGTTGGAGGCACACGCTGTCCCAAGAAGCAAAATCACAAACAGGCAAAGCAGGAATGATTTCCCGCTTATCTCCAGTTTCATTCTGTATGGAATTACCAACCTGAGTCTCATTTTCAAATTATCAAATCTTCAAATTTTCAAACTATCCTTCCAGTTTCCCATGATAGCTCATCCGGAATCCTATTTTCTGACCAGCACCAAGTTCCTGGGTTTTCTCCAGCTTCTGATACAAAGTAATGAACTTTACCTGTGGATACGGCGGCGCCATCAGGTCGTTTTCTATGGCCAGTGTGAGTGCCAGTTTAACGAGGATATTCAGGTCACTGTCGGTAACGCCTTGTTCCGAGACATGACTAAAGACGACGCCCAGCTTACCTTCTCCTTCAATGATGTAGCGGCCATCGTGATTGATCAGAAGTCGTGCAAGGAGATAACCAGGATCATTCACGCGGTGAAACTTGATTGAGTCAGACATGAAATTATAAATCATGATCTGTCCGAAATACCGGTTGATATCCTTTTCAAGGATGTAGGGCTCCTTCATGACTTCATGCGTATCTTCAAAAGTCACAATGTTGGTATGAAGAACAAACACCAGCATATCACCAGCCAGTTTGACCTGGAATTCGTGGTCATTGATGCGCTTGAAATCAACGGTGACATCCTGATCACCAGGCTTGGTTTTCTTTTTAAGTTCCGAAATGACATTCTTGGCTTCTCTGGCCAATGATTCAAAAGCACTCAGCAATTTGCGGAAGGTAATCTGCTTGGCAGCAGATTTACTTTCGAGCATTTGTTGAATATGATCCAGCGGATCTTGTTCGGCGCCCTGTTCCATCTGATTTAATATAAAGTCTGTAATTTAGGGAATCAATAACAATCACCTATTTATGGAAACGAAGGATGAAGGAAAAGCGGAGAAAATCTTCCGGGATTTTGGCAAGAAACTCGACCAATTCTACGGTGAGGCCCGTGAGGCGAGTACCCGTGTAGAATCTGACTTGCGGAAGAAGTATGAAGAACTGAAAGTTTCGGCAGAAAAACTTAAAAACGAGGCTGAAAACAAAGAACGGTGGAAGGAAGTCGAGGCAAGCCTGAAGCGCGCCGGTGAAGAATTGGAAAATGCGCTTAAAGCAGCTTTTAAGAAGAAGCAATCAGGAAAATAAACAGGATGACTCCCCTGCTGAAATATTAATCAGCAGGGGAAATCACCTCTCCATCAGATTTTGACAGTCTTCCAGGTTCCGCGCCTGAAGAGCAGAATGGCCACGACGGCAATTACCGATTCTGCTATGGCAATCGCCCAAAAAGTACCAAGAGCGCCAAACTCCAGTTGCATCGCCAGGATATAAGCGAGCGGCACCTGGAAAAACCAGTAGCAGCATAGGTTAAGGATGGTCGGTGTCCTGCTGTCACCGGCTCCATTGAATGCCTGAACGATCACCATCCCGTATCCATAAAATACATACCCGAAAGCGACAATACGCAGACATTGTGTGCCGTAGTAAACAACTCCCGGATCAGCGGAGAAAATCCGCATGATGGGCTCAGAGACAAAGTAAAATACAATGGATACGAGCCCAAGGAAAACCATATTCAGAAATCCAGCCTTCCAAACCGATGCTTCGGCCCGCTCCGGCTGGTTAGCACCAAGATTCTGCCCTACGAGAGTTGCTGCAGCATTGGCCATTCCCCACGAAGGAAGAATGGTGAAGATGATCACCCTGATCGCAATCTGATATCCGGCAAACGCAGTACTCCCAAAGAGCACCACAATGCGTGCTAGGAAGAGCCAACTGGCCGTGGAGATAAGAAACTGCCCGACATTTCCTGCTGAAACTTTCAGCAACCGCTTGATCACATCCATGTCAAGCTTCACATGCTCGCGGCGAATCTGGATGACGCCCTTCTTTTGCATGAGAAAATAAACCTGGTAAAGGACACCTGCCCCACGACCGATGTTGGTCGCAACGGCAGCACCTTCAACACCCATTTCCGGAAACGGGCCCCAGCCGAAGATGAGGATCGGATCCAGAATCATATTAAGGATGTTGGCAATCCACAGTGAATGCATGGCAATGGCCGCATTGCCTGCTCCACGAAAAATCGCGTTCACCAGAAACAGAGCAACAATGGTAAAGTTGCCGGTAAGCATCCACCAGGTGTAGCCCGATCCGACTTCGATCACCGATGCCGACGCGCCCATGAGATGAAGGATCTGTTTATAAAAAAAGAGTCCGACAAGGCTGATCAGTATTGAAATAACAAAGCCGATGTATAAGGCATTCACCGCTGCGACAGCCGCCCCGGGCTTATCTTGTTCACCTACCCGACGTGCCACCATAGCGGTAGCTGCCATGCCAAGTCCCATGGCCAGTGAATACACGATCGCGATGACCGATTCGGTGAGGCCAACAGCCGTAACAGCATCATTGTTGTTGAGCCTGCTGATGAAGAAAATATCGACGACGGCCAGCAATGACTCCATGGCCATCTCAAGAATCATCGGTATTGAAAGGAGGAAAATAGCCCGGTTGATGCTACCCTCGGTAAAGTTCTGTTCAGTGCCGAGAATGGCCTGCTTGAAAAGTTGAAATAATGAAGATGCTTTGCGTAATAACTGCATACGAAGTTGTTAAAGATATAAAATGATGAAAGACCACCCGGAATGGGTTGGTGAAACGGGCCTTAGGCCAGGGGATTCAATGCAGCACTGGCTGTGATTGAATCAGAAACGCAACTTCATAGGCGTGAATCGTCAAAGGACAGCAAGGATACGAAAAAAATGGATGCCAGGTTGGCCTTTAACTACCTTAAGTAGAATACACCTTTCAACCTTGCTTCTTCCCAGGGCCTTTGGTTGCCGCCGGACAGTTTTTCTACGGCATTGCGGGTATTCATAAAGACATCTTCAATGCGCTGGGATACCTTCAATTGCTTAACCAATTCTCCCGTGTAGAGTCCGTTGGCCTTATCGCCATCGGAGGCCACCGATCCGGGGTCCGTTGAATAGGCAATCAGTGTTCCGCTGGGGGCCTGCACCCTTGCCAACCCTGATCCACTGCTTCGTTTACCTGTCGGGAAAGGATTGTTGCGGCACGCATCCAGGATGATCATATTCAGTCCTTCATCATTGGCGAATTCCATGGTCTTGATGACACCGCCAAGGGGTATCGCTTTTTGTTTCACATCCAGGGCCGATTGAATATTGGCGTCGATGGGCACCAGGTAATTCGTACCATCCACTTCGAGGCCGTGACCTGCATAAAAGAAAATCGAAATGTCCACCGATTGCGCCCGGTCGCCAAACGCATAGATGGCGTTTTTCATTTGTTCGTATGTACCATCCAGGACCGACATGACTTCAAAACCAAGGGCCTTCAGCTCGGCCGCCATGCTCGCAGCGTCATTACGTGTGTTCTTCAACTTGGCGGCACTTCCGTACTCTGCGTTTCCAATTACCAGTGCCAGTCGCTTGCCGACTATTTTATCCGGACCGGTCTTTGCCGGTGCAGCAGCTGATTTAGGTTCATAGGTAACGTAAAAATCTTTTTCAGTGACGGCAGATTGCGTGTTTTGTACAGTTACTGTCACCTTATTCTTGCCCTTCGACAGTGTGAGGTCGTGGCTGAAAGATTTGACAAAATCAAAAGTAGCCTCTTCGCCATTGACAAATACCTTAGCCACTTTGTCAGTGCCGTCAACTGATCCTTCCACATGGAGTTTAGGATCGGAGACAACTTGTTCACCATATCCGCGGGTCAACCCAGGTTGATTGATCTTGATTTCAGGAGGATCATTTCGCACTACCTCATACAAATTGACAACACCGTTGGAGGTACCTACAGCAAGAAACTGACCGTCATCCGACAAAGTGATGGATGTTGGCTTTTCATCAACCGCCACACTACTTCCAACCACAGCGCGTTCCAGGTTCAGCAAATTGATGGTGCGACTGTCTTCCGAATAATAAGACACATGATTGGGTCCAGGTCCCAGCGCCATGCCATCTACACGATACCGGAGTGGTACCCGTTTGACCTCCTGGCCGGATACCCAGTCATAAGCAACAATCATGTTGCGTCGTTCCATCATGTTGCCCTTTTGTGACGCGCCCTTTGGAATGAATACTTCCTGCATTCCAATCAGAAAGCGATCGCCGCCGCTGTTGGTCGCGGCTGAGTGAATGATGGATCTGGAATTGGCAAACTCGCCGCTTTGGAGTTTCAGTTGCCTGAGCAGTTTCTGTGTCAAGGGATCATAAGCGAATGCATCACCTTGATCAGAAATAGCTGCGAACTGCTGACCAAAACGGTCGTACCCAATAAACTGGCATTTCTTAATGATGGCATTGGCCGGCACGCGTCCTGCCGTCATGCCTGACTTTAAATCATAGATCTGAACTTCATTGTTGCCATTCACCCATGTGATGTATTGCATGGATGGATCGAGACAAGAGATTTTTATATCCTTGTCAACCTCCACCGGGGTAGATACAGTAAAATCGTCCGTGGAAGCCTGGAACACCTTGCCGGTTTTGTCCAGGTAAATGAATGTTTTGTCGGTATCAATAAAATCATGGAGCATGACCCGGGGCTTGGTAGGGAGTGATTTCACTTCCTTGCCATCCTCCACGGTGCGTATGCTGATGCTGCCCGCTGTTTCTACAGCCATCCATTTGGATAGACGGGAAAAAGAGACGGAGTAAACCTCTTTTGTTCCAACCGTTACCTTCTTGTACGGGTACAGAAAGATATCCTGCGCCATGACGGTGCAGGAGGATAAAACCAACGCAACAGCGACTACCCTTCGAACCAACTCCATGATTTAAGATGTCTTATCTCTTTCCAAAAATGTATCCAAGACCCGCGTTGAGGATGAAGAGGTTTGATCCTTCCAGCAACACAATGTTTGGTCCTACGTCAATGTTGACGCGCTCGCTGACAAAGTAGCGAAGACCACCCCTGAGGTTAAATCCGGTAAGGGCTGCATCGCTTCCGAGGTCATAAAAGGTGATACCCGCACCCACATACGGTACCATTTGCGCATTGCTGCTTAGGAACGAGTAGTTACCAAAGACCGTCATGTTCACTGATGTAACTGAAGAGATGGTGATGTTGGGCTGAATACCCACTTCGACCCGGTCTGTCACAAACTTGGAACCGCTGAAGTAGATGTTACCAAAATCGAAGCCATCGATGTTATAGTAAGCAGCTTGTGCCTGAACCTGAAAGTCACCCTTTTGCTGTTGGGCCATCACAACAGAAGCGGTCATCAGGAATGCTGAAAGTAAAAGTAGCTTTTTCATGTATTGGGTATTTTGGTTTGTATGGAATACGAAATTAGCCCGAATAGAAAGTCAAATCAAGGCTGTAAAGTTAAAATTTGGACAAAAAAAAGGGAGCAACGGCTCCCTTTCACTTGTTTGTCAGTTATTATTTAACCGATGGTCACGCGCTTGAACTCCGCAACGGCAAGTCCTTTAGTGACACCATCAAGATACTGGGCAACGGTTTTGGAACTGTCTTTCACAAATGGCTGATGCACAAGGGTATTATCCTTGTAGAATTTCTGAAGTTTTCCCTGTGCAATCTTATCCACCATGTTGGCAGGTTTTCCTTCCGCGATGATTTGTGCCTTGGCAATCTCCAGTTCCTTCTCGATCACGGACTGATCAACGGATTTCTCATCCACCGCTACCGGGTTCATGGCTGCAATCTGCATACCTACATCTTTACCGGCTTCGGTCACATCCTTACCATTAACGCCCTTCAATGAAACCAATACGCCAAGTTTGCTTCCTGCATGGATGTAGGGTACAACTGCCTCGCCGTTCATGCGAATAAACTCTGTCACTTCCAATTTCTCGCCAATCTTGCCTACCAGTTCGGTGATCTTTTCTGCCAGTGACAGAGGGCCAACCTTTTCCTGAAGAAGCGCTTCCTTGTTAGCCGATTTGCGCGTAAACGCTGTTTCAGCAATCAGTGCGCCAAGGGTTTGAAATTCCTCGTTCTTTGCTACAAAGTCAGTCTCACAGTTCAAGGCAATCAACACAGCCTCTTTCTTGTCGTCAGAAACTTTCACAAATACAGATCCTTCCCTGGCATCCTTGTCCGAACGGGAAGCTGAGACTTTCTGGCCTTTCTTTCTCAAAATCTCAATGGCCTTTTCGAAATCACCGTCGGCCTCTGTCAGTGCCTTCTTACAATCCATCATTCCGGCGCCGGTCATGGCGCGGAGCTTGTTTACATCTTGTGCAGTAATGTTTGACATGGTGCTTATTCGTTATACGTTATGCTTGATTCTCATTAAAAAAAACGTCCTGCCCTCCGTTGGATAAGCAGGACGAAAAGTTCCTGTTTGTTCCTTGGGAAGACTACGCTTCCTGGACAGCCTCGTCCACTTTGCGTTTCTCGTCTTCTTCTTTCTTGATGCCAGATTCTTCCTTGTCCTTCTTGCGTTCCATCAGGGCCTCTTCGATGGCCTTACCGATGTACTTGGTGACAATGGAGATGGACTTGAATGCATCGTCATTGGCCGGAATAGGGAAGTCGATATCAGAAGGGTCTGAATTGGTATCCACCATGGCAAACACGGGGATGTTCAGTTTCTGAGCTTCAGCTACAGCAATGTGCTCACGCTTCACATCGATGACAAACAATGCAGCAGGGAGACGGTTGAGGTCTGTAATGCCACCCAACAGTTTTTCCAGCTTTGCCTTCTCACGGGAAATCATCAGACGCTCGCGCTTGGCAATGTTGGCAAACGAGTCATCCTTCATCAGTTTCTCAATCTGAGCCAGCTTCTTCAGTGATTTGCGGATCGTTGCAAAGTTGGTCAGCATACCACCAAGCCAGCGTTCGGTCACGTAAGGCATATTGAGGCGGGTGGCTTCTTCAACAATCACATCCTTCGCCTGCTTCTTCGTCGCTACGAGCATGACCTTGCGGCCGGAGCGAACGATGTTCTTGATGGCGAATGAGGCTTCTTCCAGGGCCTTCAGCGTCTTATTGAGATCGATGATGTGGATGCCATTGTTCTCCATGAAAATGTACTCCGCCATTCTTGGGTTCCATTTGCGGGTAAGGTGTCCGAAGTGAACACCTGCTTCCATGAGTGCCTGGGTTGTCATTTTATCTGCCATGCTGTGCGTATCGTAAATATTAACGTTTGCTAAACTGGAATCTCCTTCTTGCCTTTCTGCGACCTGGCTTCTTGCGTTCCACCATGCGTGAATCGCGGGTCAACAAGCCTTCCTTTTTCAGCGGAGGGCGATTTTCTGTATTGATGGTTACCAATGCGCGGGCAATTCCTAAACGGATCGCCTCAGCCTGGCCCTTGCTGCCACCACCTTCAACATTGACTGTCACATCATAGTTGCCGTCTGTCTTGGTGATCGTCAAGGCCTGCTTGACAGTGGTTTGATGAATTTCTGAAGAGAAGTAAGTGGCCAGTTCACGGTCGTTGATAAGGATGGTTCCTTTGCCGGGCTTCACATACACCCGTGCGATGGATGTCTTTCTGCGGCCGATGGTATTGATAATCTCCATGAATTTGATCGCTTAGAATTTGATGGTCTTGGGTTGCTGTGACTCGTGAGGATGCGTTGCGCCGGCATAAACGTGCAGGCTTCTGAACAACTGGCGTCCGATGCTATTCTTTGGCAGCATACCGCGTACAGCATACTCAATCAGGCGCTCAGGGTATTTTGCCCTGATCATCGTAGGTGTGTGCTCCCGCTGACCTCCATTGTATCCTGAGTGGGTAAAGATCACGCGGTCTGTCCACTTCTTGCCCGTCATCTTTACTTTCTCGGCATTGATGACGATGACATGATCACCGCAATCAACGTTGGGGGTATAGCTGGTCTTATGCTTGCCGCGAATCATCTTGGCAATCTGGCTGGCCACCCGGCCCAGCGTTTGATCCTCGGCATCCACCAAAACCCAGGCTTTCTCAACACTGGCCTTGTTGGCATTCTTGGTCTTGTAACTGATCGAATCCACTTGAATTAATGGTTTAACTACTTAAAAACAGCCCTTTTCAAAAAGGGACACAAAAGTAGGCCCAATAATGGGATTATGCAAGGAGCCCTCCCTTTTTACCGGACGTTGGCTGAAAGCTGCTTTTGGAGGGCAGAAAAGTCCTTTGGATAGGGAGCCTGACAACGTATAACCTGGTCATCTAACCCCTTGAATTCCAAGGCAAATGCGTGCAGCGCCATCCGCTTCATCACGGGTTGCTCCTCCGTTTCCTTCTTTATCCGAAAATGACGCTTGACGGAGGAAATGAAGAATGGTTTACCTCCATAAAGGTCATCGCCGGTGATTGGGGCTCCAAGGGAAGCCAGGTGTATCCTGATCTGGTGCATCCTCCCCGTTACCGGCCGGCACTCCACTAGGCTGTGCCTGGAATAAACCGCCAGGGTAGAAAATGTCGTCCTGGCATCCTTGCCCTTGGAAGAGAGCTTAACCATTCCATCGGGTTGCTTGAGTATTCTCGCTGTCACCTCGACATCGGTGAAGTCATGATTGCCATCCACAACGGCGTGATACACTTTTCGGACCGTCCGGTGTTCAAACTGCATGCTGATGTGTCGATACGCCTCCGCATTCCGGGCAAAAGCAAGAACGCCGGAAGTGTCCTTGTCGAGCCGGTGACCCGCCTGCGCATCCGGCTCCACAGTCCTTGCCATCGCCAATAAATTGTCTGGATCAACACGGTCCTCCAGGGTGGAAACAAATGGCGGCTTATTGATGACCAAATAGTTCGCATCCTCGTAAAGGATGAGGTCCTTGAACGCGATGCGTGACTTTGGCTTCATGCTGCAAATGTAGTTCGGAATAGACCATGGCCGAAAGCCTGATTCGCAACGTTACTCGCCCTTGACCCTGGGAAGTTTGAAACTGAAGACCGACCCTTTCTCCACAACGCTTTCTACTTCTGCACGTGTGCCATGGCCTTCAAGAATATGCTTCACAATAGCAAGGCCAAGTCCTGTTCCTCCCTTTTCACGGCTCCTGCTTTTGTCAACGCGGTAAAACCGTTCAAAGATCCGTGTGAGGTGTTGAGCCGGTATACCCTCACCTGTATCAGAGACAATGGTGGTGATGTTCTTCTTGCTTACGTCAAAAGATAACGTGACGTCACCCCCCTCTGAGGAGTAGTTGATGGCGTTGGAAACAAGGTTGGTGACCACCTGTGAAATCCGTTGCCCGTCTGCATAGACCACCAGCTTGTGATCGGGGTCGACAAGCTTCATCCTGATTCCTTTTTTCTGCGCTTTTTCTTCCAGCTGATCGACGACTTCTTCGCAGATCTTTCTGAGATCCACGTAGTCAAACTGCATTTTAATGTCCCCCGTTTCAATCTGAGAAAGTGTCAGAAGGTCCTGCACGAGCATATCCAGGCCATCCATGCTTTTGGCCGCTTTCTTGAGGAATTTATTACGCACATTCTTGTCATTCATGGCGCCGTCCAGCAGCGTATGGATAAAACCCTGAGCGGCAAAAATGGGCGTCTTCAATTCATGAGAGACATTGGCGATGAATTCCTTGCGGAAAGCTTCCAGTTTCTTGAGTTCATCAATTTCTTTTTGCTTGAGTTCGGCAAACGAAAAGATCTCTTCGTTGATATTTTTCAGTGGATTGATGGCGCCCGATTTCTGCCTGTCGATGTTCACGAGTTCTTTCTTCCTCACCTTGGCGAGCATCTTGTATATCTTGTTGATCTCTCTGAAAACAAGAAACTCAAGGACAACATAAATCAGAAGGTAGGAGCCTGAAAAACTGATAAGGCCGGCTACCAGCAATGCCTCATTCTTCACGCTGTCCAGCAGAGAGAGAAACAGGACGGTGACCAGAGCGATGAACGCCGCCAGCAGCAGGGCCATCATCCGGGCACTATAAACCATAGACTAGTTGAGACTGAATTTGTAACCGACGCCTTTTACCGTGGCAATGTAGTCATCTCCGATCTTTTCACGAACCTTTCTGATATGTACGTCAACCGTCCGGGCAAGCACGTACACATCCGAACCCCAGATATTCTGGAGCAGGTCATCCCGGCTGAACACCTTGTTGGGATGCTGGGCAAGGAAGAAAAGCAATTCAAATTCTTTCTTGGGAAGATTGATTTCCTGACCACGCAAGCGGATGGTGTAGCTTGACCGGTCAATGATCAGGTCGCCGATGGCTATCTGACCGGACGAAGTTTTGCCTTTTGAGTCACGGCGTAGGAGCGCCTGGATCCTGCTCATCAGCGCCCGTGGTTTTATAGGCTTGGTGATGTAGTCATCGGCACCCACATCAAATGCAGCTACTTCTGAATACTCCTCTGATCTTGCGGTGAGAAAAACAACGTACGTATTGACCAGATCAGGCATGGCCCTGAGCTGACGGCACGTCTCCACACCGTCCATCTGGGGCATCATTATATCGAGAAGGACAACATCTGGCTTGAATTTTTTTGCGGAGTCAACAGCCTCATGACCGTTGGCAGCTACTTTGACTTCATAACCTTCCTTCTCCAGGTTGTATTTCAACAACTCGCGAATCGGTTCTTCGTCATCAACGACCAGTACTTTATGGCTGGGTTTCTTGCCCATGGGTGGAAATCATTGGATTCAAAAGTAGGCAGTATTCAGGCTATATGAAACGATGATGAAGGATTTCACAAATCCTTAATCTGGGGTTCATCACCTCACAGAAAAGGATAAGCCTTTCGGTAATACTCAATCATCTTTTTCAGGTCGTGCGAGAATCGGCCGTTCCATTCATCGAGCATGTAATCATGTTTTGATTCATACGTATGGAAAGACATGAAATAGGTGTTGTTCGGCAACCGCCTGGCAAACCGACCCGACCTTCGCTTGCCATCGCTGAACGTGATGGTGTCAAATGCTTCGACGATCTTACGGATATACTTTTCCTTCAGCTCCAGCTTGACCTCCCTCGAATCGGCATCACTCATAGTTCCATACAAACTGTCAAGCACCTTGGTGCCGCGGAGCATGTGCTCGGCCACCTTGCGGTAATCACCATCCTGATGCGTGTACTCCTGGTACTGACGGGAGGTGTCGCCAAATGCGCGGAGCAAAAAGAGTTCTGCACCACGGTCACCAATGAAGGAAGCCATATTTTCATTGAAGTCTGCACTGTCTTTGACAAATATGGTCGCATGCACCATCTCATGAATGATGAGGCTGGCAAGGTCACCCTCACTCCGTCGAAGCATGCCACTAAGAATCGGGTCGGTGAACCAGCCCAGCGTACTCCAGCCGCTCGGATTGCGTACACCCACATCCCATCCTTCCTTTTCAAGTTCTTCGCGAAGCTTCAATGCTTTTGTCTTGTCGAAAAATCCCTTGTAAGGAAATGAACCAACAATGGGGAAATCCCATTTCTTTTCCACCAGTCTGAACGGCTCGCAGGCGAGCACCACCCACATCAACTCCTCCCCCTTCTGATCAAAGAGCGTGGAGTAGTTTTTGGTGTCATTCAGTCCAAGCGAATCAATCGCGAACTTTCGTGCATCAAGAATGAGCACCAACTTCGACTTCAGGGAGTCTGGGAAATCAGGATCTTCCAGGAATTCTGAAACAGGCCTTGCTTCACGAATAATTTTCAGCTGACCCAGACCCTGCCCGATACCGTATGAAATCAACGACCAGTAGGCGATCACCAGAACGACAAGAAAAATGAAAACAACACCCAGGATTTTTTTCAACATCACTTGTGTGGTTTTGCCAGGAAGTACCTTGACCTGTAATTAATGTAAAAGCCGTAAGCGTATTGAAATGAATCAAAGCCAAGGTCGAAGAAAGGTTCATACCTGAGTGACACCCAGAGGTTGTCAGCCACCTGATAATTATAGAGGAATCGAAGGATCACCAGCTTTGAATCAGGTTGAACAGTTTGCGCATCCTGTGAAGAAATCGACTGATAAATTTTTCCACCCTGAAAGGCAAGCCATTCACGACCCTGCCAGTAGCTGGCCATCACATCAAGCCCAAACTTCGTAGACATGGTTCCATTGACAAATATTCCGTCGCCATCGAGATAGGGCTGTCGGGTAAGTGTGATGTCTTTATCAAAAACATAGAACCCATTCAGAACAATCTCTTTCGCAAAGCCATCCATCGGTTGCTGCCAATTCAGTCCAACGGCCGTATTGACGATTGTCTGAACACCCAAACCTGACATATCCAACTGCCCGCCCTGGTGACGGGCCACAGCCTGGAGGGGTACTGACAGAAACCCTGATCCTAACCGGAGAATTCGTTTCTGTAGGGAGAGCCCTCCTACAAATTGTTCCTGCTTGCTGTCATTGAGGTATTGCATGTATTGCCAGTCAAACCAGGCATCGACAAAAAGGTCTTCCCGGTTCACTTGAAATTGCACGCCCGTTTCAAGCCTTCTGTTCAGCACACGCTCAAAGTCGTACAGCGGTTCGATCAGCCGGTGATTCAGGCTCCCTTCCAGTGTTCCGAAAATGACAGAAAAGTCCTTCGACTTCCATTTCATGGAAAAAACCGGAGCCGTGGTGGAAATTTTTGAGTTGCCGAAGTCCTGCTGCAAATAGATCCCTGCATCAATGCGGATGTTCTTGATGGGTTGAAAGCTGATATAGGGCTGGAACTGATATCCAAAAAGGGTGTACCCTTCGATGATGGTCTGCTTGTATTCGTTGTTCTTGAAGAAACCCAGCGCGTTGATCCCTGCGAATAGTTTTCCCGAATCGGCAGGTTCGATGAGGAGCCGGTCCTCAAAAACACGGTTGTTCAGCTGGCCCCATACGGTGGAGAAACAAAACGACAACAAAATAGCCCCGAACAATCGCATGAAAGTGCAAATTAAGATTGTTGGCCTTTAATCGTTAAGGATTAATGACTTAAAAAATCTGGTCAGGAATTCCGTTCGACGACCATTCCTCAATGGCCATTTTACTCACTATCATTGCAGACTGGTACCTAGGATGTTGACTGGCAGGCCAGAGGGATTTGATCTCCACAGCCAGGATACTCACCTACCATTACCCTGACACTTTTTAAACATTCTGATATGAGCGACGCAAAAGAAAAATTGAAGGCCCTCCAACTCACCATCGACAAACTCGACAAGACATTTGGAAAAGGCACCGTGATGAAATTGAGTGACGAGAAAGTCATGGACGTTCCGGCCGTTTCCACCGGTTCTCTGGGGCTTGATGTCGCACTGGGCATTGGAGGAATACCCCGTGGACGGGTCACAGAGATCTATGGACCAGAATCATCCGGAAAAACAACCCTGACACTGCACTGCATTGCCGAGGCTCAACGAAAAGGCGGCCTGGCTGCATTTATTGATGCAGAGCATGCATTCGACAAGGCATATGCCGAAAAGCTTGGAATCGACACAGAGAACCTGTTGATCTCACAGCCTGATAATGGTGAACAAGCCCTGGAAATTGCAGATCATTTGATTCGTTCAGGCGCCATCGACATCATTGTTATCGACTCAGTTGCAGCCCTTGTGCCCAAGGCTGAGTTGGAAGGAGAAATGGGAGAAAGCAAGATGGGCCTCCACGCACGACTGATGTCGCAGGCACTCCGTAAACTGACAGGCACGATCAGCAAAACAGGATGTGCTTGCATTTTTATTAATCAGCTCCGTGAAAAGATCGGCATCATGTTTGGCAACCCGGAGACCACAACAGGGGGCAATGCACTGAAATTCTATGCATCAGTACGGCTTGACATTCGCCGCATCGGTCAAATCAAGGAAAGCAGCGACGACATTACGGGCAACCGGGTCCGTGTGAAGGTTGTTAAGAACAAGGTGGCGCCACCATTCAAAGTGGTGGAGTTTGATATCATGTATGGCAAAGGTGTTTCCAAGTCAGGCGAGATTGTCGATATCGGCGTTGAGTTGAACATCATTCAGAAGTCAGGGTCGTGGTTTGCCTACAACGGCAACAAACTCGGACAAGGCCGCGATGCTGTCAAACAACTGATTGAAGACAATCCTGAACTCAGTGACGAGCTTGAAAAGAAGATCAAGGAGAAGCTGATGACTGATCCTGTCTCCAAGGAAAAAGCCACCGCCGAGTAACACTCAAAGGGTATTGCAAAAGCGATACCCTTTTTCTTTTCTCAATGCTCCTGACAAACACAGCCGGGTAAGCTGTTCGATTCCTCATGCCAATTGAAGTTGGGGCTGTATCCACTCTGCTCCCAGAAGAACCTGGATCTTGCCCTGGGAGAATTCCCCACTTCATTCATGGTTGCCGATTCATAAAGTCTGCCATTGATCATGGTGTAAGAAACAGAATTGGAGTTTTGAATATTCTCAAGGGGGTTCTTGTCCAATACGATGAGGTCTGCAAGTTTCCCGGCTTTCAAAGATCCCATTTGATGATCCATGCCCATGAGGGACGCGCCATTCAGGGTGGCTGACCGGAGCGCCTCCAGCGGCGTCATTCCTCCTTGTGCAAGCATCCAGATTTCCCAATGTACACCCATGCCCTGAAGCTGGCCATGAGCACCGACATTCACCTTGACACCCGCATCACTCAGCTTTTTGCACGTCTGAGAAGTGAGTATGTGACCAATCTCATATTCCTTTTCGGGCACCATCGTACGATGACGGCTTCTTGAATCAATGATGCTACGGGGTGTAAATGCAAGCAGTTTCTCGTTTTCCCACACATTGGTATGCTGATACCAATAGTACTCGCCGGCCATACCGCCAAAATTCACAATCAATGTAGGCGTGTAGGCCGTTCCTGAATTTCCCCACATTGTCAATGCATCCTTGTAGAGCGGCACGACAGGGATATTGTGTTCGATGCTCGTGTGGCCATCCATGACCATGGACATGTTCATGAAATAATTCGAGCCACCTTCCGGAACCACTTCAACGTTCAATTCCCGTGAAGCCTGGATAATCTGCTGGCGCTGATCGCGCCGGGGTTGATTGTAACTTTTTACCGAAAAGGCCCCGAAGGCTTTTGTCCGGCGAATGGCACTGCGGGCATCATCAATATTGTTAATGGCTGTGCGTGACAGTCCATCAGCACCATATAGAATCGTGCCCGTGGAGAAAATACGAGGGCCCACCATGGCACCTGCTTTTACCATTTCGCTTTGACTGAAGATCATTTCAGAATTGGAGGACGGGTCATGACTGGACGTGACACCGAAGGCCAGGTTGGCGTAGTACTGCCATTGCTTTTGTGGACTCAACCCATAACGGAAATTGCCGATGTGCGCATGCGCATCAATGAATCCCGGAAGGATGGTCTTCCCCTGTACATCGATGACTTTGACGTCGCCGGGAATCGTGACCGTTCCACGCTTCCCAACAGCTTCAATCATGTTCTTGTTGATGATGATGACCCCGTCTTCAATCACTTCATCACCTTCCATAGTAATGATACGGGCGCCAGTCAGCGCAATCTTTCCAGCCGGGACATCCGATTTGATACTCAAACCAATCTTTATACCCACAGAATCCATTGCCGGTAATGAAGATGGAGCACCATCAACAAATCGAAAGCGATCCTTGAGGTCATCGGTAAAATACTCGTCACCCAGGGTCCAGTGAATTTGCTTACTGTCACCGCTCCAATGAAGGTTGATACCCGCATCCCGTGCGATTTGACTTTGGGGAAAATTGTCGCTCTTCGCATCCATGTCAAGTGTCTTGCCCGTTTGAGGTATGGCAGCGATATACACTTTGTAGGCCTGTGAATAGGCGAGCCATTTCTCATCCGGGCTCAACAACATGCGCATCGCGTTCCTTGAAGTAGCGAGCGTGCGTTCATCGGTACCGTCCGTCTTTACACTCTTGACTGATTTGGTTCCGCCGCCGGTCTGGTAATAAATTCTGGAACCATCTTTACTGAATTGGGGCCAACCACCCTCCTTCGTTACCATGGATGCACTGCCACCACCTGATGGCATCCAATAAATGCCCGGGTTCTTTACAAACGTATATCCCTGGTGATCATTGCCGTCTTCCTTGACGAAGACAATTTTAGATCCATCGGGTGAAAATGCAGGTTGACGATAGATGGCTTTCTCAGCAGATACCTTGATCGGCCTGGCACCTTTCGTCACCAGGTTCAGTT
>JAEUUD010000280.1 GCA_016787625.1 Cyclobacteriaceae bacterium
CTTTTCTGTCGATGACTTACCCATGATGAGGCTGTTAAGTACCTTGCAGAACGTGTCACTCTCCATCTCCCGGTGCTTTCCCATCCATTCTTTGGCGATCATTCTCAGGGAAGGCGCGTTGATGGCGTAGCGGGGATGGCTGTTGCCGAGATAGGCGTCATCAAAAGTATGTGCCGTAGGTGAGACCGAATGACGACGTATGAGGGACAAAATCTCTTTATGATGACGATCCATATCGGACAAAATGGTATTTTGTGGCTGTTACACGAAGGGCGCTTTGCCTGATCTTAGACCAAATTAATCATAGAAATTGACCAAAAACACATGAGCAAAGAAAAGCAAATCCATATTCTCATTGGTTGTGCCGACGCGCGCGACCTGAGCCAGGTACAACTTGATGCCGTTGATATCGTCAGCAAGGAATTTCAGGCCATGGGTATCGAGATCGAATACCACGTGGTGCGCGCCGCCGGTTCATTTGTGACACCGGATGTGGTCATGGATATCAAGAGAACCATTGAGCAGGCTGAACGCAACCTGGTCGGAGATACACCTGTACACTACTTTGTTCACATCCAGACGCATGCCCATCTCACCGAAGATTCCAACGACGACTACATCAGTCATGTGCATGACCTTCATATCGTGCAGGGGTCGCCGCTTAATTGCGGTATGCTTCATGCATCGACGGTCGGTGTGGAGATCGAACAGATGATCGTGGAGGAGAAACCAGTACTGGATATCGGGGGTAAAATGGTGAAGATCGACAATGACACGCGCATCAAGGAGCTTCTCAAAGATCATTATGCCTACGACGGCTACCTTGCCGGTGACTGGATTTTCAGCATTGACCTGTTGCGCACCCATCCCAGGCACCAGCGCACCTTACTGGAGAAGGCCATTGAGGGTGACAGTGAACTCAAGGTCCTCGACATCAAGATTACTTGCGGTATTATGGACTACTCCATTCACTCGATGATCCGCGTAGATGATGGTGATCCGGCCGTACCATTCTGGGATGGTGTACAGAAGTACGTGCGCGAGCACTCTGAAAATGAACGTACAAAGCAGGAGTTGCTCATCGCACAGTCGCAGAAGCAAAAACCGATGGCAGGTCTTCTCTGCATGAGTGACCCACGGCAGTCGTCACGCCTTCACGCGTCAGAATATTACATGAAACTCAAAGGTATGCAGAGCACGGGGCAGTACATGCCCAATACCGTGTTCAACATGACGGGCAGCTCCTTTGATATTCCCAATACGCCGTTTGGACCGTACGTGATTGCAGGTTTCTTCTACGCGGTGAAGCACCTTGCGTTGACTGATCAGATGGTGATGGGTTACGATAAGCCTCAGACAGATCGCATCCTGCAGAAGATCAAGAACGACCCGATCATGAATATGATTGTCAGGAAGTTTAAGGTCAACCTCATCCCCGTCAACCACGTGGATGTGTATCATGCGTAAATTGGGTATAATGCTTTTAGGCGTTGGGTAGGTGATTGGCTGATTTGGACTATATTTGCCGCCTACTTGGCTCCGTATTTCAATGGATAGAATTTGAGATTCCGATTCTCAAGATGCAGGTTCGATTCCTGCCGGGGCTACTT
>JAEUUD010000281.1 GCA_016787625.1 Cyclobacteriaceae bacterium
AGCGCACTGATGGATTTGATGTCCGGTGTTCCATTGACCATTCCATCCCTCAAACTGGTGGATGTGTCTGTAGTGGCAGTGATCACCGCCGCTACAAGGAACAGACAAAGCAGGGCTAATTTTTTCATATGGTTGTATTCATGTGTGTTTTTCATGGGCACAAAATTGAATGTAGTGATTGGTCACAAGCTTTCAAATAGAAAATCCACGACCTATTTCATGGCGTAGATGACTCCGAAACAAAAAATAGTGGGTGTGATCCTGAACCGGTCGTTGGGTTCAGGCAACTGTTGTGCTTTTGTGCTGGTCGTATACTCCATAAAAATATGTTGTATGCCTGCCTTTACCCAGAGTTTGTTTTTTATCCGGTACGCGGCGAAAAATTCAGAGTTGAGGCTCCCCAGATCATTCTCACCAACAAGCAGCAAATTGAATCCGGAGGGTGACGCCATCACCTGCTGACTGAAAGATCCATTGATGTAAGTACCTAGCTGATCCCTGCCAAACGAAAAACCAATAACATCAATGTTGAACCCTGCCCGCCAACGGTCCGAGAAGCGGTAGCCGATACTGAGGAGAATATTCAATGCACCGATTCGTCCGGAGGGGAAGTGTACAGAATCCATGTTTGCCGGAATCTTGTCATTAAAAAGTGCAGCAGGACCGCTTTCACCTTTAACGAGCTTGGCCGGAGCGGTGACATAATAGGCATTGTTTGAAAACAGGGCATTCATTCTTGCTCCTGTCCCAAGCTCAAGCCTTTGGTGTTTTCCGAATTTCCATGCGAACTGATATGAAGCGGATGCGCTTCTCTCGCTCGCGCCGATGCCAGCCGTCAGATCCATGAATACGGAAGTTGTTGATTGATCCTGAGCAACGGAAGGAAAGGTCGTCAGAAGCAAAAGAACCCCAAGCAACCTTTTCATATGTTAAGAATTCTGGTTATTCAAATTCACTCCTCGTGATCCGGTTGTATTCTTTCATCAAACGTTCATACAGGCCTTCTTCTTTTATGTAACCCGTCAACTTGATTGAATCCTTGCTTGGATTGCGGTTGGTCACGGGTGGCGTCATACAGGTGACATTCATTCCCGCTTTTTGCATGCCGTGTACAAGGTTGGTGAAGCTATTCGTATTGGACTCCTGTCCGTGCACAGCAAATGTCTTCTTCCCGTCGTCCCTGATGATCTGCCAGTACCTGGAATTCATGTGATGCTGAAATAACTGTCTAGGATTTTCGAAATACTGTTCCTGTAAAAGTAGCCACGAGCTTTCCCTCGCTGGTTACTTCAACCTGATACGTTGCCAATGACTTGCCAAGGTGAATCTCCTTCGCTGTTGCTTCAGCTTTGAAACCTTCCTTCATTGGCCGATGAAATTGCATGCTGGTCGTAATGCCTACCGCATCCACGTCATGGCTGTTGGATGCCAATTCAAAAGCAACATCGGCAAGGCTATAAAGAAAGCCTCCGTGAGTAAATCCAAGGCGGTTGGCATGCTGAGGGTCTGCCTTAGCCGCCACACGTGCAAAGCCTGCGGTCACCTCGATCACCTCGATGCCAAGCATTTCTGCAAAAGGATTCT
>JAEUUD010000282.1 GCA_016787625.1 Cyclobacteriaceae bacterium
GGGCATGTAGTACCCCTCCAGGCTAATCTCCTTGCCTACCTGGCTGGTGAGTTCGGATGCAAAAACAGGATAGAGAAAATACTCTGCTGATTTGTCGTTGTACTTTGCCTCAAACTTGGTTTTGGCGAAAAGAGCCCAGCCCTCCGGTTGAGCAATTGCTGCAGTGGCTAGGGAGACGACGAACACGATGGACAAGCAGGAGATTTTCATTGGAGGTCAGATCAGTTTGAGGTTCCCAAAATACAGAGTATGGTTTCAAATCACAACCGAATGAGGGAAGAGGGGTTGGGACTAGGGGCTAGTAGAATAGGAGGAGACAGGAAGAGAATCTAGAAGCTGGAATCTAGAAGCTAGAAGCTGGAATCTAGTTTCTCATTTCCAATTTTTCATTTTTAGTTCTTAATTCTTAGCGAATCACCAGCCTTCGACTAGGCTCAGGCTGACAAAGAGAGTTTGCCAATGATTTCTAATCCGTGGAAATCCGTGTAATCAGTGGCTATCAAAAGCTGAAGGCCAATTGCGGAAACCGCAAAGGCGCAAAGAAATACACGCAAAGGCCGCAGAGAAAGCTGAAGCCACGTCCTCCTGTCGCCGACCTACTGATTACCGATTACTTCTTACCGACTCACCGATTACCGACCTACTGATTTCTTCCCTTCGACTGGCTCAGGGCAGGCTGCTCAGCATGACAAGGGAGCCCATGATTCCTAATCCGTGGAAATCCGTGTAATCTGTGGCTATCAAAAGCTGAAAACCAAAGGCTAAAAAGTTTCCCGCAGATTTTCGCAGATGCTGTCCAAAGGATTCCACCCTTTGCGAACCCTTGCGTCTTAGTGCCTTTGCGGTGAATACCAAAATTTTCACGGCTTCATCGGTCAATACAGTAACCACCACTAAGACGCAGGGTCGCAATGATCGCTAAGCCTACCAATCGATTTTAGCCATTACCGATTACCGACAACTGGAATCCAGTTCTCATTTCTAATTTCTCATTTTTAGTTCTTAATTCTTAGTTGATTACTGCGCTCAGGCTGACAACGCCCCGATCAACGACTCAGTTTATACTGCACCCCCACCCTTGCAGTGAGTTTCTCTGGAAATCCATCCTTAAGGTTGGAGTCAAAGTTGTACAGAATCTGAACCAGGCCTGTCCATTGCTTGCCCAACTTGAAGTTGGTCTGGATGCCTGAGTGAAAGCTCCATCGCCAGTCGCGGTAGGCAGGCTTGTCGGTAGAGCCTGGCCGGGGGAAGCTGTTGCCATCCAGCTCTACCCGCAGCATGATGGACTTCCACGTCTTCACGTTGACAAACGAGCTGAG
>JAEUUD010000283.1 GCA_016787625.1 Cyclobacteriaceae bacterium
AATTTGTTTGCGGTGTATCCTGCGGCAAAAGCGAAATTGACTCCAGACTTCATGGTTAAGCCCGATCCGGCGCTATAAGTGATAGCCGAGCTTATGGGGAAGCCGTAGATAACTACAGCATTCAGATAAAGCTTGCCTCCGCCATTGAGGAAAAAATAGCGGCGAACACCTGCATTAAAGTCGAGGGAGTTGTACTTGACATTCGTTGTGCCTGAGGAGGCACTGTAGGAACCGTAGACAGGTTCAAACAACAATGACCAGGTGCCTTTGTTCCATGGGAGGATGTTCTCTAATTCAAGTCCTATCCGATAGGAAACATTGGTACCGAAATCCCGGTTCAACGCTGAATTTGAACTGTTGGTGGTCTTCATGGAATACACTGTCAATCCTGGTCGGATCGTGATCTGTGTCACCCCTTTCTTCGTGCCTTCTTCTTTAACAGTTGAGGCGGTCGCACCCTGGCAGCTGTTGTACTTGGAAAACAACTTCGTCAAATCACTCTTTACATATTTCATTCCTTCAATGCTCTTTCTGGAGATATCAGCGCATGTCAGGTCATTGAATAGTTGCTGTTTGTAAGATTCATTCTCGCCAAGGCCTGTCGTCTCGAGGCCAGCTACAGTAACCTGGCCTTTAGTGAGGTAACGCTTGTACACCAATTGTTTTATATCCGACTGATTAACGCTGTAAAAGAACCGCTCAAAAATATCATCCTTGAAGTAATAGAGCATCGCTTTGCCATCCACCAGAACCCGAAGAAACAATGTCTCGTCGCTCCACTGCGGTTCGCGGCCGACGGTGATCCTCTCCACAAGGTCCGGTGATCGGTCGATCTGCCCTTTGAACCTCTTGAAGGTGGCGCCGTTGAAAACACCGAATTCGGATATATCCGACAGGGTCCCCTGTACAGTTTCGCCGTCACCGATTTTGTAGTCAAATGTTTTTGGACAGTCCTTCCAATCCACGTTGCGAATCATGCATTCTGTTCGCTGCCCGTCATTGTTGATAATATATCCCTTCTCAAAAACAATTTGAGCTTGCAATGCAAGACTGGTTGTCATGACAGCCAAGAGAATCAATCCTCGTTTCATTTCGTAGTGGTTAAGTGGAAACTCAATTTAGCAAAAAGCCAAACTATTTTAGAGCATCAGCTAATGGTCGCACCTGGGTCAACTTCGCTAATGGGACGAATAAGTTTCACTTTGCCATCACCATCAGATGCCGTAAGAATCATCCCTTGGGATTCCATGCCCATCATTTTCCGCGGAGCAAGGTTCGCAATGAAAGTTACCTG
>JAEUUD010000284.1:0-660 GCA_016787625.1 Cyclobacteriaceae bacterium
GGCGAGCTATCTCCAGACGACCTCGATGGCGCCCATCCTGCAGGACCAGTCGGTTGTATCGGACCCCGTCATCCGGCGCAAATACCCCGTGGAGGTGCTCCTCAAGCTTGAAGGGCTGATGATGACCCCGCAACTGAACTTCGACCTGTCGGCGCGCGACCTGCCCGACAACGTGCTGACCGCCGACGGCAAATCGGTACGCCTCAAGTTCGAATTTGATGCCTTCAAGAGCAAACTCGACGAACAGGAACTGAAACTCCAGGTGTTCAGCCTGATCGTGCTGCGCAAGCTACTGGCTCAGCCAGGTGGATGAAAACCTGGAAATTGACCTCGACCTGGGAACCCTGGATGCGGAAGCCTTCAACACCTTCCAGCTCCGCCTCTCCTACTCCTTCCTCGGCGGACGTTTACGGGTGAGCAAGGATGGGACGTATGGCGGCAACCAGCCCAACCGCTCGGAGCTGGCCACCATTGCCGGCGACTGGACGGTGGACTACCTGCTCACCCCGGACGGGAAATTCAAGGTGAAGATGTACAGCCGGTCGAACGTTAACCAGATACAGAGTTCGCTCAACACGCAGACTGCCCCGGTCACCACAGGCACCAGCCTGCTTTACACGGAGAACTTCAATACGTTCAGCGAGCTGCTGATGTCGGCCC
>JAEUUD010000284.1:670-1218 GCA_016787625.1 Cyclobacteriaceae bacterium
GAACGGAGACGGCGTGAGCTCGAAAAGAATCCGGAGTTGGCCGACGACAACGAAGAGCCGAAAGGAAACTGACCCGTGACGGATCCCAAAGACCCATCCTCGTCCAAAAGGCGGCTTCGCCTGGTGTGGATGCTGTCGTCCGGGATCTACGGGCTCCTCATGCTCGCCCTGGGCTACGCCTGGTATTCTCCTCAATGGATTTCTTCCTTTCATTTCTTCGACGACCTGCCCGAATGGCAGCAGTTGGATAAGGTCGCCCATCTCTTCTGGACCTTCCAGGTGGCCGTGCTGGCCACCCGCTTGTTCCGGTGGGCGAAGGTGGAGGAAAGTAAGGCCGTCCGAAACGGGGCATGGCTGGCCTTCAGTCTCGTCTCCGGGATCGAAATCTTCGATGGGTTTTCGACCGCCTACGGAGCTTCCGTTTATGATATTGCCGCCAATGCAGCGGGTGCCGCGGCCTTTGTCGGCCAGTCGCTTCTCTGGAAACGCATTCTTGTGTGGCCCAAGTTCTCTTTCCATCCCACCGTCTTTGCCCCGATGCGCCCGGA
>JAEUUD010000285.1 GCA_016787625.1 Cyclobacteriaceae bacterium
GGAGACAGCCAGTAAGGTCTGTCGTTCCAGCTGCCACCTTTGATTACTCTTGATTTATCGCTGATAAGAGAAGTAACTCCGTAGCCATAATAGACACCGCTGGCTGAGTCGCCATCGAGGTAGTTGATCACGTTGTTCTTCTGGTAATTACTGCGGTTTTGAACTTCTTCATCAGAAATATCAACCTTTTTCAGGCGACCCATACTGTCTCTTTCGTATTCGCCGGCAGTATTCTTGTAATAGCGCTGGAATCTGTTACCACGGAAATAGTTGAAGTCCTGGCCTTCCATCGGTGTCAGCGGACGATAAACGTCACCCACCCACTCGCTTACGTTACCACTCATATTGTAGAGGCCAAAAGCATTTGGATAGAAGGATTTGATATTTCCGGGTATTGCAGCACGGTCGTTCAGACCACCGGCAACACCCATGTTATCACCACTTCCGCGTTTGAAGTTGGCCAGGAATTTACCCTGCCAGCCGCCCCGGCGGTTATCCCGCAGGCCATTTGCATTCTGACTCCAGGAATAAATCTGTTGATTCGAGAATAATTCTTCGCCACTCTTTCCTTCTTTTTTGCGGGGAGATGGGTTTTGTGCAAGCATTCCGTATGCCGCGTATTCCCATTCAGCTTCAGTAGGAAGACGATAGCCCATATTAAGAATACCATCCTCCATACGAACAGTAGACCTGGGTTTGCCATTTACGTCTTTAAGTTCAGACTTCTTAGGCTTATTCCTTCCCTGGATCATATCCGGGGCCATCAGGTAAGTTTCGGTATTGAATGAACCGTCAGCTCCGGCTCCTTTCATTTCACGTTTAATCGCATCTTTTTTCAAGAAACCCTTTTTCTGAAGGTTCAGCTCATTCACCCTGTCTGTACGCCAAATACAGAAGTCATGAGCCTGGCGCCAGTTTACGCCCACAACAGGGTAGTAGTTGTAGGAGGGGAAACGGAAGTAATATTCCACGTAGGGTTCGTTGTAGGCCAATTCTTCCCGCCAAACAAGCGTTTCGGGCAGTGCTTTATAGAGGATGTTAGAATCACCGGAAAAGGTGTTCTCAAGCCAGTAAATATATTCACGGTAATGAACGTTGGCAACTTCGGTTTCGTCGATGAAGAACGATGGTACAGTAATGCGGCGGGGAATATTGTTCCAGTCGCCCATCACGTCTTCGTCTTTGGCGCCCATTACAAATGAGCCGCCC
>JAEUUD010000286.1 GCA_016787625.1 Cyclobacteriaceae bacterium
CCTGCCGTCCATCAGCGGTTCGGTTCAGCTGGTAAAGGAATCTTCCGGCGACTATTCGATCAGCGATGCATCGTTTGGGCTTTACGGTTGCGTCTACTTCTTCCCGCCGGCCACCGGGGTTTCGTTGACGGTCGATTGCGGAGTGATCTTCCTGGGCGGAAGCGACCAGGGCTCCAAGTCCTATACCCTTACCTCGGTCACCACCAACGGCACCGAGCTGACCATCGAGTGGATCAACAGCGCCGGCGACGCCGCCCGCACCACCCTGACCCGAACGGGAGGGTGGCCAATGAACTTGCATTTGTAATTGGTTTCCCGACAGTAATCCTGAATTCGGCTTCTTGGCGCGATCATCCTGAGCGCTCTGCCCGCCGTAGCGACGTGTAGGCGGGAAGTCGAAGGTGGGCGCAGCGGGTCTCGAACCTCCCGACTTTCGTCCCTTCGGGACTCATCGGGACAGGCGCGACCTTTGTTTCAAATCAAGATTTTTTAGTGAGCGGGAAACCCACCTTCGCCCCGATCGCTATCGGGGCTACGGTGGGCGCAGCGGGTCTCGAACCTCCCGACTTTCGTCCCTTCGGGACTCATCGGGACAGGCGCGACCTCTGTTTCAAATCAAGATTCTTTAGTGAGCGGGAAACGGGTCTCGAACCCGCGACCTGCAGCTTGGGAAGCTGCCGCTCTACCAACTGAGCTACTCCCGCTGATAATCTGTCTGCTCAAATGTATGAAAACACGGGAACAAAAGTAAAAACAAAGCAGGGCCTCTGTCGGTAAAGGCCCTGCCAGTCTGGAGATTCGCATACAGGCTATTCGGAAGCCGGCCTGCCGAGGTAAAGGCTGAAGCCAAGCTTAATGCCGAAGGCTGACTTGGCACTGAATGGAAAACCGGCATAACCGGGCATTCCCCCATTGTCGCTGTCAGTGGCGAACGTGTAGTTGATGGCCGGCTCGAAAGCAATGTTCCGGGTGATGAAGGCCGCATAGCCAACTTCCAGTGGAATGCTCCCCCAGCTTGTACTGCTGCCGGACATCGAGATGGAATTATAGCCAATACCAAAAAAGACCTTCTTGGAGTAGCCGCGGAGAAATATACCCACGGTTGTAATGCTATTTGTCGATCCAGACGAACCGCTGGCGTTCAGGTAGTCGAGAT
>JAEUUD010000287.1 GCA_016787625.1 Cyclobacteriaceae bacterium
GGCCGCGGTATTCCTCCAGCGTGTCCATGTCGCGGTAGGCGAAATTCTTGTCGGAGATGATAGTCTTTACTTTCTGGATGGTGGCCGCATGCTCGCCCTCGAGGAGACGAGCCATGGTATCGACGCTGAAGGTCTTCTCCGTGTGGGCCTTGGCGGTGAGCGTGGCCCGCTTTTCCGGGAAGAAGCTGAACAGCGCCTCGCCGGCAATGAGGCCGAGTGTTTCTTCGACGTCGACGAGGGATTCGCGGGTGAAGGCCAGCTCGGGATTTAAGGAACCTTCGCCTTTCAACTCAGCGAGCCGGATGCCGATATCCACGAGGCGCGGATGGGAGGACGGGTCGATATCATCGGTCGCCAGCCGGATTTCGGAAAGCCAGCTACGGAACTGGTCGGGCGTGGGCGGCGATTTCGGATCGAGCAGCGACTTGAGGAATTTCATCTCCTCGACGGAAAGCCAGCCCTGCTTGTCGATGAGGGCATTGATGGCCTGCACTTCCGTGGGCGTCAGCACCGCATCCGACCACACGAGGTAGAGGATGGGGAGGAAGACGTAGAGATTCGGGTTACTATCGAACGACTTGGCTGTCATTAATTTGAAAATTAGGCAATTTGAAAATTTGAAAATGAAGGTCGCTGAGAATTTGAGTATTCGTCATCCGAGAGATCCAGAGTGAATTGACCGTGCGCCCCATTTTCAAATCTTCAAATCTTCAAATTTTCAAATTGATTCGTGGGGAGACGGTTGATGTTATTCTAATTTTCATCGACAATCACCACCTTCTCCATCACATCCCCCGGCCGGATCTGGTCGATGACCTCGAGTCCTTCGTACACTTTGCCGAAGCAGGTGTGGTTGCGGTCGAGGTGTTTGGTGTTGTCGCGGTTGTGGCAGATGAAGAACTGGGAGCCGCCGGTGTTGCGGCCCGCGTGGGCCATCGACAGCACGCCGCGGTCGTGGTACTGGTTGTCGCCCGTCAGTTCGCAGTTGATTTTATACCCGGGCCCCCCGGTGCCGTCGCCTTTGGGGCAGCCGCCCTGGATGACGAAGTTGGGGATGACGCGATGGAAGGTGAGGCCGTTATAGAAGCCCTTGTTGGCCAGGTCAATGAAGTTCTTAACGGTGTTGGGGGCGTCCTTTTCGAAGAACTTGATCTT
>JAEUUD010000288.1 GCA_016787625.1 Cyclobacteriaceae bacterium
GGAAAAAAGCCCGCAACGACAAAAACTTTGCTCTCTCCGACAAGATCCGCGATGACCTCAAGGCGATCGGCGTTCAATTGAAGGACGGTAAGGATGGGGAGATCGCGTACATTATAGAGTAGACCTTAGGTCTTGGGTATTGGGTATTGGGCCTTGGCTAATCCACCCAATGCCTAACGCCCAATGCCCAACGCCCACTACCTGAACTCGACAGCAAGCTCTTAACTTTCAACGTTGACCCGTGTTACGAAGACTCTTCATCCTGCCGATTCGCCTCTACCAGCTCACCCTCAGTCCGCTGCTAGGTTCACACTGTCGTCATACGCCGTCGTGTTCCAACTATGCTATCGAGGCCATCCAGGAATGGGGACCATTGAAGGGCATGTGGCTTGGCGCGAAAAGAATTGGACGATGTCATCCGTGGGGAACGAGCGGATATGATCCGGTGCCGAAGAAGGGTAAAGGGTAAAGACTGAAGGCTTTAAGCTAAAGGCAGAATCCCCAGGCGGAATTCACATAGGTTTTCATCTGCGAGAATCTGCGTTGTTCGATCTGCGTCAATCTGCGGGAAATGCATTCCGAAAAGCTAAAGGCTGAAGAGCTAAAGGCCAACAGCTAATAGCCAATTCCCAAAAGGACTGCCACAGATTACACGGATTTCCACGGATTAAGAATCCTAATTGACTTTAAGTAGATTATCACTGGGTAGACCTCTGCGCTTCCTTGCGGCTTTGTGTCTTTGCGGTGAATACCGAAAATCACCCGGTCAAATACAGTACCACCGCAAAGAAAGCTAAAGGCTAAAGGCCAAAAGCCAAAGGCTATTAGCCAACTACCGGCAGTTTTTCACTTTTAGCTTTTCGCTTTATCTCCTACATTTAAGCAAACAACCACACTTCAGTTTTGCAGATCAAAGAGAATCCGAAAAAGTACGACGTAGTCATCGTCGGCTCAGGCGCCGGCGGCGGTATGGCTGCCTACATGCTCGCCAAAGCAGGCATCAAGGTCGCCATGCTCGAAGCTGGCCCCATGTACGACCCAGCAGTGAATGTCACCCAACTCAAGTGGCCCTGGGAATCACCACGGCGCGGCGCGGGCACCAAAGCACGGAGCTTCGGCGATTTCG
>JAEUUD010000289.1 GCA_016787625.1 Cyclobacteriaceae bacterium
GGAAGTGTACAAAAGACTTCGTCAGGCCGGCTATCCGCTGACGGGCGCCAGCGATCACGGTGTTTCCATAGCACTTTATCTGAACGACCCTGACGGTAACGGAGTGGAGTTGTACTATGACAGGCCGAAGGAACTGTGGCCGTTGAATGATGACGGCTCGCTACAGATGTACACGCGGCCGTTCGACGTTGAGAGTCTGTTAGGAGGAGGATCTGTAGAAATCGGTGGGCGGTGAGCCAGTAATCAGTAAGTCGGTAGGTCTGTGACAAGAGGGTAAACTCCCATTGTCACTTGATCAACTAAGAATTAAGACCTAAAAATGAAAAATTAGAAATAAGAACTGCATTCCAGCTTCCAGTTTCTAGATTCTGTATTCTTCATCCTGTCTCCTGTTTTCCAACCACAGAGTTCGCAAAGGTTGCGCGAAGAACGCAAAGAGTTGGAGGTCAACTTACAGTCAGTAAATCGGTAAGTCGGTGGTCGCTAGTGGCTTTTAACCGTCGGCTTTCTCTGCGGCCTTTGCGAGTATTCCTTTGCGGTCTTTGCGGTTTCTGCATTCAGCTTTCAGCCTTTGGCTTTTGATGTGGACCATAAGCGCGGCATTTTAAACGCAGAGTTCGCAAAGGTTGCGCGGAGAGTTGGAGGTCCACTTACAGCGAAAATATGCTACGGGGGGATTATCTTGGACTGCCATAACTACGTTCATCATGAAGAGCATCCCCGTACGGATTATCAGCCCGGCCCACAACGAACCGGCAATCTCCCAGACGTTCAGAATTCGGGAGATCAAGGCTATTCTGGGAGGTCGCGATATGAAGCAAGAGCTGCACAGGCATAATTTCTATTTTGTACTTGTTCTGGAAAAAGGTAAGGGAAATCATGTCATTGATTTTACACCTTACAAGGTGGGTAATCATTGCATTTTTGTCATGCGCCCTGGCCAGGTTCACGAGTTGACACTGAAGGCGGATAGCGCGGGTTACCTCATGGAATTCAACCTGGAATTCTATCGCCTGGCTGACCGCGGCACGGGGGAGCTGTTGCGTAAGGCCACGGCCTCCAATCTGTGCGAAGTCAATAGGAC
>JAEUUD010000028.1 GCA_016787625.1 Cyclobacteriaceae bacterium
CCATCGATGAAGGATGATCTTCCTGTTTCGTGGATGTAACTCAGCAACGCGTTGCGTGTGCTGGTGATGTGGTTTGGCATCGATGCCCGCGTGATGGGAATGTACTTTGTGCCCGATGTGGTGCCCGAAGTCTTCGACAAGTAGAGCGGAAGTCCAGGCCACAACACATTGGACCTTCCTTGCTTGATCAGATCGATGTAAGGCCTGAATCCCTCGTAGTCACGAATAGGTATTTGTTTCCTGAAGTCCTCATGGCCCCTGATGGCCTCAAAGCCATGCTCTTTGCCGAAGGCGGTTTCTGCCGCTGTCTGCACAAGGGAGGTCATGATTTTCTGTTGAAAGTGACCTGGCCGGCCTGTCCATGCTGCAGTCTGCCTGGCCACCACGGAGGCAAACGGTTTGGCCAGTACAGATCGAAATCCCATGAAAATGTTATTAAAGATCACAAAGGTGATCACCATTCGGAACTTAATAAAATCGCCGTCGTTTTATATTTGCTCAAATATTCAGGTATCAATTATGGGAAATATCCTTCGCACGGTGGTTGTAGCGTTTCTGGCAGGTGTCGCTGGAGCATATGTTTTCATTAACTATCAGCAAAAGACAGAACCAGGGGGCGGCCAACCCGAGACCTCATACACAGTCAATACCTACAAACCGGAATCAGAGTACAGGCCAACCATGGTCGAACCTTCTGAGTCGTCAAGTCTTGAAAGGGTTGACTTCAGCGAAGCAGCCGCTAAGGCCATACCCAGCGTGGTATACATCAACAGCATTTCACAAAGCGGCGCCAACTATTCTCATTGGGACTGGATCTTTGGCCGCGGTGGACAAAACACGCGGGTGAGCAGTGGCTCGGGGGTCATCTTTACAGCCGATGGCTACATCGTCACCAACAACCATGTGGTGGAGGCGGCTGAAAAACTCCAGGTGATCTACAACAAGAAAGTATATGATGCAGAACTGATAGGCACTGATCCATCCACTGACCTTGCTGTGCTCAAGATCAATGAGACCAACTTGCGGCCGGCAACCATTGGCAATTCAAAAACACTGGCCGTTGGAGAGTGGGTCATCGCCGTGGGAAATCCTTTTTCTCTTTCTTCAACGGTCACTGCGGGTATCGTGAGTGCCAAGGGACGGAGAATCAACATCGTGGAGGATCGCTTTCCAATAGAGTCGTTTATTCAGACGGATGCCGCCATCAACCCTGGCAATAGCGGAGGGGCGCTGGTCAACAAGAACGGAGAACTGGTTGGCATCAACACCGCCATCTCCTCACCGACGGGATCATACACAGGCTATGCCTTTGCTGTACCGATCGATATCGCCAAGAAAATTGTTAATGACCTGATCAAGTACAGCGTGGTACAGAAGCCATTCTGGGGCGCCAGTGTGCTCGATTACGACTATCAAACAGCGCAGAAGTACAACCTGAAGACAGGCGGTGGAGATTTCCGCGGCGTCGTGCTCTCCGAGTTGGAAAAAGAAGGCGTTGCAAGAAGTGCGGGTCTCGAGCTCGGTGACATCATCGTCAAGCTTGGTGATGTAGAGGTTAACAGCAAAAGTGAATTTGAAGAAGAACTAAGCCACCACTACCCAGGGGAAAAAATGACGCTTACTTATCTGCGTGACGGCAAACCCGGCATTGTTAGCATTACCCTTGTCAACAAGAATGGAGGCACGGGCGTGATCAAGCGTAAGATTTACAGTGACGCAACACTTGGTGCAGAGTTGGAGGCAGTTGAATACGGTGTGAAGATCTACAAGATCAAAGACGGACTTTTCAAACGACTCGGCATACCTGAAAACTACACGATCATCTCCATTAACAGGCAAAGGGTGAAGAGTCCGGAAGAGGTCATTGATTTCTTCCAGAAGTACCGCGGCCGTGTGCTGCTCTACGGCATCAACAGTTCAAAGCAGGAGTATCCGTTGCAGTTTAATTTGCAATAGCGGCCACCTCAGGATGCCATACGCATCTTGAGCTTCTTGGTGAGTTCCTCCACCGAATTCTTAAAATTCGGATCCGTTTTCATCATGTCCTCGACAGATTCGAGGGCGTGGATCACCGTGCTGTGGTCTCGGCCGCCGAAATTTTCTCCGATCAGCGCCAGCGTCAGTTGCGTGTATCGCTTGCAGAAGTACATGGCCACTTGCCTGGGGATGACGATTTCACGCTTTTTGATTTTGCCTTTCATGGCGTCAAGGTCAACGCGGAAATAATCACCGACAGTTTTCTGGATAAAGTCAACACTTACATCCGACTGTATTTCTTTGACGATATTCTTGAGAACTTCCTTGGCAAGATCCAGGTCGATTTCCTTCTTCAGCAAGGTCGCGTGGAAGATGAGCGAGTTGAGAACGCCTTCCATGTCGCGCAGGTTGGTGTCCACACTGTAAGCCAGGTATTCTGCCACCTCCGTTGGAATCTGAATTCCATCGGATTGCATCTTGTTGTGGATGATGGCCAGCTTGGTTTCAAAGTCAGGCTCCTGCAGATCAGCGGTGAGGCCCCACTTGAACCTGGAGAGCAGGCGCTCCTGGAAACCCTTCAAATCACGCGGAGGGCAATCGCTGGTCATAATGATCTGCTTGCCTGTCTGGTGCAATTGGTTGAAGATGTGAAAGAACATCTCCTGTGTTTTTTCACGGCCCGCAAGAAACTGAACATCATCAAGAATCAGCAAGTCAACCTGCAGGTAGAAGTTCTGGAAGTCTTGTAGTTTATGGTTCTGAAGGGCATTCAGAAACTGGTTGGTAAAATCATTCTGATCGACATAGAGCACGATCTTATCCGGAAGCTTCTGCTTGATCTCATTGCCTATGGCTTGCACGAGGTGTGTCTTTCCTACGCCAACACCACCATAGAGCATCAGCGGATTGAAGGAAGTGACACCTGGTTTTTTCGACACGGCGACCCCCGCGGAGCGTGCCAATCGGTTACAGTCGCCTTCAACAAAATTCTCAAACCGATAGCTCGGATTCAACCTTGAATTGACTGTCCTTGGATCAAGGGACCGAAGCGAAAAAGGTGAATAGTCTTCAAGATTGGCGTTGCCTCCGGTCACCGGGGGGCCCGATTTGCCACGACCATTGGGATAATTGACAGTGAGGGGCGGATTTCTCTGATTTCCGCTATCAACAATCACTGAATACTCAAGCCTTGCATTCTCGCCGAGTACGGTATGAATAGCCTGCTTGAGGATCGGAACATAATTTTCCTCAAGCCACTCATAAAAGAACTGCGAAGGAACCTGAATGGTCAGTACATCGCCTTCATGACGCAGTGGTACGATGGGTTTGAACCACGTGTTGAAATTCTGTTCGTCAACTTGCTTGTGAATGAGTTCGAGACAATCGGTCCAAACAGTTGCAGAATCAACTTGCATAACAAAAAAGCGTCAGATGGAATTTTATTTTCCTTCCCGAAAAAGGGAAGGGTGACAAAGGTGTAAAAAAACAGAACAACAAAAAAACAACATCACAACTTGATTATTTTCTTTTTTTTCTCGTAATGCATTAGCCCTTTCCCAAAAGAAAAATTGCTTAAATCCAATATATGGTTCAATTTGAGAATGGATACATGGGGCGAACGTGAAAAAATCTGAAAATCAATCATCAGCGTTCAGTGCGTCTCGTCTTTCTGACTGGGAAAGTGCCGCGCGGGAAGAATTGCAGGGTGCTGATCCGTGGAACAAGCTTTCAAAGACCATCCATGGACTTTCAATCAAGCCCTACTACGTACGTTCGGAAGGAACTGAGGGAGCCAATCAACTTCCTCCTTCCGAAGACCCCTTTCTCGGGCCACGACGTTGGTACAATTGCCCCAGGGTGGTCGTCCATCAAGCAGAAAGCGCTAATAAACAGGCTCTTGAGCACCTCCAGCAGGGAGCTGACGGCGTACTCTTTGATCTCGAGAAGGATGTGAGCCTCGATCAGTTGATAGAAGGTATTGACTGGCCTTCCTGCTCACTGAATTTCCTCTCAAGAAATGACGTAGGCTCCATATCCAGGCAGCTGTCGGCATACATTCGTCGCATTAAACAACCTACACCTGGCGCTTTGTTTGGCTTCGCAGGATTTGCCGAAGAGTCAGTACCAACGTTCAGAATAAATGGTCATGTTTTACCTGCTTTGCCGTCACCCGCAGATTGTGTAGCACAAGGAATTGAGGGCTTACTCGCCAGGCTGGGTCCATCGTGGAAACAGCAGGCAGGCAGTGCGGCATTTGTTGTGCAAATCGGTGAGGATTTCTTTGTGGAAATAGCCAAAGTACGCGCCTTGCGATTGGTCTGGGAAAAGCTGCTGTCGAAGAATGGAATCCAGTCTTCCACCTATGTCCACGCCTTGTCAATGCCCTTCAGCAATCCGGCTTACAGTCCTCAGGGTAACATGATCAAGTCTACAACGGCTGCCATGGCATCCATACTGGGTGGTTGTGATGCACTTACCCTGGAACCCGAAACGGCGGATGATGTTACCATGAGCCGGGTGGCCCGAAACGTTTCAAACATCCTGCGTGAAGAATCACATTTCTCTCAGGTCGCCGATGCGTTGGCAGGTTCATATTTCATCGAGGATCTCGTAAAACAAATTAGTGAGGCCTCCTGGTCGCTGCTCAAGCAAAAGAACCTGGTATGAGCAAGCAACAACCCAATCCCGGATGGACATCGCCTGAAAAGATCGTGATCGATCCTGTTTATGAACCCATGAACCATCCGCATGCTGCTTTCTCCGCGGGAGTTCCACCCTTCCTTCGCGGACCTTACGCCACCATGTACACCGTAAGGCCATGGACCATCCGACAGTATGCAGGGTTTTCAACAGCCAGAGAATCCAATGCTTTTTACCGCCGCAATCTCGCTGCAGGGCAGAAAGGCTTGTCGGTTGCCTTTGATCTTGCGACACATCGTGGATACGATTCCGATCATCCCCGTGTAGCCGGTGATGTCGGCAAGGCCGGTGTCGCCATCGACTCCGTGGCGGACATGAAAATTCTCTTTGATCAGATTCCGCTCGATCAGATGTCCGTGTCCATGACGATGAACGGCGCAGTCCTCCCCATCCTGGCATTCTACATTGTCGCCGCCGAAGAACAGGGCGTGAATCCTGAGCAACTGACAGGCACCATTCAGAATGATATTCTCAAAGAGTTCATGGTCCGGAACACCTACATCTATCCACCGGGTGCCTCCATGAAAATTGTTGCCGATATCTTTTCTTTTTGCGCCGAGCGAATGCCGAAGTTCAACTCGATCAGCATCAGCGGCTATCACATGCATGAAGCAGGTGCACCGGCACATTTGGAACTTGCCTACACGCTCGCCGACGGTGTGGAATACATTCGCGCCGGTCTGAAGGCTGGCATCCCTATCGATGATTTTGCGCCGCGCTTGTCATTCTTCTGGGGCATCGGCATGAACTTCTTTATGGAAGTGGCCAAGATGAGGGCCGCCCGGGTGTTGTGGGCTTCCCTGGTGAAGCCGTTTAATCCAAAAAATCCTAAGTCGATGGCTTTGCGAACCCACTGCCAGACCAGTGGCTGGAGCCTGACCGAACAAGATCCCTTTAACAATGTGACACGAACCACCATTGAGGCCATGGCTGCCGTTCTTGGCGGCACACAATCGCTCCATACCAATTCACTCGATGAGGCCATTGCGCTGCCAACAGATTTTTCGGCAAGCATTGCAAGGAATACACAACTCTTTCTTCAGCGTGAAACAGGAATTACCCGTGTAGTGGATCCACTCGGGGGTTCGCATTACCTCGAATACCTCACCGACCAGTTGATCACAAAGGCGCGCACACTGATTGAAGAGGTTGAGGGCCTTGGCGGAATGACGCGAGCGATCGAGCAAGGAATTCCCAAACTCAGAATAGAAGAAGCTGCCGCTGAAAAGCAGGCACGCATCGATTCAGGAAAAGAAATTATTGTCGGTGTGAACCGCTTCATGACTGATGCAGCGTCCGATGTCGCGATCCGGGAGGTTGATAACGCTGCCGTCCGTGAAGAACAGGTACAACGCCTTGCCCAGGTCCGTAAGGAAAGAGACGAACGCCGTACGGTTGAATCACTGCAGGCCCTTTCAAAGTGTGCTGCCGATGGAAAAGGAAATCTTCTTGCCCTTACCGTTGATGCTGCACGGGCAAGAGCAACTTTGGGAGAAATCTCCTCGGCGCTTGAAAAAACTTTTGGCCGGTATACGGCTCCCATCCGCACCATTTCAGGCGTATATTCAAGCCAGATGAAAGACAATAAAGCGCTGGACGATGTGCGCAAGTTATCCGACCAGGTCGCGAAAAAGGAAGGAAGGAGGCCCAGGATTCTTGTCGCCAAAATTGGACAGGATGGTCATGACCGCGGAGCAAAGATCATCGCGACAGGTTTTGCGGACCTGGGATTTGACGTCGACATCGGTCCTTTGTTTCAAACACCTGGTGAGGTAGCCAGACAAGCCGTCGACAACGATGTACACGTCGTTGGTATTTCCAGCCTGGCAGGCGGCCACAAGACCCTCGTGCCTGAACTTATCGGAGCGCTTAAAGCCCTTGGAAGGCCAGAAATTCTCGTAGTTGCAGGTGGTGTTATTCCGGCTCCCGACTATGGTTTTCTTGAAAAGGCAGGAGTAACCGGAATATTCGGACCTGGAACTCCGGTGACGACAGCTGCCAAGACCATCCTGGAGCGGTTGATGCGGAAATAACCGCAAGGAGTCTCTATTCCCGAAACTGACCGTTTCGATTGTCCCTGACCTCTCAAAATACGTATCTTTATTTTTGGAATGCACTCCCCTATGCAACACAAAATCAACCTGTCCGTCGCTGCGATTTTTCTGACATGTGCACTGGTACACGCACAGGCTCCTGCCGACAAAAACGCTGCTAAATCAAAAACAGAGAAGCCTGCGAAGCCAGACAAGAACATCGCGAAGTTTGAAAAGAGCCTTCTTGGCCCTGAAGAAGCCTTTGCCGAGGGTGACTACAAGGCGGCAAAAAACGCCCTGACCAAGGCGAAGAAGAAAATTAACGCCAAGATGGGGACCCAGAACCAGTTCACGTCCACCATGTTCCTCATGGATGCCAAGTATGACCTTGGTCTTGGCATGCCTAAAGATTTTGAATCAAATCTGCAAAGTGCCCTCCGTGCCAATGCATCTGCTAATTCCGAAACAAGCGAAAAGTATGCGGCCATGCTGCTCGACGCAGCTGAACTCTATAACCAAAACGGCTCATTCCGTGTAGCCCGCGAGTACCTTGCCAATGCAGAGAAAGTCATTGATGCGGGTACTTTCGACAAAGATGCTCTTCGCATTCGTATGGACATCATTCTCGGCGAGACGTTGGTGGGGCAAGGCTACTGGAATGAAGCGCTTAAACTGGCCCGCAGCCGCGAAGGCTATTTTGCCAAGCGGGCCGTGAAGCAGGAGACCATCCCTGACGGTAAGGGCGGACTGAAGAGTCAGAAAATTGCCGAACCGGAATTGAGCCGCAGGATGAATGAATACGCGCGGGTATTGACCCTGATCGGTAACGCCTATGGGAAGCAAGGTAATTTGCGCAGTGCAGACTCCGCTTTCGAGTTCGGCGCCACCTGGATCAAACGCAACATCAATGATCGCAGCATCGCCTATATAAAGAACCGGTTCAACACCGCCACCATGCTGGTGGAAAATGGCAATGAGAACCTCCCCAAAGAACTTGAATACGACAGGGCGCTGGCCGTCATGAAGGCCTACTTCTATCCCACCCACTTCCTTGGCATTCAAATCTATGAGGCATACCTGAAGGAATTGCTGCGCGCCGATGAAGATGCGCGTTACAGCAACACGAAAGCTGAATATGAGAAGATGATCAACAAGGAATTCCCGGACAAAAGCATTTATAATGTACGGCTGAAAGCCGTGGAGTTTGACAAGAGCCTTGACGCTGAAAAGACCCAGAACCTGGAACGATCAGCCACTGCCCTGCTAGCGAACACACCTACGCTGCCTAAGAATAACATCCTCACCACCGAGGTGCTGGAATTCCTTGCGGAGCTCTCCATCCGTCAAAAAAGCTACGGCAACGCAGAGAAGTACCTCAAGGAGATTGTCGATATCAAGACCGACCTGTATGGTGCCGATGCACCCGAATTGCACCTGGCCAAGCTCCAGCTTGCCAACTTTTACCTGGACAACACCAACAAGGTGGCGCAGGCTGGACAAATCTATGAGGAGAGCTTCACCAAAGTGGTCGAGAAGCAAATTGGTGCTTGGCACAAAGATCACCTCGACCTGCTCAACCACCTGGCGGTCTACTACGAAATGACGGACCAGTACAAGAAGGCCGTCGATGCCCTTGACAAGGCTGCCTATGTCGCACGGGCCAAGTACAATGATTCCGACTACAAGTACGGCGAAGAACTCACCAGGGTGGCAAGACTGGAAATCCGGTTGGGCCGCTATGAAGATGCAGAAACACACATCAATAAGTCACTGCAAATCCTCAACGAATTCAGCAAGGACGATACCAAGAAGGGTTTGCTGGTGGAAGCCACCGATACCCAGGCTGTGCTTTTCGGTATCAAGGGACTCTTTGACGAAGCAGAAGACGCCCTCAACCGGTCAGGCAAGATCATTCTCAAAGCAGATATCCCGCTTAACATTGACGAACTCAGCACTGCTCAGAATCTTTCGAGCCTCTTTATCATGCTTGGAAAATATTCTGATACGGATGAGATTCTCAGGAAAACCATCACGGAATACACCAAAGTGTATGGGGACCAATCGTTGCGGTTGATTGACCCGCTGGTGAACAAAGGCAAGTTGCTTCTCGCCCAGGGCGATTACACTGAAGCAGACAAAGTGGCCTTGCAAGCCAACCAAATCGCTGTGAAGATCTACTCTGACAAGTCAACCAAAACAGCGGCGACACAAAAGCTTCTCAGTGACATTGACTACACCATCGGCGACTACGACAATGCCGAAGACAACATCATCAAGGCACTGGCAAGTCAGGAAAAGCAATTCGGAAGGAATCACATTGAAGTAGCCAAATCGCTGTCTCAATTGGCGCTGATCAAGTTCTACAAGGGTGACGACCGTAAGGAAGTTGAGAAAATCATGCTGGAGTCACGCGACATCATGGGAGCCCGCCTTGGCAAAGACAATCCACAGTACGCAGATATCCTGAAGAACGTAGCCGTGTTGTATATCTCCGAAAAGAAATATGACCTGGCTTTTGGTGCCTTGACACAGGCGGAGACTATTTGGAGGACTAAAACCGGCAGGAAAAACAGCATACAGGCCGCATCCATCTTTGCGCTCACAGGCGATGTGTACTATCAGCTAAAACGCTACGACAAAGCAGAGGAGTTCTATAAGAAAGGGAAAGACCTCTATGAAAAGTACTTCAGCGACACGCATCCTGAATATGTAAAGATCTTGTCCAAGATCGCGAAGGTGTACTACATGGAAAAGGATTTCAAGGGAGCCAAGAAGAATATCGAACAGGCGCTCAACAATTATGAGAACTTCATCAAGCAGTATTTCCCCGCCCTCAGCGAGCGCGAAAAGGCAAAATACTGGAACACCATCAAGGGTGACTTTGAATTTTACAATACACTTGCCTTCAGTCAGCTGGAAGATTTCAGGGACCTGAGCGGAAAGGTTTTCAATTATCAGTTGCTCACCAAAGCGTTATTGCTCAGCTCTTCGATCAAAATCAAAGAAAGGATTCTGAACAGTAAGGACGAGAACCTCAAGGCAAGCTACGCTTCATGGGTGCAGAAAAAAGAGCACCTGACCAATGTGCTCTCCATGAGCAGTCAGCAACTCGTGGATAACGGCATCGACCCGGCTGCACTGACAGCCGATGTAGAAAGACTGGAGCGTGATTTGAGTGAGAAGTCAGAAATATTTGGTCAGGGATTTGAGAACAAGAGAATCACCTACGAAAATGTCCAATCGGCCATCGGCAAAACCGACGTCGCCATTGAGATGGTCAGGTTCCGCTACTTCAATCACACATTTACCGACTCTATCATTTACGTTGCCCTCTATGTCAAGGGTGAGAAAGGAAGACCCAAGGCTGTCGAACTTTCACAGGGGCACCTTATGGAAGGTCGGTACTACCGCTACTACAGAAACAGCATCACACGCAAAACGGTGGATGAACATTCATTCAAGGTTTTCTGGGAGCCCATTCAAAAAGAGATTGGTCAGTATACCACCATCTATTTTTCGCCCGACGGCGTGTACAACCTGATCAACCTGGAGGCCATACCTACGCCGGACGGAAAGTATGTCATCGACAACTCTAACATTGTCATGGTGAGTAACACCAAGGACTTATACCTGAGAAAGGTGAAAGCGAAACTCGCAGGCTCCACGGGATCCAATAGTGCATCCATGTTTGGTAACCCCAAGTTCTACCTCACGGCATCTGCCAAGCATGAGTGGACCGATTTGCCTGGAACTGAAAAGGAAGTTGATGAGCTGATGAAACTCCTGAAGCAGAAAGGATGGGTGGCCGATGAATACATGGAAGACAACGCCAGCGAAGAAAAAGTCAAGACGCTGAACAGTCCGCGCATTTTTCATATCGCGACGCACGGCTTCTATGCCAAAGCTGATGCCGCAACTGCCCAGGAGGAATTGACAGAGAACGAGGCCATGATGGCCGAAAACCCTCTGATGAAATCCGGATTACTACTGACTGGCGCCGGGGATATCCTTGCCAAGACCAAGCACAACTACAACATGGAAAGCGGCGTGCTTACAGCTTATGAGGCCATGAGCCTTAACCTGGATAAAACAGATCTTGTGGTGCTCAGTGCTTGCGAGACGGGGTTGGGAGAAATCTCCAATGGCGAAGGTGTCTATGGACTTCAGCGGGCGTTTTTTGTCGCCGGAGCCAAGGTACTCATCATGAGTATCTTTAAAGTTGATGATGACGCCACACAAAAGCTGATTCTTAATTTTTACAAGAAGTGGCTCACGACAGGAAATCTGCGGCAGAGCTTTATTGATTCCAAGAAGGAGCTCCGGGCCGAATACCCTGAGCCCATCTACTGGGGATCGTTCATGATGATCGGTTTGGATTAAAAACGGACATCCGTTTTAGGGGATTTCTGGTTGTCCATGCAACCAGTGAAAATAACTTGTGTCCCTTTTGTTACGTTTGGATAAACTTGAGGTTTACCTTCGATAACCCCTATTGCCATGCTCAAAAACTACCTGACCACGGCCCTCCGCAGCCTTTTGCGCAATAAGCTTACGGCCTTCATTAACATTGCCGGCCTGGCGCTGTCCATGACAAGCGCCCTGATGATCTACCTGTTTGTCGTTGACGAGGTCAGCTATGACACCTACCATAAGAACGCCGATAGGACCTACCGGGTCACGCGAAATTTTCTAAGCCAGGATGGGGTGCCTAACCTGCATCTTTCCTCCGTAGCACCGCCCATTGGGCCCTTGCTGAAGAATGACTTTGGCGAGATTGAGAAGATGGCCCGCACCCTTCAGTTTGGCCTGGTCATGGCCATCGAAGAAAATGGTGAACGGAAAAAGATGGCGACAGAGAATGATGTCTACATGGTTGAACCGGAACTGATGAACATCTTCGACATGGAACTGCTGAGTGGTAATCCTGAAAAAGTACTGGAAAGGCCGCTTACGGTAATTCTTTCAGAGCAAGCAGCACTCAAATATTTCGAGTCGACCGATGTCGTCGGAAAGCACCTCAAGGCAGGCCGGAGGCTCGATCTGGAAGTCACCGGTGTGTACAAGGACTTCCCACAGCAGTCACATTGGCACCCTGATTTTCTTGTTTCCTTCAGCACCCTATATGACAGTACCATTTACGGAAGACGCGGTCTCGAAAGAAACTGGGGTAACAATGCCTTCAGTACCTACCTCCTGCTATCTGAAGGAACGGATGCCTCCAAACTAGAGGCGCAATTCCCCGGCTTCCTCGACAAGCACTACGGCCCGTTTGCCATTGCCAACTTCGGAGCACCGCCCAACTTCGTTGCCTCCCGGGCAACCACGCTGTTCCTCCAGAAGGTCACGGATGTTCACCTCCGCTCCCACCTTGATGATGAACTTGAAGTCGGAGGCAACATCAACAACGTCTATATGATGTCGGTGATTGGATTGTTCATTGTTCTTATCGCATGTTTTAACTTCATCAATCTTTCTACCGCCCGGGCCACCAAGCGCTCCAAAGAAGTTGGCCTCCGCAAAGTCGTAGGTGCGTTCAAGAAACAACTCATCACACAGTACCTCAGCGAATCTGTTCTCGTGGCGACCCTGGCACTTGTGTTGTCGATGGGGTTCTCCTTCCTGGCTTTGCGGTGGCTCAATCAATTCACCGGCAAGTCCCTGACGCTTGACCTGACGACGGATTGGATCCTCTTTATAGGCCTGGCTATTTTTGCCATCTTCGTCGGCATACTGGCAGGTATTTACCCAGCATTTGTCATCTCATCATTTAAGCCGGCCGCAGTACTCAAAGGCCAATCAGGTTCATCCAGAGGAAACACCAGCATCAGAAAAGTGCTCGTGGTCTCCCAATTTGCCATCTCCATTGTACTGATCATAGCAACTGCCATCACCACCCAGCAACTCAATTACCTCAACACCCGTGAGCTGGGTTTTGACAAGGACCGTGTGGTGACACTGCCTATGTACAACGAACTCAACGACACCTGGAACTCCTTTTATAATGAACTCACCAAGTCAGCCTCCATCAAGAATGCAGCGCGGTCTTCGCGAATTCCAACCGGTCGACTGCTGGATTCGCAAGGTGGACCCTCTGTCATGCGGGGAGACAGCCTTGTACCTACCGGCATCACATTGAAGTATGTACTGACCGACTACCAGTTTTTTGATACGTACGGTATCCAGATGGCAGCAGGACGCAATTTTTCAGAGGCCATTCCTACAGACGACTCCCTGGCGTTTATCATCAATGAAACGGCTGCACGACTCATTGGCTGGAAAACGAACGAAGAAGGCATTGACAAGGATTTCCTTTACGGGGGTGTAAAGGGAAAACTGATCGGCATTGTCAAGGATTTTCATTTTGAGTCCCTCCATGAAGACATCGTACCCATGTCTTTCTTCGTATCCAATGGCAATTACGGTAATGTCACCGTGAAGATCGCCGGTGACAACCTCCAGGAGGGCATCGCTCACCTGGAGAAGACATGGCGGTCTTTCCTGCCCATCCGTCCCTTTGACTACGTCTTTACCACCGACCGGTATACCAGGCTCTATGAGGCTGAGCAGAAGCAAGGGCAGTTGTTTACCATTTTCTCAGGGCTTGCCATTTTCATCGCCTGCCTGGGTCTCTTTGGGCTGGCAACTTTCAACACGCTTCAGCGGGTCAAGGAAATCGGCATCCGCAAGGTGCTGGGGGCCTCGGTGCCCAGTATTCTCGCACTGCTGTCCCGTGAGATCGTCATCCTGATTGTCGTGGCCAACCTCATCGCCTGGCCGATTGCCTGGTACATGATGGGTCTCTGGCTCGACAGCTTTGCCTTCCATGTGACGATGAACCCGGTCGTCTATCTGGGAGCAGCCGTCGTTGCCGTGCTCCTGGCTTTAGTGACGGTAAGTGCACAGACGATCAAGGCTGCCATGACCAACCCGTCGAACACGCTTCGCTACGAATGATGTTAATGTGCTCCGGCGGGAGGTAGTTTCATACGCTGGCCGGCAAACCACCGTATGAGCAGGCCAAGGATGAGGCCAAACGTGCCAAATCCGGCCATGACAAGGAGGCCATTCTCCTCGAAGTAGCTCGGCGTAAGTTCAAACAGGGCTCCGGCAAAGTACCCGACCGTACTCACCAGTGATGCCCACAGGAGGCCAGCAGCCACGCTGTACCCAAGGAAGTGGAGCGGGCGGATGCCTGCAATCCCGATCAGGATAGGCAGGATGGTTCTGAAGCCGTAGAGGAACCGGTAGCTAAACAGTATCTGGATCCGGTGCGCTTCGAAGAAAGCGCGGACGGGCTCGAGCTTTTGCTTTAGCGTCGGTCGTCGGTCGATGAACAGCGTGCCGTTGATCCTGCCGATGAAAAAATAGATCCAATCGCTCACAAACGAGCCAAAAAAGGCAAAACCAACTGTTGGGATGGCATCGAACACACCGCTGTAGACCAAAGCTGAGGCCACGAGGATAGCCGTCTCACCTTCGAGGAAGGTGCCAAGAGCTAAGGCAAAGTATCCATACTCATTGAGAAACTCCTCCATGATTGACGAAGGTAGTCACCTCAAGCGATACTTTAGTTGGAGAGAAAAAAAACGGGCGCCTGTGATAACAATCTGAATTAATTATCATTTAATTTTGTCATATCCTTTTTGAAAGGAGTTTCTAACTGATCGAAGACGATTAATTTGGAACAACGAATTTGAAAAACCACTTCACCCTCACTGTGCACGAGGCCTGCTACGGCAGCTTGCTTCGTCGCCGGTTTGAATCCCTCCCATTGGTGATCAGAATTTTCAGAAGGCTTATCCGTATTTGATACCGCAGTCAGCGTGAGTGCCAGCGGGCCGCAGCAAGCGGAGCCGCTCGCCGTTCTTTTTTCTCTTTTATTTTACCACAACGACTACAAGCATTGGAATCAACCATTTTGGTTCGGGAAGCGGTCCCGGACGATAAGAAATACGCCGACGCGATCACCGAGGAAATGGCCGAATCGGCCAAAGCCCGAGGTACCGGTATCGCAAAAAGATCACCCGACTACATCCAGTCAAAAATGGATGAAGGTAAGGCGGTGATCGCCCTCACCAGCGACGGAACATGGGTCGGGTTTTGTTACGTGGAGGCCTGGGAGCATGGTAAGTATGTTGCCAACTCGGGTTTGATCGTGGCACCGGCTTTTCGCAAAACGGGCGTAGCCACTGAAATCAAGAAGAAAATCTTCGCCCTGTCCAGGAAGAGGTATCCTGACGCCAAGATTTTTGGTCTCACAACGGGATTGGCCGTGATGAAGATCAACTCTGACCTTGGTTACGAGCCTGTCACCTACTCAGAATTGACCACCGATGAGGAATTCTGGAAGGGTTGCCGCAGTTGCGTGAACTTTGAGATCCTCGTGAGCAAACAGCGCAAGAACTGCATGTGCACAGCCATGCTGTACGATCCAAAGGAAAAAACGGCACCGGCAGCGGTCCCAGCCCTGGCAACACTCCCTCAGGTACGGAGGAAGCCCAGGAGAAAATTCGCAGAAAATTACTCCTTGTTTGAGCGCTGGCTGAGGTTCAAGCAGTTCGTGATGCTCCAGGGCTGGCGAAAGAAGGAAGAAGGCAGCGAGCGCAAATCGATCCTCAGCTTCCTTTTCTTCTGGTAGTCCTGGCATTCAGCGACAACCCTTACATTTGACTCAATAATCCTTTCCATGAAGAAAGTTGTACTGGCATTCAGCGGCGGTCTGGATACATCCTATTGTGCTATTTACCTCTCCAAAGACAGGGGTTTTGACGTACACACGCTCACGGTCAATACCGGCGGATTCTCACAAGCCGAATTAAAAGACATTGAAGTCCGTGCCCTGGGCCTTGGTGTAGCCTCCCACGCCAACGTTGATGAAACCAAGGCGTACTACGACCAGGTCATTCGGTTTCTTGTATATGGTAACGTATTAAAGAACGGTACCTACCCACTAAGTGTCAGCGCAGAACGGATGTCGCAGGCATTAGCCGTGGCGCGCTATGCTAAAAAAATCGGGGCCGATGCCGTGGCTCACGGAAGCACCGGTGCCGGGAATGACCAGGTGCGCTTCGATATGATCATTCAAATCCTTGCACCCGGATTAGAGATCATTACACCCATACGCGACCAGAAACTCAGCCGTGAAGCTGAAATTGAATACCTCAAGTCCAAGGGGATAGCATACAGCGCCAAGAAGGCAACCTACTCCATCAATAAAGGACTGTGGGGAACTTCCGTCGGTGGTAAGGAAACCCTGAACTCCATGGGCATGCTGCCGGAAGATGCCTGGCCTACGCCGATGACAAAGGAGAAACCCGAGGAGGTTATACTGGGTTTTACAAAAGGAGAACTCACCACCATTGATGACAAAAAGTTCAGCCATCCTACAGAAGCCATCCTCGCATTGCAGACAAAAGCAGGAGCCTTTGGTATTGGCCGTGACATCCACGTCGGTGACACCATCATCGGCATCAAGGGTCGCGTGGGATTTGAAGCGGCTGCTCCCCTGCTGACCATCAAGGCCCATCATGCGCTGGAGAAGCATGTACTCACCAAGTGGCAGCTCTCCTGGAAAGATCAGCTTGCACAGTTCTATGGCAACTGGCTGCACGAGGGGCAGTACCTCGACCCGGTCATGCGGGACATGGAGGCATTTCTCACCAGATCCCAGGAACATGTCACAGGCACCGTCAGTGTGACATTGTATCCCTATCGCTTTCAGATCAATGGAATCACTTCACCCTATGATCTGATGTCGTCCAAATTCGGAAAGTATGGTGAAATGAACCTTGGCTGGACTGGTGATGACGTGAAGGGATTCACCAAGATATTCGGCAATCAGGTGGCCATTCATCACCAGGTGAAGAACGAAGCAGAGAACAATAAATAATGATGGGAGCAAACTTCAGGGCTGGAATTGTAGGTGGAGCCGGATACACAGGCGGCGAAGTACTGCGCCTGCTATTGCGTCATCCTTCAGTTGAGCTGGTTTTTGTACAAAGCCGCAGCCAACACGGTAAACCTGTTTCCAGCATTCATGGTGATCTTACAGGCGATACCAACCTTGTATTTTCTGCTACCGCAGACGAACCGGTTGATGTGCTGTTTCTTTGCCTGAGCCACGGAGAAAGCACAGCGTGGCTGGACAAGCATTCCATTCCGTCAGGCACACGGATCATCGATCTGGGCAATGACTTTAGGCTGCGCGCCCGCGCTGGCGACCGCACCTTTATATATGGGCTTCCTGAATTTCAGCGCGACCTCATCCGGAAAGCACACCATGTGGCCAACCCCGGTTGTTTCGCAACCACCATCCAACTCGGGCTACTTCCCCTTGCAAAGCGAGGCTTGCTGAAAACGGTCCACACTACCGGAATCACCGGCTCAACAGGCGCAGGTCAAAAACCAACGGAGTTTACCCACTTCACGTGGCGCACAAACAACATATCCGCATACAAAGTACTTCGCCATCAGCACCTGGATGAGATTCATCAAACCCTCCGGTCACTTCAGCCATCTTTCGACAGCGTTCAGTTTGTTCCATGGCGCGGTGATTTTGCACGCGGCATCTTTGTCACATCCATGGTTGAGTGCCCCCTTTCCCAGGAGGAGGTAGACACCTTGTACAAGGAATTCTACAAAGACCACCCATTCACACACATCGCCTCACAGATGGTGGACATTAAACAAGTGGTGAACACCAATAAATGTCTCGTGTACCTGGAAAAGGTTAATCAAACGCTGGCCATACATTCCGTCACTGATAATCTCCTGAAAGGCGCCAGCGGGCAGGCCGTTCAAAACATGAACCTCATGCTTGGTTTGGACGAGACGGCGGGACTGACCCTGAAGGGAAGTGTTTACTAAATCCCTCTTTTCCTGTGAACCTGTTTGATGTATATCCCCTGTTTCCTATCGAGCCTGTCAAGGCACAGGGTTCCTGGCTTTGGGACAAGAATGGCAAAAAGTATCTTGATCTCTACGGCGGTCATGCAGTGATTTCGATAGGACATGGCCATCCGGTTTTTGTTAAGGCCCTAACCACTCAGCTCAACCAGATTTCCTTTTATTCGAACAGCGTCGTCAGCTCACTTCAGCAGCGCTTGGCCGATAAACTTGGTCAGGTGTCCGGTTATCCGGAGCATCAGCTTTTTCTGTGCAACTCCGGGGCCGAGGCTAATGAAAATGCACTCAAGCTTGCATCATTCGTCACTGGAAGAAAAAAAATCATTGCGTTCAGGAAAGCCTTTCACGGCAGAACGTCCGGGGCCGTTGCAGCGACAGACAATCCAAAAATCGTTTCACCCTTCAATGCCGGCCACTTGGTTGAGTTCCTTCCTTTCAATGACAAAGAAGCGTTGAAGGCGGCGATGGGTTCAGATGTTGCCGCCGTCATTATCGAAGGCATCCAGGGAGTTGGAGGCATTCATGTTGCGGATGATGAATTCCTCCGTTTCCTGGCAACCCAATGCAAAACCTATGGAAGCCTCCTGATTCTGGATGAAATCCAGTCGGGTTATGGTCGCTCCGGAAAGTTTTTCTCCCATCAGTTTTCCGGAATAAAGCCAGACCTCATCACAATCGCCAAGGGTATGGGCAACGGGTTTCCGGTAGGTGGCGTCCTGATTCATCCAGACATCAAGCCTTGGCATGGAATGCTCGGCACAACCTTCGGCGGAAGCTACCTGGCCTGTGCCGCATCCCTGGCTGTGCTGGAAGTCATCGAACAAGAGAACCTCATCAATCACGCGGCAACCCTTGGTACCGCATGGATGGACCAACTGAAGAAGGTGCCTGGTGTTCTTGAGGTCCGTGGGCGTGGCCTGATGATCGGATTCGATCTCCCTGCAGAACATAGCAGCCTGAGGAACAACCTCCTTCATGAACATCATATCTTTACCGGTGAAGCAAAACCTCATACCATCCGGCTGCTTCCATCCCTGAACATCACAGAAGAAGAATCGGCCATCTTCCAGAAGGCCCTAATGCAAGAACTGTCATGAAAAATTTCACTTCTGTCAACGACGTATCCAACTTACCCGCCTTGCTCGATATGGCTGCGCGTTACAAGAAGGATCCGGGAATGGATCGAACGCTGGGTCAACACAAACGCATCGGATTGCTGTTCTTTAATCCAAGCATGCGCACGAGGCTCAGCACGCAGATTGCCGCTTCCAATCTTGGCATGGAGGCTATCGTCTTTAACGTGGGTCAGGAAGGTTGGGCGCTGGAGTTCGGGGAAGACACCATTATGAACGGCACCACCGTGGAGCACATTCGTGATGCCGCCCCGGTGCTTGGGCGGTATTTTGATATTCTCGGCGTGAGAACGTTTCCTTCTTTGAAAAATAAATCCGAGGACTACAGTGAACAGGCCATCAACCAGTTCATTCGCTATGCAGGCATTCCCGTGATAAGCCTTGAAAGCGCCACCCTTCATCCCCTGCAGAGCCTTGCCGACCTGATGACCATGCAGGCGCTGCTTCCTGCGGGTCACAAGCCAAAAGTAGTACTCACCTGGGCACCACATGTCAAACCGCTCCCTCAATGCGTGGCCAACAGTTTCGCACAGTGGGTCAACGCCTGGGGCAAAGCCGAGTTTGTCATTGCACATCCGAAGGGCCTTGATCTTTCAAAGGAGTTCACCAACGGTGCACACATGACAACGAACCAACAGGAAGCCATGGAAGGCGCTGACTTTGTTTACGTCAAGAACTGGAGTTCATTTCAGGATTACGGCGTCCTGGGACCAAATGATGCTTCATGGATGCTCACACCGGAAAAAATGAAGACGACCAACCATGGGCGGGTCATGCATTGCCTCCCGGTAAGAAGGAATGTTGAACTGAGCGGGAAGCTCCTGGATGGACCGTCGAGCCTGGTCACTGAGCAGGCTGCCAACCGGGTGTGGGCTGCGCAGGCAGTCATTGCGGAGATACTTAGGAAAATGGTATGAATAAACTGTTCGTCACAAAAATCGGAGGCAATGTCCTTGACAACGAGGAGTCACTGCTGAAGTTTCTCAAGGACTTTGCTTCGATCCAGGCACCAAAAATTCTCATCCATGGCGGAGGAGCCATGGCCACTAAAATCGGCAATCAACTGGGGATTGAATCCAAATACGTTGACGGCAGAAGAATTACTGACCGGCAAACGCTGGACCTGGTGACGATGGTCTATGGCGGTCTCATCAACAAGCAAATGGTTGCACACCTGCAACAGCTTGGTTGTAACGCCCTGGGTGTTACCGGCGCCGATGGAAACATGATCAAGGCTGTCAAGAGACCCGTCGGACAACTTGACTACGGGTTTGTCGGTGACATCACTCCCGACAGTGTCAACTCAACACTGCTTTATTTTCTTCTTCGTCAGAACGTCGTACCAATATTTGCACCGCTCACCCACGGCGATGGCATGATGCTCAACACCAATGCCGACACCATTGCCTCTGTTCTGGCCGTCTCCCTCAGCAAACATTTTGATGTCAGGCTGATCTTCTGCTTTGAGAAGAAGGGTGTGCTCAGGGATGTGAAGGATGAGCAGTCTGTCATCCGGCAACTGACCGAATCAAGCTACAAGCAGCAGCTTACTCAAGGCATTTTCACTGATGGTATCCTGCCCAAACTGGAAAATTCTTTTTCAGCCCTTCACGCAGGTGTAAAGGAAGTACTGATTGGCGAGGCCTCTGACCTCATCAAGAACACACGTGTCGATACGGAAGGAACATTGATTACCTTGTGAGGCATTCAGAAACATGCTGACCAGGGAACAACTTCACACGCAGGCGCTGGACCTGCTCAAGCAGCTGATCGCCACGCCTTCCGTGAGCCGTGAAGAAGATAAGACGGCATCCATACTGGAGGAATTTTTTCTGCGTCATAAGGTTTCTACCAAACGCAGGGCCAACAATGTCTGGGCTGTCAACAAGCATTTTGATCCCGAGCGTAAAACCATACTGCTCAATTCGCACCATGACACGGTCAGGCCAAACCCCGGATATACACGTGACCCATTTCAACCTTCTGTTGAAGATGGAAAGGTATTCGGTCTTGGAAGCAATGACGCCGGCGGCCCACTCGTCTCGCTCATCGCCACCTTCCTTCATTTCTATGACAAGAAAGATTTCAAGTACAACCTTGTGATGGCCGCCACAGCAGAAGAAGAGATTTCAGGTACGCAAGGCATTGAAAGCATATGGCCAGAGTTGCCCGACATGGACGCCGCCATTGTTGGAGAACCGACCGAGATGGACGTTGCCGTTTCCGAAAAGGGATTGCTCGTTGTTGACTGTGTTGCGTCAGGCAAAGCCGGGCATGCCGCCCGCGACGAAGGAGAGAATGCCATTTACAAGGCGATGGAAGATATCCAGTGGTTCAGGACATTTCAGTTTCCAAAAGTTTCTGAGTCGCTGGGGCACATTAAAATGTCGGTGACAATCATCCAGGCTGGACAGGCACACAATCAGGTTCCATCGGAATGCCGTTTTACTGTCGATATCCGCGTCACGGATGCTTACACCCTTGAAGAAGTGCTGAACATCGTCAGGGAACATACACATTGCACGATCGTTCCGCGGTCGCTGAGGATACGGCCATCGGCAATTTCACACGATCATCCACTGGTTATTTCAGCAACCAAACTGAACAAAAAACTTTACGGATCGCCCACAACCTCCGACCGGGCTCTGATCCCGGTTCCTTCGATCAAGATGGGGCCTGGAAGTTCCTCGCGGTCACACATGGCCGATGAGTTTATTTTCATCAAGGAGGTCACACAAGGTATTGATGACTACATTCAGCTCATTGAGCTTGCTTGACGGCCGTTCGCCGGAATGTTTGCCTACTTACCAAAAGAATCAATAAATTCACACAAAACCGGCAACCGGCGAACAGACTATGAAATTGTGGGAGAAAAGTAAAGGTGCCCTACAGGATGTGACTGACTTTACAACAGGAACGGATCGTGAGTGGGATCTGCACCTTGCACAGTTTGATGTGCTGGGCTCCATGGCGCACATCCGGATGCTGGAGACCATTGGTTTGTTGACCAGCGCCGAGTTAAAAACACTGACAGGAGAACTGAAGAAAATTCACGGCGCCATCATGAACGGCACTTTCAGCATCGACCAGGGTGTGGAGGATGTTCATTCCCAGGTGGAGATGATGCTGACCAAAACCCTTGGAGATGTAGGCAAGAAGATTCACAGCGGTCGTTCCCGCAATGATCAGGTCCTTGTTGATATCAGGCTTTTCATACGGGATGAGATTCAATCGTTGGCTGGCAGCATCCGTGCGCTCTTCGACTTGCTCATCGCAAAGAGTGAAGAACACAAGAACCAATTACTCCCGGGTTACACCCACCTTCAACTTGCCATGCCTTCCTCCTTTGGGCTGTGGTTCGCCGCATATGCCGAGAGCCTCGTGGATGACGTGATCACCCTGCAGGCTGCTTACCGGGTTACAAACAAGAATCCCCTCGGATCAGGTGCCGGATATGGCTCATCCTTCCCGTTAAACCGCACCATGACGACTGAACTCCTTGGGTTCGAAGACCTCAACTACAATGTTGTTTATGCGCAAATGGGTCGTGGCAAGACAGAGCGCATTGTTGCTGCGGCCCTCGGCAATGTTGCGGCCACCCTTTCAAAGCTCAGCATGGATGTATGCCTTTATATGAATCCTAATTTTGGATTCATCAGCTTTCCGGATGAGCTCACAACCGGCTCCAGCATCATGCCGCACAAGAAAAATCCAGATGTCTTTGAATTGATTCGTGGTAAATGCAACGGCATCCAATCCGTTGCCAACGAAATCAACCTGCTCACGGCTAACCTGCCCTCAGGTTACCATCGCGACCTTCAGTTGCTTAAGGAAACATTATTTCCCGCATTCAGGACTCTCAGCGATTGTCTCCGGATGACCGTACTGATGCTGTCAAAAGCTAAGGTGAATGAACGCATCCTGGATGATCCCAAGTACCAGTATCTCTTTAGTGTTGAAGAAGTCAACAAGTTGGTACAGACGGGTGTTCCATTTCGGGATGCCTATAAGAAAGTGGGCCTGGATATCGAACAGGGAAAATTCGCTCCATCGGGCAAGGCGAACTACACCCATGAAGGAAGCATCGGCAACCTTTGCAATGACAAAATCAAACAACTGATGCATACGCATCAGGATTCCTTTAACTTCCAGAAAGCCCAACAGGCATTGAGCAGACTATTGAATTAACCCAGCATACCATGAGAGCACTTGTCGTTCTATTCCTTGTCTATGCAGTTGTTTCCAACGCACAACAGCCACAGCAGCCAACCGGTCCGGCGCCAGAGGCCATTTCCTTTTCTGGCAAACCGCTGGTTGCCAAGCAGGCTGATCCGAAAAGTGTGGCCATGTGTGATAGTGTAGTGGCCGTCATCCGCTCCAAGGCAGATGTCACGGAAGAGGATTACGTGGATATGGGACGCGCATACGTTAGCATCAGCCAATTCCGTAAGGCGATTGACATTTACTCACAGGGACTCAGCAAGTTTCCCAATTCGTACAAACTGCTCAGGCATCGCGGACACCGGTACATCAATCTTCGTCAACTGGATCGGGCCATCACCGATCTAAATCGGGCTGAGAAACTCATCAGGAATGAAGGCGAAGTGTATGAGTACGACGCAGCCGGCAAGAAGGGCGCCACGTACCAACATCAGATCTGGTACCACATCGGACTTTACCACTATCTCAAGAAAGACTATTCAGCTTCCGCGGAAGCATTTGAAAAAAGTCGAGCTACTTCTCATGCTGGCGGCGACATGGCCGGAGCCAGCGACTGGCTGTACAACGCATACATGCGTGCCGGAAAGGTCAACAAGGCCAAGGCTGTGCTAAAACCGTTCACGCTCACATTCGTCATAGAGAACAAAGACTATCCATACTACAGGAGACTTCTGTTGTTCAATGGTGAGATAAAACCTGAAGCGCTTGTCGACAAGAGCAAACCCATCGACCAGATGACGTTGCTTGAAATGACAAAGTTGTACGGACTGGCGAACTGGTACCGATACAAGGGAGATATGACCACGGCCCAGGAATTGTATAAGAAAATTCTTGAGTCAAAAGAGTGGGCCGGATTTGCTTACGCAGCCGCTGAAATTGACGCGCAGCCCTGATTTCTGGATAGGCGTCGTTCTGTCCTTTTCTTACATTTGGTTCTCAACGACAAGCGGGAGTAGCTCAGTTGGTAGAGCGGCAGCTTCCCAAGCTGCAGGTCGCGGGTTCGAGACCCGTTTCCCGCTCAAGAGAACACCATCACCAAGGATGGTCGCGAGGTCCCGCGCCAAAGGCGCGAGGATGCTCGGGCGAAGCCCGGCATTCGAGACCCGTTTCCCGCTCAAGAGAACACCATCACCAAGGATGGTCGCGAGGTCCCGCGCTAAAGGCGCGAGGAGACCCGTTTCCCGCTCACAAGACCCCAGGTCAAGGAACACACTTACCAGCTTTGGCGATTTCCTCGGATATTTTTCTACATTTACGACTTCATGAACCACAGCACCATCGACAAGTCAAAGTCACCCTGGGTACTCATACCCGGATTGTGATGGTCTGCCTGGCGATACGTCGCCATCTTTTCCCTTTTTTCTAAAGTCATTACGCGCATTTGCCTCCACGGCTGCGCCATCAAAGCCCAAACTTATGCCATTACAGACCCCATTTTTCCCCAGAACATCAGTGCTGTGCACCAGCATGAAGTACAAGGAATGGGCCGGCTACTATGCCGTCTGCTCCTATGACGTCTTCCACGATCCGGAATACTACGCGTTCCGCAATGCCGCCGGACTCCTCGATGTGACACCCCTCTTTAAGTAC
>JAEUUD010000290.1 GCA_016787625.1 Cyclobacteriaceae bacterium
ACAACGAGTAATCCAACGGCTACCCATCGGGTGACATTGACAGGTTCCGAAAATTCGTAAGAACAAATCGGACAGACTTCACTGTCAACATCAATGTCCATGGCGCACGAAGGGCACTCTTTTTTGTTGACGGCCTCCATGATTATTTTTTCTTGATCTTCTCCAGGCCCTGCGGTGGCATGGTGAACAATACAGACATCAGATCAACGCCGTACCAGATGTTACCGATCCGCACATTTTCGTCTTCCGCGTGCTGGTTGTTGTCGTGGTTCACCATGTTCACGGAAATGCCCGGCTTCTTCAGGCCGTCAAAGATCAAAGTAAATATTCCGTTGGAGCCACCTTCGCTGGGAAGCAACACCAACTTGTCTCCTGTGAATGAACGCACCGCCTCAATGACGGGGAGTACAGCGGGGTGGTCCATGGGAACCTTGGCGGCAGGAAATCCAAATTTCTCACGATCCACCTTGACAATTTTTGGATACTGCATGCGTGTCTCATGATCGGGGTCTTTGTACACGATGTGCCATCCTTGCTTGCGGATATGGGCTTCTACCAGGTCAAGCATCTTTTCAGGGTCATTGCCTTTCACCAGGCGAAGGCTCAGAGAACCAATGGCTATGTTGGGAATGACATTGCGTGCGAGAGACCCGACATTGCCTGCATAAAGTCCCTTTACAGTTAGGGAGGGAAGAAGCAATCTTTCAAACAGCGACTCGCCACTGCCCTCGGTAAAGTTCAGCTCAAGATCTTGTTTCAGTACCTGTTCAATGTTGGGTACCTTTTTAAGCTGCTCCCTCTCGAACGCAGAGATGGGTTCGACAGAATCATAGTAGCCATCAATGAGCACACGACCTTGCGGGTCTTTCATGGATGACAGGAGTTGAGAGAGCATGAATCCAGGATCAGGCGCATAGTTGCCGTAGTGGCCGCTGTGCAAGGGCCTGCTGGCGCCATAGACGGTCAGTTCCATGTCTGTCACGCCACGGCCTCCGAATTTCAACGTGGGATCGCCGGTTTGGAAAACCGGCCCATCACACAACAACCAAACGGTGATGTCATCAAACAACGTATGGTA
>JAEUUD010000291.1 GCA_016787625.1 Cyclobacteriaceae bacterium
CTCTCTGGCTTTTATCCTGCAGTCATTCTTTCAGGGTTCAAACCAGTAACCGTTTTGAAGGGAAAAGTGATGCGCTCGGGGCACGGCAATATCCTTAGAAAATCGCTTGTTGTCTTTCAGTTTGTAGCTTCGGTATTTCTCATTGTAGGGTCAGTCGTTGTCTATCAACAGCTGAGCTTTATGCGGAGCAAGGATCTAGGCGTAGATATTGTGCAGACCCTGGTGCTCAAGAGTCCGCAAGCTGCCGATTCTTTATTCGCGAAGAAGATGGCCACATTCAAATCTGAAGCACTGCGTGTGGCTGGTGTAAAGAGCATGACCGCATCGACCAACATTCCCGGCGATGAGATATTCTGGGCGAGCGGTATCAGGCGACAGGTGGGTGGCCCGGAGACGTCCATCTCCGGTTACACGGTCGGCATAGATGGTGACTATGTTTCTGCCTTTGGACTGAAGTTAGCGGCTGGAAGATCCTTTGATTTGGATCATCCTGGTGAAAATCGCAGGATGATTCTCAATAGGGCCATGGCAGAAGCGCTGGATTGGAAAGATCCCAATGAAGCCATCGGACAGAAGGTCATTCAAGGGGATACGTTTGAAATTGTAGGCGTGCTTGAGAACTACCATCAGATGTCCTTGAAAGAAGCTGTTGGTCCATTGGTGTATCGCTACCTTCCTCAATTCTCGACATTCTGCTCGTTCAAGATTGAGGATGAAAACTACCAGTCCGTGTTGGCAGGTCTGGAAGGACCATGGAAGACACTTTTTCCCGGTAACCCCATGGACTATTTTGTACTTGACCAGTTTTTCAATCGGCAATACGAACGAGACAAACAATTCGGCAGGATATTTGGGATTTTTACTGCGCTGGCAATCTTTATTGCCTGCCTTGGACTATTTGGATTGGCATCGTTTATGACCTTGCAGCGAACGAAGGAGATTGGTATTCGCAAAGTCCTTGGTTCAACGGCACCCAATATCGTTTTGCTCTTGTCCCGAGGATTTATCCAGCTTGTTCTCATTGCTAATCTCATTGCGTGGCCGCTTGCATGGTACCTGATGAATGAATGGCT
>JAEUUD010000292.1 GCA_016787625.1 Cyclobacteriaceae bacterium
CCTCGCTCATTCCGGCGGCCAGGGTATTCGCCCGCTCAGAATAGGTGAACACATGCAGGTAGGAGATGTCCAGTTGATGCAGGAAGTCGAAGGTCTCCCTGAAGTCGGTATCGGTCTCTCCCGGAAATCCCACGATCACATCCACGCCGATGCAGCAATGCGGCATGATGGCTTTGATCAGGCCCACCCGTTCGGCATATAATTCCCGCTGGTACCGCCGCCGCATCAATCCCAGTATCCGGTTGCTGCCGCTTTGTAGCGGGATGTGAAAATGCGGCATGAAGCGTTTGCTGTTGCTCACGAATTCGATGATCTCGTTGCTGAGCAGGTTGGGCTCGATGGAAGAGATCCGGAAACGTTCGATGCCGCTTACGTCATCGAGGGCCTGAACCAGTTCAAAGAAATTCTCCTCTTTTCGTTTACCGCCACTCAGCCCCTTGCCGAAGTCGCCGAGGTTGATGCCGGTAAGCACTACTTCTTTCGCGTCTTGCGCCGCAAGCGCTTTTACATTGGCAACAACATTTTCGATGCTGTCGCTCCGGCTCTTGCCCCGGGCCATCGGTATGGTGCAGAACGAACAGGTATAATCGCAGCCGTCCTGTACTTTTAAAAATATGCGGGTGCGGTCGTTGATGGAATGGGATGCCGTGAACGAATTTACATCGTCGATATCGCAGCTGCAGATCTTCGCCGCATCTCCCTTGGTGATCTCACGCAGATGCTCGGTGATGTTGAATTTCTCGGCGGCGCCCAGCACCAGGTCCACCCCGGGAATGGAAGCGATCTCCTGGGGTTTCAACTGGGCGTAGCAGCCGGTGATAACCACCATGGCTTCGGGGGCTTTGCGCTGGATCCGGCGTACGAGCTGCCGGCATTCTTTATCCGCGTTCTCCGTAACCGAACAGGTATTGATGACGTATACATCGGCCACTTCGTCGAAGTCTTTCTTTTCAAAGCCGTCGTTCTCGAGCAACCTGCCAATGGTGGAGGTTTCCGAGAAATTCAGCTTGCAGCCCAATGTATGCAGCGCAACGGTTTTGTTCATCGGGGCAAAATTAGCGAAAA
>JAEUUD010000293.1 GCA_016787625.1 Cyclobacteriaceae bacterium
GAAATGCCGTCCGACAAAACCTATGTCGTTCAGGAAGGCGATACGCTATGGGACATTTCCAGGAAGTTCAAGGGCCTGACTGTCGAGAAGCTCAAGGCCCTCAACAACCTGAAGGACAACCAGCTCTCACCTGGGATGAAACTCATCCTCGGCTAGTCGCGATTCCCGTCCGTTAAGCACTTCGTAATTATTGCCCCGTCAGGGGCTACGCTGCTTATGGGCAACCCTATTCTGACCTTAACGAATCCACCGGGTTGACCAGGGCTGCGCGAACCGAGCGATACCCCACCGTAGCCCCGGCAACCAGCAACGTCAGGGTGAGCCCCCCAAGAAACAATTCAGGACCGAGTGTAATCTTGTAGGCAAATTCACTCAGGTATTCATTCATCAAATACCAGGCGACAGGAGCAGCCGCGGCAAAGCCCACGACAATCAGGACCACAAACTCCCGGGAAAAGATCAGCAGGATATGGTTGACACTCGCCCCCAGCACCTTGCGGATGCCGATTTCCTTGGTTTTCTGATTGGCCATAAACGAGGCCAGCCCAAACAGACCCAGGCATCCGATAAAAATGGCCAGGCTGGTGAACGCCGTCAGCAACGCCGACAATTTTGACTCGCTCTCATAGAACTCCTGGATGGATTGATCCATGAATTCATACGAAAAGATGTATTCAGGGTATGTCGTCTCCCACATCTTCTGAATCGTGGCCAGGGTGGTTTGAAACTCGCCCGGCCGGATCTGAACAGACAACGTCCGGTAGTTGCGAATACGGTTGAGCAGAATGGTGGCCTCAATGGGCGTGTGGAGTGAAACGGTATGGAAATCCCTGACTACACCAACCACCGGTAGTTTCTTTCCCCACATATCGATCCGCTTTCCGACCATTTCGGCCGGGTTAGCATGGCCGGTGACGCGCGCCAGCTTCTCGTTGACCAGGAAACCCTGGGCGGTATCCAGGTCCTGCAGGTTAGTGCCGGCCACCAGCTGCAGGCCATATAAATCCAGGTAGTTGCCATCGATAGCTTTTACCTGGGTTTCGAAGAAATCGGGA
>JAEUUD010000294.1 GCA_016787625.1 Cyclobacteriaceae bacterium
GTGAAGCCATGGCGGATGTAAAGGGAGGCCGCTGCCGGCAATTCATTGGTTGTCCACAGGTATGCAGAGGTATAGCCACATTGTTTCATGAAGCCGATGAATGATTCCATGAGCTTCTTCCCCAATCCGATTCCTCTGTACTCAGGCTCGATAAGGAAGTAACGAAGTTGTGCTGATGGCCACCGGTTCATCAGGAGCATGAAGCCGATCATGATGCCTTTGTGTTCGCAAACCCACACCCTGTTGGTAGCAGGATCGTAGTGCGATAAAAATTCCTGAAAGCCGGCTGCTACATAGCCTTGAAATTCGCTTCCGAAATGATACTCCTCCCTGTAGATTTTATCGTGAAGCTGAATGACGGACTCAGCATCGCCCGGCTTCAAATCTGTACGTATATGGATGTCATTGATGGTCATAGCTCGAGCCACGGATTACACGGATTTCCACGGATTTAGCTGTCCTACTTATCAAAACCTAAAGCTCGCGATTTTTGACTGAGACATCCAAAACCGCGAAGACAACTAGCTTCTAGATTCTGACTCCTGTCTCCTGACTTCTGTCAAGTTAAGAAAATGGTTGTGGGTCAGCACCATCGGCGTTTAATGGTTCACCTTCAACATAAGCGCACGCGGTTCTTTTAGGGTTGCCTTCGCGGTCCAGTCTCTGGTACCGCGACCTTTGCCAGTAACTATGAAATGTGTGATTTCGGAAAGGATCAATCGATTCTGGTCGGTTATTAGCGGGCCTGCTTATTAGAAAGTCCGAAGCTCGCGGTATTTGGCTGAGACATCCAAAACCGCGAAGGCAACTTTTTTACGCTACTAGCTTCTAGCTTCTAGATTCTAGATTCTAGATTCCGCTCCTGACTCCTGTCTTTGATAAGCCACGGATGACACGGATTTCCACGGATTTAGAATCCGGACATTTTTTACGGTACTAGCTTCTAGATTCTAGCTTCTAGATTCCGCTCCTGGCTCCTGTCTTCTGACTTCTACTTCAGATTATCCGTCCCTCTCAATACCTTCCCCGCACGGCCACTGGTCATCCCATTC
>JAEUUD010000295.1:0-252 GCA_016787625.1 Cyclobacteriaceae bacterium
ATTACCAGATCTATAAGAAGCGCGTTCTTCTTTACAGCACGGCCACCGAACTCCGGTCCCTGAGCCGCAAGGAGTTGGAGACGTTATGGAGTGAGCGTGCCGACGAGATGAAGAAGTTTCAGAAGATCAACAAGCTCAACCCGTCCCGCGAACGCGACCTGATGCTCATGGTCGACTACTTCAATACCCTCTGAAACAAAAAACCCGGAGCCCAGGGGATGCCTGAACTCCGGGATGCCTGAACGGCGATAC
>JAEUUD010000295.1:262-1048 GCA_016787625.1 Cyclobacteriaceae bacterium
TTGCTCTCCTTGTAGCTGTAGGCACCCCACTGGCCCGTGGCCTTCTGAAAAATGATGGTCCACTCCGTTTCGCCGGGAATGGAGAAGAGCTCGTACTTGCCGGCCGCCAGCGTCTTGCCCTCTACCTGGATGGGCTTGTCAATTTCAAACGTGGTGGCTTCGTTGGCACCCGTGCGCCATACCTTGCCGAAAGGCTCAATTCCACCCAGCATCTTCCTGCCCTTGGCGGAAGGAGCCGAGTAGTCAATCTTAACTTTCACGCCGTCGATGCTGCCCTCAGCCGTACGTGGCGGGCTGGGCCGCTTGCTTTTATCCTGTCCTTGCGCGAAGCCGATTACGGCTGCCAGGGCGAGCAGAAATACCGTCATAACTGTTCTCTTGATCATAGTTTGATTGGTTTAAGTGAATGATGGAAAGCGCAGGAAGCTGCGCTGGTGTTCTAACGGTAACAGGCGGGCAATAGTTCGGCCGAAGGCCTGGAATTTACCTGCCCCCGAATGGGTTAAGGGCTGACAGGGCACGCTTTCCTCCGCCCATTTTGTTCATGGTCTTCATCATCTTGCGAAGCTCGGTAAACTGCTTCAGCAACTGGTTTACCTGCTGCACGGAAGTGCCACTCCCTTTGGCGATGCGCTCCTTGCGGCTGCTGTTGATGATCTCCGGATTCTCGCGCTCCTTGATGGTCATCGACTGGATGATGGCCTCCAGCGGTTTGAAGGCGTTGTCGTCGACGTTGACGTCTTTCATCGCCTTGCCCACGCCGGGAATCATGCCCAGCAGGTCCTT
>JAEUUD010000296.1 GCA_016787625.1 Cyclobacteriaceae bacterium
TTAGGCTCTTCATAGATCTCGTGTGCGTGTTTTGTAAAGTCTTCATCAAAAAACAAGGTGTGATGAAGGACGCCTTCGACCCGCGTATTGAGGCCGACATAGAAAAGCAGGCTCGAGGGAGCCATCACCCTGCTGTTCCAATAGGATTCAGAATACCTCCGGCTTTCTTTCGGCAGCAAGTTCTGTTCGACGTGATGATAGTCGGCGCCGGCAACCACGTAATCGAATAACTCTTCCTGCCCGTTGACTACGACGCCGGTCGCCCGTCGGTCCTTGACGGGAATGCGTTCTACCGTGCTGGAGTACCGGAAAATTACCCCTTGTTCCCGGGCGAGTTTCTCCATCCCCTTCACGATGGAATACATGCCACCCTGGGGATACCAGGTTCCCAGCGACATGTCGGCATAGTTCATCAGGCTGTACAAGGCCGGAGTTTTTTCTGCGGTGGCGCCGAGGAATAGCACAGGGAACTCCAGGAGCTTGATCAGGCGCGGGTGATGAAAGAACTTGTGGAGATAGCGGGTGATCGACTGAAAAAGGTGTAGCCGGAGCGCCCCGGTCAACACCTCGCGATCGGCAAATTCCAACAGGGACAGGCCGGGTTTATAAACCAGGGAATTGATTCCTACTTCATACTTGAATTTGCCTTCAGCCAGAAATCGCCGGAGCTGTTTGCTGCTTCCGGATTCAAGTGAATCAAACAGCCCCTCGAGCTTCTCCATAGAGGCGGGGATGTCCATGAAATCGTTGACCCCGTACCAGATCCGGTAGGAGGGGTCCAGCCTTTTCAACGTATAGTATTGCGAGGGTTTCTTGCCGAAGCGCGCAAAGTACCGGTCAAACACATCCGGCATCCAGTACCAACTGGGTCCCATGTCGAACGTGAAACCCGCTTCGGAGAACTGCCTTGCCCGCCCTCCCGGGAGGTCATTCTTTTCGAAAAGCGTTACCTCGAATCCCTCCCGGGCGAGGCATGTGGCAGCGGACAGGCCGGCGAAACCGGCGCCGAGAACAGCAACCTTCTTCTTCATGAGGGGCTAAAGTTAC
>JAEUUD010000297.1 GCA_016787625.1 Cyclobacteriaceae bacterium
TTTATGTTTGGCGCCTACATCGCAGAAGTGGTGAGCGTCTCCCTTGGCCCCGGCAACGCCATCAAAGTAGAGAACGTACTCGCTGTCGCGGATTGTGGTCTTGTCATCAACCGGAGCGGGGCCATCAATCAGCTGGAGGGCGGCATCATCGACGGGCTCAGTTCGGCCATGCTCCAGGGTATGTCTATCGAGGATGGCCGCGCCATGAACGGCAACTTCGACGACTATCCGCTATTGCGCATAAAAGATGCTCCCCGTGTTGAAGTTGTCCTCGTCGAAAGCAAGGAGTCCCCTGAAGGAATGGGGGAAATGACCCTCCCCCCGCTGGCCGCGGCATTATGCAATGCGATATTCGCAGCCACCGGCAAAAGAATTCATAAATTGCCTGTACGTTCGGCCTTAGGGGCCAACGTCTAGGCATGAAAGATTTCCGGGCAATTGTTGAGGCTTACCGCAAGGTGGACTTCCGGCAACGGAAGGCCGCCCTGGCCACAGTGATCAAGGTTCATGGTTCTTCCTACCGCAGCCCGGGTGCCCGCATGCTGATCACCGATGACGGCCATTGGGTAGGATCCATCAGCGGTGGTTGCCTGGAGGGCGATGCGCTTCGCAAAGCCCGCGTAGTGATGACCGAGAACCTGGCCATGACGGTCACCTACGATACGCGGGAAGAAAGCAACCAGAACCTGGGTATCGGGTTGGGATGCAACGGAGTCATCGATGTACTTATTGAGCCGGTGATCCCCGGTGCCGCCAACAATCCCGTCACTTTATTTGAAGGGTTTCTGAAAACCGAACAACCGCTGGCCCTCGGAACCGTGTTCTCTCCCCATGCCATGGCCGGCAAAAAACTGCTGATTGATAGGGCGGGCAAAAAACAGCATGATGCCTTTCCTGATCTTCCCTCCGAACTGAGTGATGACCTGGCCTGCATCTTTGAAACGAGAAAATCGGAAACACGGGTCTATTCCACCCCGGAAGGCGAACTGCACATTTTCCTGGAGCTGGTGCAGCCGATGATTAAACTCATCCTC
>JAEUUD010000298.1 GCA_016787625.1 Cyclobacteriaceae bacterium
GCAACAGAGAACATGAACCTTGTTCATCCGGCCCTGCGAACGGTAACCGACGTTCAAAAGTACACAGCGGAGGTTGCACAGCGAGTGGCCAGCCTCGGACTCAAAGGAGCGGAAGGCACTTACCTCGTTCACCTCTATGGACATCAGGCCGATGAAATTCTAAAACTGGCAGAGGCACAAGGGAACCCTGATCCTGAAATTAACCTGGCATTGTCGGAACTTACTTTTTCCATTCGTCATGAAATGGTCGTGCATGCAGACGATTTTCTGGTGCGACGGACCGGATTACTCTACTTTAATATTCACAGGGTGGAAAAGGTGCTCCTTGCCGTCCTTGAATCGTTGGCGACATCGCTGAAATGGAGTGATGAACGAAGAAATGCCGAGCGTGAGCGCATTCACAACCTTATCCATCAGGCCACAGCATTCAGAAATCCTTCAGCATGAAAGACAACGCATTGTGGGGCATAGACCTTGGAGGAACCAAGGCAGAGGGCGTGGTTCTTGGTCCGGGCAGGTTGCAAGACATCGTCTTCAGGGATCGAATCGCGACAGGGGCATCGCTGGGATATGATTATATTATTCATCAGCTGAAGACGATCGTCGATCAAATGGAGGCAAAGGCGGGGTACAGACCCACCCGGATTGGTATCGGTACACCAGGAACGCTGGATCCAAAAACCGGTACAATGCATGGATGCAATTCCGAATGTCTCAATGGTCGACGCTTGCAGGAAGATCTTTCCAATGTGCTTGGCATGGAAGTACTTATCGAGAATGATGCAAATTGTTTTGCCATTGCTGAAGCAGGCCTCGGTGTTGTCAGGAGGGATTTTCCTAAGGCGAAAGTTGTATTCGGAGTAATTATGGGCACCGGTGTTGGCGGTGGACTGGTGGTCAATGGTCAGGCCATACATGGACTGCATGGTATCGGTGGGGAATGGGGGCATAATTTCCTGGATGAATCTGGTGGGCCATGCTATTGTGGGAAGGGTGGTTGCGTTGAACGGGTGCTTTCAGGGCCGGC
>JAEUUD010000299.1 GCA_016787625.1 Cyclobacteriaceae bacterium
GCAACAGAGAACATGAACCTTGTTCATCCGGCCCTGCGAACGGTAACCGACGTTCAAAAGTACACAGCGGAGGTTGCCCAACGAGTGGCCAGCCTCGGCCTCAAAGGAGCGGAAGGCACTTACCTCGTTCACCTCTATGGACGTCAGGCTGATGAAATTCTAAAACTGGCAGAGGCACAAGGGAACCCTGATCCGGAAATTAACCTGGCATTGTCTGAACTTACTTTTTCCATTCGTCATGAAATGGTCGTGCATGCAGACGATTTTCTGGTGCGACGTACCGGATTACTCTACTTTAATATTCATAGGGTAGAAAAGGTGCTCCTTGCCGTCCTTGAATCGTTGGCGACATCGCTGAAATGGAGTGATGAACGAAGGAATGCCGAGCGTGAGCGCATTCATGACCTCATCCATCAGGCCACAGCATTCAGAAATCCTTCAGTATGAAAGAGAATTCAATGTGGGGCATAGACCTTGGAGGAACCAAGGCAGAGGGCGTGGTTCTTGGTCCGGGGAGGTTGCAAGACATCGTCTTCAGGGATCGAATCGCGACAGGGGCATCGCTGGGATATGATCATATTATTCATCAGCTGAAGACCCTCGTCGATCAAATGGAGGCAAAGGCGGGGTACAGACCCACCCGGATTGGTATTGGTACACCTGGAACGCTGGATCCAAAAACCGGTACGATGCATGGATGCAATTCCGAATGTCTCAACGGTCGACGCTTGCAGGAAGATCTTTCCAATGTGCTTGGCATGGAAGTACTTATCGAGAATGATGCGAATTGTTTTGCCATTGCTGAAGCAGGCCTCGGTGTTGTCAGGAGGGATTTTCCTAAGGCAAAAGTTGTATTCGGAGTAATTATGGGCACCGGTGTTGGCGGTGGACTGGTGGTCAATGGTCAGGCCATCCATGGACTGCATGGTATCGGTGGGGAATGGGGACACAATTTCCTGGATGAATCTGGTGGGCCATGCTATTGTGGGAAGGGTGGTTGCGTTGAACGGGTGCTTTCAGGGCCGGC
>JAEUUD010000029.1:0-7644 GCA_016787625.1 Cyclobacteriaceae bacterium
GCCCTCCCGGCAGGTTGGACAGGCATTTTTGCTGCGATCCCTTTTGCCATCTGGTTCTTCCTCGGTATTGAAGGCATAGGCAACCTCGCTGAAGAGACGGTCGACCCTAAACGAACAATGTCGCGTGGCTTCCTCGCTGCCTTGTTCACCCTCATTGTTCTTTGCATGTTCACTTTTGCAGGGGCGGTCGGTGTTGGAGGATGGGAAGCCGTCGTGCTCAACGCAGATGGCTCGACCAGTGATGCGCCGCTGCCTATGGCGCTGAGTGTACTGAAGGATGCAGAAGGCTGGAAATTTACTTTCCTTGGTGTTGTTGGGTTGTTTGGCCTTGTCGCTTCCTTCCATGGTTTATTACTGGCGGCTGGAAGGTCATCCTGTGAATTCAGCCGCGTGATTTTTCCAGGATCAGGACTCGGTCGCGTCAACACGAAGTTCAAGACACCCGTCCTTGCGCTGATCGTTAATGGGGTCATCGGCATTACCGCTCTGCTTACGGGCAGAACAGGCGAGATCATCACGTTGTCTGTGTTCGGCGCCTTATCCCTTTACTGCATTTCGATGATGGCTGTTATCAGACTTAGGAGGAATTTCCCTGAACTCGAACGGCCATTTGTAGCTCCATTTTTTCCCTGGTTTCCACGGATAGCCCTGGCCATTGCTTTCATGGCGCTTTCGGCGGTGACATTTTACAATTTGAAGGTCGCCATGGTATTTGTGCTGATAATCGGCGGTTGCTTTGGTATATTTAAAGCCCGTAATGCGAACATGAAATCATGACGACAAAGGCAATACTTGAATTTGTCAGGAACCATCCTTCGGGAAAGGTCAAGATCGCCTACGCGGATATCGACGGGATACTCAGGGGAAAGTACGTCTCAGCAGAAAAGTTTCTGTCCATTGCTGATGGAACCACTTCCTTCTGTGATGTCGTGTTCGGATGGGATAGCAACGACACTGTATACGACAAGGCCGACTATACAGGCTGGCATACCGGTTATCCGGATGCAAAGACACGCATTGACCTGACCACTTTCAGGAAAATCCCATGGGAAAATGATGTGCCATTTTTTCTTGGCGAGTTCCTCGATGAACGCGGCAAGCCCTCTCATGTTTGCCCCAGGCAATTGCTGAAGAAGATTCTTAAGCAAGCCGATGATGCCGGTTTCAGGCCCGTACTTTCTCAGGAATTTGAGTGGTTCAACTTCAAGGAAACGCCTGAATCATCACGCGACAAGGGGTATAGGAACCTGGAGCCGCTTACCCCGGGAAATTTTGGATACTCGGTGCTGCGAAGCAGCCTGCGTAATGAATTCTTTACCGAGCTTTTTGATGGACTGACAAAATTTGGCGTGCCGATTGAAGGATTGCATACGGAGACAGGGCCTGGTGTACTTGAAGCCGCCATCAAGTATACGGAGGGAATTGAATCCGGTGATCGCGCAACACTCTTCAAGACAGCGGTGAAAGAAATCGCTTACCGTCACGGGATCATGGCAACATTCATGGCCAAGATCAGCGCGCAACTTCCAGGTTGTGGAGGCCACGTCCATCAAAGCCTTCTCGATGGCAAGGGAAAAAGGAATGTGTTTCATGACGACAAGGACAAGCATGGCATGAGCGGCCTGATGAAAAGTTATCTGGCCGGGCAATTGCAACTGTTGCCGCAGATCTTACCCATGTTTGCCCCAACCATCAACAGCTACAAACGACTGGTAGAAGGTGCCTGGGCACCAACCACACTGACATGGGGTGTTGACAACAGAACGGTCGCCGTGAGGGCAATCACCGGAGGAAGTTCATCTTGCCGGTTGGAGACGCGTGTGATTGGCGCCGATGCAAACCCGTACCTGGCCATGGCTGGCGCGCTGGGAGCTGGCCTTTATGGCATACGCAAAAACCTTAAGCTTCGACAACCCATGACCGATGGAAATGGTTACGAAGATCTATCTAATGGTACGCTGCCTCGCACGCTGGAGGAAGCCACACACCTCATGGATAAAAGCACGGCAGCGAGGGAAATCTTCGGAGAGGATTTCGTCAATCATTTTGTTCAAACCCGTAACTGGGAATGGCGACAGCACCTGAAAGCAGTTACCGATTGGGAATTTCAGCGTTACTTCGAAATCATCTGATCTATTCGTTCCATCCTTCATGAGCACCGGCACCATTTATCAATTCAACTTTCCGACCGTCATCAGGTTTGGCCCCGGAGCAAGCCAGGAGCTTGGTGACTATCTGAAAAAGAACAATATCACCAGGCCGCTGGTTGTCACCGACGCTACCGTTGCTCAACTTGGATTCTTCAGGAACATCGTTGAGTCATTGAAGAACAAGCAGGTGGCTGCCGAAGTGTTTTCGGACATACACAAGAATCCCGTGAAATCGGATGTGTACAAGGGAACGGATGCTTATGATGGTTTCCGGTGCGACGGCATTGTAGGAATTGGCGGCGGCGCGGCATTGGATGTAGCGCGTGCAATCACTTTGCGTGTCAATCACAGGGAAGATCTCTTCAAATACGATGACCTGATTGGTGGCGACGTATTTGTCACCAACGATGTCCCTCACTTCGTCACACTGCCGACCACAGCCGGAACGGGCAGTGAGGTTGGCCGGAGCGCCATCATTGCCGATGATGATACACACCAGAAGAAAATACTCTTCTCACCAAAACTGTTGGCGAAAACGGTCTTTGCAGATCCCTTGCTGACCATGGATCTTCCTCCGCCGGTGACCGCTGCAACAGGCATGGACGCCTTGACACACAATATGGAGGCCTTCCTTGCAAAAATGCCACATCCCATGGCTGAAGGCATCGCACTGGAAGGAATGCGCCTTATTGGTCAATCCCTGGAGCGGGCGGTGAAGAATCCCGACATTGATTCAAGGAGCAACATGCTCATGGCTTCCATGATGGGGGCTGTCGCCTTTCAAAAAGGACTCGGCGTCGTTCACTCCATGGCACATCCACTCTCGTCACTGCTCGATACCCACCATGGCCTGGCCAATGCAGTAGCCATCCCTTACGGAATGCGCTTCAATATTGCTGGCTTTGAAGATCGTTTCAGACGGATCGCCAGGTCGCTGGATCTCAACGACGAACGGGGGGAGGCTGTGGTGCAGTATCTGTTTGACCTCAATACACGCATCGGTATACCGCATAAGATGAGGGAAATTGGAGTAAAGCCTGAACACATAGAACCTCTGGCAGACCTCGCGCTGGCGGATTTTGCACATCCCAACAACCCCAAGCCTGTTAACCGTGAAGATTTTAAGCAACTTTACCTGCAAGCGCTATGAGTAAGAAGCTGACCATCGGCGTCGCTGCCGGCAGGAAGTATGATAACTACACCAAGTGGCTCCAACAGTCACCGGATGTTGAAATCATTAAACTTGGTTACGAAGAGAATAACCTGGATAAGGTTTCATCTTGCAAGGGCATCATGCTCACAGGTGGTGAAGATGTTCACCCAAAGCATTATGGCAGGGCTGGCTATGTCGAGCAGTTCAGGCTCGACGACCTTGATGAACGTCGTGATGAGTTTGAGCTAAAAGTATTGGCATACGCTCATAAGAAGCGACTTCCATTGCTGGGTATCTGCAGGGGACTTCAGATCACCAACGTTTTCCTCGGAGGTACCCTTGTTCCAGACATCATGACCTTTGGCCGCACCGACCACCGCAAGCTGCAGGAGGGCAATGATCGCATGCATGAAATATGGCTGCCGGAGAATACGCGTCTCGGAAAGATCGCCGGAGCTAACCGCGGCGAAGTGAACAGCGCCCATCACCAGGCAATCGACCTGCTTGGTGAAGGACTATCCATGAATTGTGTTGCTCCTGATGGTACACTGGAAGGGGCTGAGATCAGGGATCCGGATCAGCACCCTTACCTGATGCTGGTGCAGTGGCATCCCGAGAGGATGCCTGACCAGCAAAGCCCGTTCTCAAGAAAAATCCGGGAATCATTTATTGATGCCGTAAAAGAAACAATCTGATGGCCTCCATGCTGCGAATCGTCAATCCTGCTACTGAAGAAGTGATCAGGGAGGTGCCCTGTGATGATTCAGACAGTCTTCAAGAAAAATACAACCGCCTTCGATCAGGTAGCACTGCCTGGCGACAAGTCCCCCTGGCCGAGCGAATCCTGATCCTCCGCCGCTTTGGAGAAATGCTCGAACACCAGACTCATAACCTCGCTGCGATCCTCACGGCTGAAGTCGGCAAACCACTTCAGCAATCACGCAATGAACTGGGTGGCGCAAGACAACGCATCCAATGGCTCACGGACCATGCCACGCCGTACCTCAGCGATGAGGTGATGAACGAGGCTCCAGGCCTCAAAGAAATAATCCGCTACGAACCACTTGGCGTCGTTTGCAACATTTCAGCATGGAACTATCCTTACCTGGTGGGTACCAATGTTTTTGTACCAGCGTTACTGGCGGGAAACGCGGTACTGTATAAGCCGTCTGAATTTGCTACGCTAACCGGTCTGGAAATTGAGCGCATGATGCACGATGCAGGTGTTCCACACGATGTATTCATAGCCGCTACAGGAGGGAAGGACGTAGGGGAAACACTTCTCGATATGCCCTTCGATGGATACTTCTTTACTGGATCATACCGAACTGGAAAATACATTTATGAGCGGGTCAGCAGGAAGATGGTACCCTGCCAGTGCGAACTGGGTGGGAAGGACCCGCTTTACGTGACAGATGATATCGCCGATGTAAAAGCTGTTGCGGCAGGTACCGCTGATGGAGCCTTCTACAACAACGGTCAAAGCTGCTGCGCGGTAGAGAGGATTTATGTTCATGAAAAAGTGTATGACCAGTACGTCGACCACTTCGTCAAAGAAGTTAAAGGCTATGTTGCTGGTGACCCCATGGGAAGTGTTTACCTGGGACCGTTGACGAGAAAAGATCAATTGGTGTTTCTGGAAGATCAGGTGCAGGAAGCTGTTAAACGAGGAGCACGCCTTGAAACGGGAGGAAAGCGAGTGGAGGGTAAGGGTTACTTCTTTCAGCCGACGGTTCTCACGCAGGTTTCCAACGACATGCAGGTGATGCAGGAAGAATCCTTTGGCCCCATTATCGGCATCATGAAAGTGAAGAATGATGAAGAGGCGGTCAAGCTCATGGCAGATACAAAGTATGGCCTAACTGCTTCAGTTTATTCAAAGGATGAAGAGCGGGCTTTGTCCATTCTGAAGAGAATGAATACAGGCACCGGATATTGGAATTGCTGTGATCGGGTGAGTGCCGCCGTGCCATGGAGCGGCAGGCTGCAGTCAGGAATAGGTTCAACACTGAGCCATGCGGGGCTCCGTGCATTCACGCATCCAAAGGCATTGCATCTTAAATCAAGCTGACATGAAGAATGTTCTGATAACGGGTGCAGGAGGGAATCTGGGGACGGCGGTTGTCAAACGATTTCTCAAAGAGGGATATCATGTCATTGCTGCGGTATCTCCAGGTAAGGCGCCAAAAGAAACCATGCAGGGGTTAACCTTTGTGGAAGTAGATTTAGCACAGGAGGCGCTTGTTGAACGGTTGATCCAGGATTTGACAAAAGGACAAAGCATCGACGCGGCGCTGATGCTGGCAGGAGGATATGCTTCCGGAGCAATCGACAAAACAGGTAAGGTTGAGTTGGCGGCGATGTACGACCTTAATTTTCTTACTGCATACAATGTGGCAAGGCCTGTTTTTCAAACCATGATGCAGCAAGGCTCCGGCACGCTGGTTTTCATCGGAGCACGTGCCGCCCTTGATGCCAGTACTGGAAAAAACATGATAGCATACGGCCTTTCCAAATCCCTTTTGTTCAAATTGTCTTCATTCCTCGGTGACGCCGGAAAAAAGAGTCAGGTCAAGTCACATGTAGTCGTTCCATCAACCATCGATTCGCCGGCAAACAGGGAGGCCATGCCCAACGCAGATTGGTCGAAATGGGTGCAACCGGCAGAAATTGCGGGAATGCTCCTCGACCTTGTTGAAGGCCGCAGGAGTGAAGCTGTCATTGAAACCCGATGAAACTGTTTCATGAGTAATCGAAAGAATCCTTTTGCAGAAATGCTTGGCATTGAGGTGATCGAGGTGACACCAGGCTTTGCACGTGTGGCGGCTAAGGCAGACCCTCAGCATGCCAACCGCCTTGGATTTACTCACGGAGGCTTTCTATATAGCCTTGCCGATGTTGCTTTTGAATTGGCATCCAACAGCCATGACGTGGATGCGGTAGGCATTACGACAAGCATGCAATTTCACCGGCCAATGAAGGAAGGTTTCAAAGCTGAAGCAACAGCGAAGGAGATGCACCTTGGCAAGTCATTGGCAACGTATCAGGTTGAAGTAACCAGCGAGGGAAAGCTCGTGGCTACTTTCACAGGAACTGTATTTAGAAAATCCTAGACAGTTACTCCATCATCACATGAATTCGAGGTACTGGCAAATCATCAGGGACGACGGAAAGAAGACATTTGCTGTGCACGGGCAGGAGTCCAATACGAATAGCTTCACCAACCTTGTACACGGCATGCAGAAAGCGGGAATGAATGTCACCTGCATGACGCCGCCAGTGACCAACCGCAATCCAAGCAAGGATTCAATCAAGTTGACGGGTTACATAAAAGAAGAGGGCCTGTATGAACGTTTGATGAAAGAATACAACCGGATCACGAGAAGTGAATTTGAATGACATAATCTTTGAAATATGAAAAAGTTGCTTGGGGTTCTCCTGCTTCTGACGACCATTCCTTCGATTGCGCAGGATCAATCAACGACGTCCAGGGTGATGGATCTGACGGTTGGCATCGGTGGGAACCAGACAAGCTTGTCAGCTTCATATCAGTTTGCCTGGAAATTTGGGAAGAAACAAAAACTTGAGCTTGGGGCAGGGGTGAGGATGAACACTTTGCTTTCAAACAATACCTATTATGTCACTGCTCCGGCAAAGCTCGTTAAAGGTGAAAGTGGCCCGGCAGCACTTTTTAAGGACAAGATTCCGGCCAACATGGATTCGGTGCATCTCCCTTCCGGACGAATCGGTGCATTGAATATTCTCCTCAGTATCGGCTACCGCTTCTCGGACCGTTGGCGGGCAGGATTCAACATTGATGTTATTGGTTTTTCGTTTGGCAGGGATCAGCCAGGTACTTACATCAATGGATCTTTCAGTCAGCAGGTGACGGCGTCACCCTCCGGATTCAATCTGCTGCTTGTTGGTGAGAATGATCTGGGGAGCCTCAACTCTGAATTTTTCGCTGCGTACCGGATAAAAAACAAACTCTGGGTAAAGGCCGGCATACAACATATTTTTATGGAGTATACGACCAGCACAAAAGCACAACAGTTGCCTGAACCCAACGATCGGTTCAGGATCACACCCACTATTTTTTGTTTCGGAGTGATCTACGCCATGAAATAGGCTGTGGATTTTCTATTTGAAAGCTTGTAACCAATCACTACATTCAATTTTGTGCCCATGAAAAACACAAATGAATACCACCATATGAAAAAATTAGCCATGCTTTGCCTTTTCCTTGTAGCGGCAGTGATAACGGCCACTACAGACACATCCACCAGTTTGAGGGATGGAATGGTCAATGGAACACCGGACATCAAATCCATCAGTGCGCTG
>JAEUUD010000029.1:7652-24546 GCA_016787625.1 Cyclobacteriaceae bacterium
TGCCACTACAGACACATCCACCAGTTTGAGGGATGGAATGGTCAATGGAACACCGGACATCAAATCCATCAGTGCGCTGGCATTTGGTCCTGACGGTATCCTCTTCATCGGTGATTCAAAAGGAGCAACCGTTTTTGCCCTTGACACCAAGGACAATCAAAAGGTCGAAAAGGCCGCAGCCATCGAAGTAAAGAAGTTTGATCAGAAGATCGCCCTGGCATTGGGAACAGATGTTCAGAATATCACCATTACTGATCTGGCTGTCAACCCGGTTAGCAAAAAGGTGTATTGCTCCGTTCAGCTGGCCGATGGCTCACCGGTGCTGCTGAAAGTGGAGGGAGAGTCTGTGACGGCCGTTGATCTGAAGAAGGCTGAATATTCTTCGATTGCTTTGGCCAATGCGCCTGCCGAAGATGCCAAGGATCAGCGTGGAAGGCCTTTGCGTGTTGCCTCTATTTCTGATCTTGGTTTTTATGATGGAAAGGTAATGGTGAGTGGATTGTCCAACCAGGAGTTTAGTTCCACGTTCCGGATGATACCCTATCCGTTTACAAAACAACAGGACTGGGCATCCCTTGAGATCTACCATGCAGCTCACAAGCAGTATGAGACATTCTCACCCATCCGCACCTTCACCATTTCAGAGGTGAATGGCAAAAAATGCATGATCGCCAGCTACACCTGTACGCCGCTGGTGGTGTTTCCCATTGAAGACCTGAAGCCTGGCACTCATGTCAAGGGCAGGACGGTGGCCGAAATGGGCAGCGGCAATTCTCCGGTCGACATGATTACCGTAAAAAAGGGCGGTGACGCATTTCTCATCATGGCCAACTCTAACAGGCCGGTCTTTAAAGTCAAGTACAAGAGCATCGAGGCATTTCAGGGTAGCATAACAACACCCGTTGAGGAGAGTTTTGCTACGTCCGGCGTGGATTTCATCTCCCTTCCGGTAACGGGTGTCCTGCAGCTTGAGAAACTGGATGATTCACAGTTCATTATGGTTCAGCGCCGTACCAATGGCGATCTGGACTTGTGGACTGCCGGTGAGCGGTATCTCTAAGCGAATCATTAGAAAAAGAAGCGTCATGGCAGTAAACCTGTCGTGACGCTTTTTTTGTTGAAGGGTGCGTGCTTTCTTGCCTTGAAGAAAATTGAATCCTATGAACCTGAAGTACCTGGCACCCGCAATACTTACCTTGGCATTGCTGGCGGGTTGTGATCCTGAAGATGAACCGGTTATCATTGGATGGGATAACGAGAGGGCCGTTAGCCTGACGATAAAGCGTGTCCATGCTGAAGCGGTTGACCTGAGTGCCATGGAAGTCAGGCTAATCCGTGATGGTGAGCGCGCTCCCATCCTTGGGACATTCACCCTTGATGATGATGGCGACGTGATCTTTACACCTGTTGTGCCCCTGACACGCGGAATGCGTTATGAAATTCTTGAAGAAGGAGTGACGATCGGTGAGGTTTCAATCCCTGAGAGCGACGAGCAGCCACCCGTTGTGCTTCAGGTTTACCCGACAGCCGATACTGTACCCGAAAATCTCCTCAAAGTGTATTTGCATTTTTCCCAATCCATGGAGGAAGGCCGTTCAGCGAAGTATGTACATCTCCTCAAGGACGGAAAAGACACCATGAACGGCACGTTCCTGGATTTGCAGCCGGAGCTATGGAATGAGGACGGCACTGTACTCACCATGTGGCTTGACCCTGGAAGGATAAAACTTGACCTTATCCCGAACAAGACCCTCGGCAATCCGCTGCAGCAGGGTGTAGCATACACCTTGCATGTGGCCTCAGGATGGCGCAGCAAGGAGGGTATTGCACTCGCCAAACCCTGGTCAAAGCCTATCGTGGTCGGAGGCCGCGATGACAAGTCTCCTGACGTACAATCATGGTCGGTGAAACTCCCTGAGCCAGGAAGTAAGGAGGGGTTGACGATCGGCTTTGGTGAACCACTGGATTGGATGCTTGTATCGGAGACGATTCACATCACCGACGACCGAAAAAGCATCGTACCAGGCACTATCCAGGTCAACGAGGAAGAACGAACCATGACGTTGGCTCCTGAAAAACCATGGACAACAGGTACCTACACCCTTTCGGTAGATGCGAGGCTGGAAGACCTCTCAGGCAACAACCTGAACCGTTTGTTCGAAGTGGACCTGACCAAATCAGACAGCCAACGGGAACCCCTGGCCGTTCACACCAGAAGTTTCATGATCCGTTAGGCAAAAAAAATCCTCTCTGCTGCACGGGGCCGCAGAGAGGATGTTAAGTGAAATCGATCAATATTTCGCCGGTTGTCCTTTCTTGGGTGTTGTCTTGAGAATGAACTCCCTGATGTCCTCATTGGCCGTGATAAGATCCTCTGCGCGGAGATACATCATGTGGCCGCTGCGATAGCCCTTGAAGCTGAACCTGTCTTTCATCTTACCGCTCGGGTCGATGTTCCACATGGTATACTTCGCATTGAAGTACTGCGTTGCTCCGTCGTAGTATCCGCTCTGGAACATCACATTCAGATAAGGATTTTCGGCCATGGCGAGCCGGAGGTTGCTACCGGTTTGATCACCATCACGGTTCCATGGGTTGACCGGACCAAACATATTGTACTTCACGTCGGTCTTGTACTTGAGCACTTCCCGCAGGTAATAATTAATGGCCGGAGTGAAAGAGTGCAGCCACGATGTCAATTCAGCTGCGTAGTCAGGTGCGACGCCTGCTTCTTTCATATCAATTCCCTTGTAGCGCGAATCGAGGCGACCGATGGTGTAGCCGCCTTTCTCACGGAGAAGTTCTTTCCAGAAGAACTGAGGAGGAACATTCAGGTTATGCTGCAGGATGACCTTTTCAGAAATGCCGGAGTAGCGGGCCATCTTCGCGGCCAGCTCTTTCCTCTTCGCATCTGAAATGAATCCGCCCCTGGAAATTCCGGGGATCAGTTCATTGAGGGTGAATTCCTCAACCTCCGGAAGCATGTCGGTAAGATCTTTAGCCTGCAAATCAGCAGGGAGCATTTTGTGATACCAGGCAGCAGCAGCGAAATAAGGAACATTCAGAGCGGCGTCAACAGGTCCGCCGCGCTCGATACCCAGGTCGGTAGGAGAAACAAGGATGACGCCGTTGAGATACATCCAGTGGGCATTCTGAAGTTCAAGGGCCAATCCTGAAACGCGGGTCGTTCCATAGCTTTCACCAATCAGATATTTAGCTGATGTCCATCGCCCTTTGCGGGAAACAAAGTTGTTCAGCCATTCTCCGAGGTACTTGATGTCAGCGTTGACACCGAAGAACTTATCCTTGGGTGTATCCTTGATGAGTATGCGTGAGTAGCCGGTATTGACAGGGTTTACATAGACAATGTCGGCCACGTCAAGGATGGAGTAGGGGTTTTCCTTCACACCGTAAGGCTGAACAGGATACCCTTCGCTGTCAATCTCAAGAATCCGTGGTCCGGTATAGGCAATGTGCATCCATACCGACGCTGAGCCAGGACCGCCATTAAAAGAAATGACCAGCGGCCTCGCGGCCTTGTTGGTAACATCAGTACGCTCGTAGTATGTGTACTCCAACGCAGCAATGGCTTTGCCATCATCATCCCAGACAGGCTGAGTACCGGTCACAACACTATATGGAAATCGCTTTCCTTTAACAGTAACTTCTCCTGTCGTGGTAATGGTGGAATCTGCTGCGAGTTTCCGAACCTTCTGAGCAGAGGCCGGCACGGCAACAATGAATAAGAGAAATAGAATCGTTGAAATTGTTTTCATGGAATGGATTGTATGGTTTGGTTTATGGTCTGTTGTTTATGCAAATGGTTGATCGATGGCCGGGCTCGGTTGTGAAAACCATTTCACACCTGATTCTGTCATGTAGGCGCAGTCTTCGAGGCGAATACCAAATTCACCGTAGATGGAAATGGTTGGTTCGATGCTGAAGCACATGCCGGGCTGAAAAGGTGTTTTGTTTCCAAGCACCATGTTTCCCCATTCATGTCCATCCATACCAATACCATGGCCGGTGCGGTGAGGAAGTCCGGGTACTGCATATCCGGGACCGAAGCCTGCATCCGTGATTACTTTTCTTGAAGCGATGTCGACATTCTCACAAGGGTCGCCCAGTTTGGCGGCAGCAAATCCAGCAGCCTGCGATTGCTTTTCCAAATCCCAGATTTCACGCTGACGTTTGGTGGGCTCCCCAAACACAACAGTACGTGTGATGTCTGAAGCATATCCGCCGACAGAGCATCCGCCATCCAGCAGGACAACGTCGCCGGGCTGCAGTTTTTGAGGTGTGCTGCTGCCATGAGGGAAAGCAGAAGCTGCTCCAAAGGAGGCGAAGGCTCCGCCTCTTGCTCCAAGCTTGCGATGAGCATCAGCAATCAATCCTGAAAACTCACCAGGCGACATGCCTTCCTTAAGCAAGGGTATGCTGGCACGGTAAGCTTCAATGGTAACGTCATTGGCTTTCTGCATGAGGGCAAGTTCTGTCGCACTCTTGAACATACGGCAATTGATGGTGACAGGATCGGCACTCACATACTCCAGGTTGCTGGCCTCTTTACGAATGCCATCAAACAGAAAGAATCTCACACGCTCTTCCATACCAATTTTACCTGTCCTGATTCCAGCGTCTTTAAAAATGGATGCCACCAATGCGTAAGGACTCTCATGCTCTTCCCAAACACGAACATCGTCTCCAATGGTCATGAGCTCGCGTACGCGGGCCTCTTCAAAATGAGGGCTCACATATTTCACGTCGCCTTTGGCAGGAATGATCGCGGCCATCATCCGCTCGCTGGTTCCCCAGCGGATGCCGGTGAAATATTCCATGCTGGTGCCGCCGTCCAGGAAAATGGCGCCGATCTTGTTGTCGGTCATGAGCTTCTGCGCCTTCTCAATTCTGGCCTTCCGCTCATCAACGGTAATTCCCTTGACATCATCGGTCATGGATTTGAGGCCATCAAAAGGGGACTTCTTTTCCTGCTCGACAGGTGCGGGGTCACAGGCTGTAAGCACCGACGCAGAGCCTGCCGTTAGCGCAGACGTGCGAATAAAATCTCTTCTCCTCATGGGTTGGTTTTGGTTGGTTTGGATGCAGGCAAAAATACTTGCCGTCACCCCCTAACCAATACTGATTTATATGGATGGCAGGCCTGGGCAAACACTTGTCAGCCGTATAATCTGTCGCTTTTCTTTGGTTTTTTTCAGCTACTTTAAAGTCCTTCAATCCAACCCAAAATGAAACGACTCCTCATCCTGTTTTTATGTATCGCTGCAACAACTGACGGACTGTCCCAGGGCTTCTCCATGAGCAGCGTCAAGAGTGCACCTTTCCCCAATGAGCTTACTGCCAGCAGTGAAGGCTCCCGTATTGCGTGGGCGCTCAATGAAGAAGGCAAACGCAACGTGTATGTCGCTGAAGGGCCTGATTTCAAACCTCGCAAACTGACCAACTATACCCTCGATGATGGCCAGGAGATCACTTCCCTGAGCATTTCCAACGACGGGAAGTGGGTTGTATTTGTGCGCGGTGGAGATCACGGTTCCAACTGGGATGGGGCCCAGGCGGTGAATCCTGCTTTCACAACGTCACCATACAAAGTTCAGATCCTCAGCGTACCGTTTGCCGGCGGCGAGCCAAAATCACTTTCCGAAGGCGACTATCCGGTGCTGACGCCCAAAGGAACCGACGTGACTTTTGAGAAGGGCAGTCAACTATGGACAGTGCCCGTTGATGGATCCTCGTCAGCGCGTTCCTTGTTCACCACACGAGGTTCTATCAACTCCTTTGAATGGTCACATGACGGAACCAGGCTCGTATTTTCTGTCAGTCGGGGAGATCATTCGTTTGTGGGTGTCTACACGAATGCTGAAACACCGATTCAGTGGCTGGCGCCGAATTTCAATCACGATACTTCACCCAGGTGGTCGCCCGACGGGACTAAAGTTACTTTCATCCGCACACCAGGTAACGGCGGCTCACCAGACTCCGTACTTACCCGCAGACACCGGCCCTGGTCGATCTGGACAGTTGACGTAAAGACAGGAATTGCGGCACAGATATGGAAAGCACCGACAACGTTGCGCGGCTCATATCCAACGACAAATGGAACAACCAACCTTCAATGGGCAGCCGGAGACAGAATTACATTCCTTTCCTATCAGGATGGCTGGCCTCATCTGTATTCCATTTCTGCCACAGGAGGTACGGCCTTGCTGCTGACACCGGGTTCCTTCATGGCTGAATACATCCGCCTGAGCAGTGATCGAAAGTGGCTCGTGTTCTGCGCCAACACAGGTCCTGATAAACTTGACCTCGATCGGCGTCATGTTGTGCGTGTTCCTGTCGACAAGGCCACGATGGAAGTCCTTACACCCGGCACCGGGCTTGAATGGACACCTGTTGTCACCGGCGATGGCGCAACCATGGCCTACATCAGCGCCACAGCACAACGACCACCGCTTACCACGGTGATGAACCTTGCTACCAAGCAGGTGAAGCTCATCGGACAGGAACTCATTCCTGCGACATATCCTGAAAAGAGCCTGGTCACACCGAAAAAAGTAACATTCAATTCTCCTGATGGTGTGACCGTACATGCCGACTTGTTTGAACCGGTAGGCGGACCAGCCAAGAAGCCAGCCATCATCTACATCCACGGCGGACCTCCTCGTCAGATGTTGCTGGGATGGCACTATTCAGATTATTACTCCAATGCCTATGCTTCGAATCAATATCTCGCCAACCTGGGCTTCGTGGTGTTGTCGGTGAACTACAGGCTGGGTATCGGATATGGATTTGAGTTCCACCAGCCCGACAAGGCAGGTAGCTTTGGTGCCTCTGAATACACCGATATCAAAGCAGCAGGAGAGTGGCTTGCGAAGCAGCCCCAGGTAGACCCTTCGAAGATCGGGGTCTATGGTGGCTCGTATGGCGGGTATCTTGTTGCCCTTGCGTTGGCGAAAGATTCCAAACTTTTTGCCGCAGGTGTTGATATACACGGCGTTCATGACAGAACGATCGAGAGAACAAGGAACATGGTTTCTCCGGACAAGTTTGAAAAAGCTCCGGATGCTGACCGCGCCCTTGCTGTTGGATGGGAGTCATCGCCAACGGCTTACGTGAGTACATGGACGTCACCGGTCTACATCATTCACGCGGACGATGATCGTAATGTGAGGTTCAGCCAGAGCACGGACCTTGTCAGACGACTCGATAGGAAAGGCGTACAGGTTGAAACGCTGGTGGTCGTGGATGATACGCATCACTGGATGAAGCACAGCAACGCGCTGCTGGTCTACGGTTCGACAGCGGACTATTTTGTGAGAAAGTTTATGAAGAAGTAATGGCAGAGAAGAAGATTTCCATCGCGGTATCGACAACCATCGGGAAAGTTTCAGCCCGGATCACGGCCCCGCCGAAGCCAAAAGCAGTGCTTGTGCTCGCGCACGGTGCCGGCGCAAACATGGATCATCCATTTATGAAATCCCTGGCTGATGAGCTGGCTTTGCATAAGGTCATCACGGTGCGCTTCAACTTTCCATTCATGGAGAATAAGAAAGGCAGGCCTGATCCTCCGGCTATAGCGATAAAGACTGTTGAAGCTGTTGCTACGAAGGCGAAGAAGCTGTATCCCAAACTACCCTTGTTTGGAGGCGGTAAATCCTTTGGAGGACGCATGACCTCGCAATGGGTTTCGGGAAGTGAGTCGACAGCATTAAAAGGACTGGTTTTCTATGGCTTTCCTCTTCATGCACCCGGTGCACCCTCGGCCGACAGGGCAGAGCATTTGTACACCATTACCGCTCCACTGCTTTTTTTGCAGGGCACACGTGATGCCTTGGCAGACCTGAGTTTGATCAAGGGCGTTTGCAAGCGAATCAAAACCTCAACGCTGGTGACTTTTGAGAAGGCCGATCACAGCTTTAAGGCTGGAAAGGAAAACCTGATTCCTAAGCTCGCTGCAGTGACCGCAGAGTGGATGCAGGGACTTTGAGGGCAGGTATGGTAGTAACTCCCATGCAATTAAGGACACTCGGGTCTCATTATCTTCAATAACCCTTCAGTTTTCAATTCCTTTGGTCTAATTTGTCATCACCTAGACCTACCCATGATGAAATTACTAGCCGGTATTTTCTGCGCCGGACTATTACTGCCGTGTGCGGTATTGGCGCAAAAGCGGGTGTCCTTTGAAAAAGTCACCCTCGAAGAACTTCAGATGTCGTCGTATGCCAATGACAGCTCCGCGGGCGCTGTGATCCTCATGGACCTTGGCTATCTGAACGGGAACGAGTTGAAGTTCTATCGCAAGATGAGGATCAAGATCCTGACGAAAGCAGGTCTGGATTGGGGCAACAGGTCATTCAATACACCAACTAAAGGAGATTTCCGTGTGGTGACACACAACCTCGTGGACGGAAAAATTGTGAGCGAAAAGGCAGACTCCAAATCCATACACGAGGAGGAAGTCATAGAGGGTATAGAGATCTATAAAGTGTTCGCCCCGAATGTCAAGGTGGGCAGCGTAGTCGACATCACCTATTCTCACTTTGGCCCGCCGCTGGAGTGGCGGTTCCAGGAGCGAATTCCCATCGCGTATAGTGAGCTCACACTGGAGGATACCGATTTCCTTAAATTCAACAAGACACACTTTGGTCTTCAGCCGATAGAAACGGTATCACGAAACCAATGGCGCAGCAAGAACATGCCGGCATTCATCACCGAGCCTTTTATCAGCACCTACGCCAACTACATTACAAAGTTTGAGTTTCAGCTTGAGTCGATAGGGACCCCCGGAAGGAATTACTATGAGTTTAGCACGACATGGCGTCGTGTGGTCGACATTCTCCTGGACCACCCAAGGTTTGGCGGCGTGATCAAAGGCTCGGCCTTTCTAAACGACTTTGCCAAGGAGACAAAGGTCAAATCAATATCTGTCAAGGAAAAGATCCAGGCAGCCTACACCTATGTTCAAAGCAACATGAAATGGAATGGCAGGAATACCATTCTGGCAACAGCAGGCCTCAGAAACAACTTTCTTGTCGACCACAGTGGGTCGAGCGCTGAGATTAATCTTGTACTCGTCTGCCTGTTAAATAAGATGGACATCACGGCGTACCCTGTTGTGCTAAGCACACGAGAGAACGGATTTCTTGTTCCCTTCAGCCCCACCATCGATAAACTAGACTACGTGGTGTGCATGGTACAGCATGAGGACCTGACTATGTTCGTTGATGCAACCATGCCGGATGTGGGAGCGCCGGGAATGGTACCCGTGCGATGCCTCAACGGCAACGGTCTGATGATCAAGAAAGATAATGAACAATGGTTTGGACTGAACAAAGGGTATAACGACGTAAAAAAACAGTTTATCTCAATCACTATGGAGAAGGGTGGTGTGGCTCGTGGCAAACTCACTCAAGACTATGCAGGATATGGATACATCAATTGGACGGAAGAGCTGAAGGCATCGAACAACGATGCAGACATCATCAAGAACAAATTGCAGAAGGAAAACCAGGACATCAAGATCGAGAAGTACGAGATTGCCAAGCGTGACGCGAATACCTCCACCGGAAAGGAAGTCCTTGAGCTGGATATGTCAGGGCAATTGATCGATGCGGGTGGTGACCTGATCTTCACACCTTTCGCCATGCACGACTACCTTAGCAATCCACTAAAGTCAGAGACAAGGAAATATCCGGTTGACCTGACCTACCCACGGGATCTTCAAACCACCATTGTCATTCAGCTGCCGAAAGAATACGCTGTGAAGACATTGCCAGAAGGAACAAAACTCAGCACACCGGATGGTGGTGCGACGTTTACCTACCTCGCCAGCGCCTCAGGGAGTACAGTCCAGTTTCGGGTGGTGCTGAAAATCACCAAGCACATCTGGACGGAATCAGAATATGCAGACTTGCGCATGTTTTTTGGCGAGGTCAGCAAGAAGATAAGTGCACCGATTGAATTGGCAAAAACCTGAAAGTCATGACAAAGATTCTGCTTTTAATATTGTTGCCCTCCCTGGCATTTGGTCAGGAGCTTGCCCGGGTGTTGTCTCATCAAACTACCTTTACCATTCGGTCCAAGGAGGATGTAAAAATTGAAGAAACCTACCGGATTAGGATCAACTCTGAGAAAGGCCGCATGTACGGCACCTATCAGGACTATACCGATCAATTCAGGAAGATCACAGATGTGACCGTCGACATCTTCGATGCCAGCGGCAAAAAGGTCAAACGACTTAAGAGAGGAGATGGCCTTGAGATAGGCTTTAATCCATCATATGAAATCAATGATGGTAAGATATTGATTATCAGACCAGATTATCAAAATTACCCATTTGAAGTTGAAGTGAATTCCACCATTGTTTTGAATGGATACAACCATCTTGACCCCTGGATACCCAGGCCTATGTTCAATATGGCCGTTGACCAATCGAAGCTGGTGCTCATCCGTCCCAAAGAGCTTGACCCCCGCCTCCGTGAAGTGGGGGTAAAGGGCACGACGATTACTGAGAAAGGAATGCTGAAGACAACCTACGAGGTTACCGCCCTTCCTGCCATTGAACGCAAACTGCGATACCGTGACTTTTACGATGAACAACCTAAGGTGCTGATGAGCCCAGTGACGTTCAAGCTCGACAATTCCGAAGGCAGTACGTCTACATGGGCTGCATTCGGTGACTGGTTTTTGTCATTGAACAGTGCACCGTACAAGTTGGATCCAAAAACGATGGAACTGATCCAGTCCATGGACAAGGCAGACAAGGCCATGATTATCCGGCGCCTGTATGAGTACATGCAGGACAAGACACGCTATGTGTCCATCCAGTTGGGCATCGGTGGATTTCAATCGCTTCCTACGGAAGACGTGGAGAAATATGGTTACGGCGACTGCAAGGCACTCACCACCTATATGAAAAACATGCTCGACTTTGCAGGTATCCCGTCTAACTATATTCTGGTGCGGGCTGGAAATGATGCCGCCGATGTCATGGCGGACTTTCCGAGCAATCAATTCAACCATGTGTACCTGGGCATACCGATGGCAAGAGACACGATGTACCTGGAGTGTACCAGTCAGATATCACCAACCAATTTTACCGGAACGTTTACCGATGACCGTAATGTGCTTTGGATCGACAAGGGCAAAAGTGACATCATGCGCTCGAGGGTCTATAACCACAGACAGAATATTAAATCAACAAAATCAGAGATCAAGCTCGAACCGGACGGGGATGCCAACCTTTCTCTCGATGTCACCAACGAGGGCACCTTCTTTGATGAGATCATGATCTACAAGTCGGCTCCGGGTGATTATGTCACAGAATACAACCAACGTAAGTTTGACTATGGGAACTTCACCATCAAGAACTTTTCCTATAAGCAGGATGACCGCAATGAAGCCACTTTCAAGATTTCTTACAACCTGGATGCAACAGGATTGGCGAAGGCGGCAGGGACAAGGCTTGTGCTCCCTGGTGTGCCAGCTACACCATTCAAGAAGTTTATTGATGGCGATGATTTGATGCGCTATGCGTCCGTCAGGAGAGGAGCCACCGTAGAAGATGAAATCGTGGTACAGATGCCTCAGAACTATTGGATATATAGCTTGCCGGAAAAAGAGACGATTGATTCTCCGTTCGGTACCTATTCACTGAGCTCCGAATTTGACGGCGACAAACTGGTGATCAAACGAAAGCTTGTACTTTACAAGGGCGACTATACGCAGAAGGCGTTTGATGATTTCAAGGTCTTTTATCAGAAGTTGGAGCGCATTGAATCAAGAAAGCTGGTTCTCAACGCTAAAACATGATGGCAGCACTTGACTCCTTCGCTGTTGCTTTGTTAATTGGTTAATCACTTCCCCAATCTAACTGGCTTGAAAGCCTTCATCATTCTAGTGCCTGTGGCAATCGCCCTTGGTGCCTGCAGGCAGGATCACCGTGGCGCAGAAGTGGAACTCATCAGAGAAGTGAGGGCCATGAGCAACAAGGCCATCGCCGAGCATGACACCGCCGCCATCGTCAGATCGTGGACGACGGACTATCACCTCGTCACTTCACGCAACGCCGAAGCCCATGGCAGGAAGGAAAACGCTGAAAGAATACAGAAGGAGTTCGAATCAAAGCAGGATGTGGTGTACACAAGAACACCAGAGAGGGTTTCGGTTTTTACAGAATGGAACATGGCATCCGAGCATGGTACCTGGGTAGGGCGGTGGAAGGAAGGGGAAGAGGCTATTGAGATTTCCGGCACCTACTTCGCCAAGTGGCACAAAGTGGATGGCCAGTGGATGATCAGGGCTGAAGTCTTTGTTCCGCTGAAGTGCTCGGGCGGTGCATTCTGTGCCACATCACCGATCTAAATGGATTACGATTTACTCCCGACCACAGCGTCGGCTTCCATTTCAAGTAGATAATTATCTCCGACCAGATCTGCCCGCACCAGCGTATTGGCTGGCTGGATGTTTCTGAAACGTTCACCATGTACCCTGGAGATCACCTCCCAGTCATTCATGTTCTTCATGAATATCCGTGTGCGCACCACGTCTTCCAGGCGACCGCCGAGGGACTGGATAGCACCTTCGAGTTTATCAATGACAAAGTGAGCCTGAGCGGCAGGGTCTGAGCCGCCAATGTCAACATGGCCATGTGTAGCGGTTGTTCCGGATACAAAAATCTGGTCTCCCGTACGCACAGCACGGCTGAACCCGGCAAGGTCTTCCCATATCGTGCCGCTGAGTGCCTTCGACCGGCCGTTACCCAAATCGGTAACAGGATATGGCGCCGGCATGGTTGCGATGTGATGACTGAGATCTCCTGAAGCCGTCAGGAAAGGAGGGCGCCTGTATTCATCGCCACAATCTCCAGGAATAGACTTCAACCTGGATAAAGCACTGTGAATCACGGATTGTTCCGACGGGTCGAGGGTCAATGCGAGCAATTTTTTGTTCTCCTCTGCGTGGTGTGATTGTCCAAGCCTTGCCCCGATAATGACGCCGGCAACAGCAGGCTGGTCCATAACATATCGCGCGGCCACATGAGCAATGGTAGAACCATGACGGATCGCTATCACGTCAAGTGTTGAAAGTAATTCCTGGAAGGCTGACCAGCCGCCGGCCGTATCGATGAAGCGCTTGTACTTCATCTGGGACCATGTGACCAGGTCCTTGTCCGTTGGCTCGGGCTTGCCTAACCATCTTCCCGAAAGGAATCCGCCAGCCAGGGTTCCAAAGGCGAGCAGGCCAACATTGTGCTCATGACAGAGTTGGGTCATGGCACCGGACGCGCGCTGATCCAGCAGTGAATAACACACCTGGTTGCTCACCACGTTGATTCCGCTTGTCAGGGCAATTCTCAGGTGAGCGGTATCGAAATTGGTTAAGCCCATATGCGCAATCAATCCTTCCTTCTGCAATTCGGATAGAAAGAAAAGACAGTCGAGCCATCGCGGGTCAGCATAGTTCCAGGCGTGAAACTGCAACAACGAGATCCGTTCTGTACTGAGCCTTTCCAGTGCGCGATGCACAGCTTTCCTCACCGTCTCCTTCGATACTGGTCCTGGCTCCGGAACCCACTTGGTCATCATTTCTCCAGCAGCCTTCCCGTATTTTCCACCAAAGGTTCCTGCGATAACTTCTGCCGATCCATAGTGATCGGCCATGTCGAAGGTGGTGAATCCCGCATCGGCATACTCTTTCATGCTCGCTGCACCGGCAGCGGCGTCAAGCAATGTTCCGCCGCGCTCCATATCAGCGATCTGCCAAAGCCCCATCACCACGCGGGAAATGGAAAGGTCGGGGGCAAGACGGGTACGATCGGATTGTATCATAGACTATTCAGGAGGCAAGTTGGAGAAAAGTGACTTGAGATCTTCGCCTTTGGCCCTGAGCCTGCGAACTTCCCTAAAGTAGATCAGGGAACCAATCAGCATGACGATCAGCCAAACGGCAGTGGAATGATAGTACCAGGCAGGGACGTCTGCCGAAAAGTCTTTGACGATATGAATAATGAGAAATGCTGATAGTACTAAAACGCCTGCCACGCTGATCAGCCACTGCACATTCCGGTTACGTACCACTTTCACCTGGCTGGCGAGTGCTGGATTGTGTGTGGGAAGGGTAGCCACAGCAAGGCACATGACCAGAAAATTCACCAGCATGGAGGTGACGAGAATGTCGATGCCAAGAAAGAAGTCACCGGCGAAATGGCTGCCAAGGATGCCGATGCTTGCCATGGTTCCACTGATCAGGATGGCGACTTGCGGTGTGTTGAATGTCGGATGTATGCGGGTAACGCTCTTTGGAAAAATACCATCACCTGCCCAGGCAAACATCAGTCGGGAAACGGACAACAACATGGCCGGAAGATCATTGGTGAGGGCCACGGCAGCTCCTGCGATGATGCACACAGTCCAGCCGGGACTTAATATCCTGCTCATGAGGCCCGGCGCTGTCACATCGGTGTGAGCTGCTTCCGAAGCAACGAACTGCCACGGCACCACACGGTAAACGGCGAAAGTGAAAATCATGTAGAAGGTGCCGACGACCACGACAGCCATAGCGATGGCGAGGGGCAGGTTCCTGCCTGGATTTTTGGCTTCACCGCCCGCTTGTGCAATGCTGTCAAATCCGATGAAGCTTGAAAAAAGCACAGACGCTGCAGAGAGGAAGATCCACGGATCAAAATGCGCCACGGTCTGCGGAATCTCCCTTTGCTTGTTTTGCATCAGGTCAATGGCAAAGGCGCCGGGGTCTGTTGTGAGTCCGGTGACAATCACCACACTGCCCAGTGCGAACATCATGACCATGAGCGGTATTAATGTTCTTTCGTACCATGCTGCGCCGCGGATATTGATCCATACAAAAAACCAGAGGATCATGAGGGAGAGACAAACACGTACTGATCCCTGGCTGACCATTGCCGCCATCTGATTCCACTCCATGGCCAGAGCGATGTCACGCAGGAATGGGATGATGACATACGACACAACACCGATAGCGATGGAAAGTCCGAACCACTGCGAGAAGCTTGCGATAAATCCCAGGTACGGACTGATGCCGCGGCTGGCGTACACATAACTACCTCCTGCTCTGGGCATGGCTGAAGCCAGAATAGCATAAGCAAAAGCCGCAAGGATGGCTGGCACGGCGGCCATCATGAACGCCTGCAAGACGTACGGTCCGATCCCGGGGATGTTCCTCTGAATCATGAACGGGACGACATAGATCGAAGCGCCCAGCATGGAACAAATGCCCGTGGCTGCGAGACCCGTAAAAGTCAATTGCCTTGACAGCCCTGAAGTTTTGTGCTGATCCATCATAATGCCTGCGACCAAAATAGTGCAGAATGTCAACATTTCAGCATGAACGGAACGGGTGTAATCTGCTATCTTCACCGCTATAGAATTGTACTGTGCATTATGGTGACGACTTTAAAGGAAAAGAAGGAGGGGGGCTTTGAGTGGATCGACATCACCGGCCCGACAAAGGTTGAGCTTGCCGAAGTCGCCGCCAAGTATGACCTTCCCACGGCGCTGGTTGAAGACTGCCTTCAGCCCGATCACCTTCCCAAGCACGAAGGCGTCGGCGATAATCAGTTCGTCATTCTGCGGACGTTCAATGAACAAGCTCCCGAGTCTGCGGATACCATACAGGAAGTCACCGACAAGATTGCCGTCTTCCTCGGCAACGATTTCATCCTCACCGTACATCGTCCTGCTTTCGATTTTCTAGGGAGCATCAAGTCAACCTACGTTGACAATGGCAAGTGCACAACACCCTTTCATGTGCTCTTCAGGGTCTTTGCGTATGTTGTCGGCACCTATGATGCGCCTCTCGCGGCCCTGGTGCTGAACATCGACGCCTACGAACCCAAGATATTCCTGCGCAAGAAGATGCCCGATCTGTTGAGAAGCCTCTACTACATGAAACGCAGAGCCACGGTGATGGACCACGTACTGGAACTTTCGAAACCCATCCATGAAGGACTCAAAGGAAAAATTGCCGCACCACACTTCAACCACCTGAAGGATGAGTTTCTCCGTCTGCAGACCAGTACACGCCAGATTGTCGACAATGTGAGCAACCTACTCAACATCTATATTTCCCTGTCCACGCAACGGACAAGTGAAGTCATGCGCGTGCTTACGGTATTCTCCGTCTTCTTTATGCCACTCACCTTCATCGTCGGCATTTATGGGATGAACTTCGATGTGATGCCTGAACTACGGTGGCAGTTTGGCTACCTGTTCTCGATCCTCCTGATGATCACGGTGACAGTCACCATCTATTTCTGGTTTCGACGGAAGGGCTGGATGTAGCTAGTACACGCTGATCGTGTGTAGCACCGGGCTGGCCTTTGCGTCGATGATTGAAATCCGAATCCCTTTTGTGCGCACGGAATCCAAACGAAGAATTCGTTTGTAACCAATCGTCGTGCCTTCCGTGACAAGTTCCCACTCATCGTTGATCAAGGCCGTTACCTGGAAGTGCTTTACCCGTTGACCCAGCGCGATGTACTCCTGCATCATGATGTATTGTAGCACCTGTTCACTTTCCCAGCGGAGTTCGATGTCCGCCTTCGTCACGCCATCATCCGTTGCCCAATAGGAAGACGTATTGGCATCGGTCAATCGGGTAGCCGAATAATCTGGTGAATCACCACGGGTGACATCGGTGCTGACTTTGGCAGTACTAGCCAGGTCTTTACTAAATGCGCTATCAAGCAGTTGGCGGAAGCCCTTGAGCGAGGCCACATCATTTTCGTGAATCAATCCTCTGCGGTCCGGGGGTACATTGAGCAGGAGGGTGGATCCGCGGCCAACAGAAGTAAGGTAGATATCAAACAGGGCTTCAGGTGATTTCACGAGGCTGTCTT
>JAEUUD010000002.1 GCA_016787625.1 Cyclobacteriaceae bacterium
CGATCAGGTGAGTAATCGTATCCTTACGAATGCCAGGCACAGCCGCGAGACACTTGATTGCCGCGTCAAGACTGATGGCGAGGGCATGCCTTTGATATAGCTCGATTCTTCTTTTAGTAGTAGGGAATGGCTCCAGGTCAGCAGCGTTTTCAAAAAAATGGAAATCCCTGGTTCTCCCATAATCCTCGATGACTGAATACCGGGTTTCAATACCGCTGGCGCGGAAGAGCACGCTGAGTTTTCGGGAATCGTCCGCCCCAAGCTGCATCGACCGGATCATAAAGTCGGCGATGGCTGACTGACGCAGCTGATGAGGAGGAGTTGCTGTACCGATGGAGGTGATAAAACTCATCACTCAATAATAGGGCAAAAAAGATTACCTTGATCATGCGCAGCATTGTATGTTTTCACGATCCACCCTACTTCATCTCCGCATTCCATTTTCCTATTTCCTGCTTCCCATATTTCTCTTCTCCCTGGTGATCTCACCGAATTTGCTGCAGCAACGGATGCTTTGGATCCTTGTCATCCTCCATATTTTTCTATACCCGGCCAGCAACGGTTTCAACAGTTATTACGATAAGGACGAAAAAAGCATCGGCGGTTTGAAAAATCCGCCACCGGTTTCAATTGGGCTCTTGTGGATGTCCCTCCTCTTTGATGCCATCGCCCTGGTGCTTGGCGCACTCAAGATCAATCTTGTATTTGCTGTTATGCTGTTTGTGTATGGGCTGGCGTCAAAAGCCTATAGTCATCCGGCGATCCGACTCAAGCAGTACCCCATAGCTGGCTGGTTGGTGACCGGGTTTTTTCAGGGATTTTTTACTTTTCAGATGTGCTACATCGGACTTAACAACTACCAGCCGGAAAGCGCATTGCTTCCGCAGGCTTGGATACCAGCATCGCTAGCAAGCCTGATGCTGTTTGCCAACTACCCGATGACTCAGGTTTATCAGCATGAAGAAGACATGAAGCATGGTGATCGCACACTGAGTATGATGCTCGGAATTAGAGGAACGTTCCTGTTTGCCGCCGGCTTTTTTGTATTGACTACGCTGGGGTTTGTGATCTACTTTTTGCAGTTCTATCAGCTACGTCAGGCATTGGGTTTCCTGACAGCCCTGGCGCCGGTTGGTTTGTATTTCGGTTATTGGTTCTGGAGGGTTTGGCACGACCCCACGAAAGCGGATTTCAGGCACGCCATGTGGATGAATTTTGTTTCGGCTACCAGCCTGGTGATATACTTCGTGTGGTTCTTGTTCGACACACACAACATAGGACAGTACCTTTTCTGAAAGTACTAGTCCATCATGGAAGCAGCGACTTTTTCCAGGAGGAGTTTGGTCCTGCGAATGCCTTCGTCTTCGGAAAATCGGGATGCATCATACTCGACCCCAACATAGCCTCGGTAGCCTGAAGCTTTTACAATTTTCATCATTTTGACAAAATCGGTTTCGACGCAATTCCCGTCAGCATCCATGTCGAAGACTTTTGCACTAACTCCTTTGGCGAAAGGCATTAACTCTTCAATCCCCTTGTAGCGATCGTACCATGGATCGCTGCCCCTGGAAAAATTACCAAAATCAGGAAGTGTTCCGCAGTTGGGCATACCGACAGATCGGATTACGCCGCTCAGCCATTGCCCGTTGGACGAATATCCGCCATGATTTTCGACAATAACGTTCATATTGGCCTGCTTTCCGTATTCACTCAATTTTCGTAGTCCATCAATTCCCGCAAGGGAAACAGATTCAGGTGATCCCTGTCCTGCGCAATTCACCCGTATGGAATGGCAACCGAGGAATTTTGCGGCATCGACCCACTTGTAATGATTCTCAACAGATTTGTTGCGTAAGGAAGTGTCAGTGTTTGCAAGTTCACCTTCGCCATCAACCATGATGATGAGGCTTCGGACACCATTGTCCTCACAGCGCTTCTTTAACTCCTTGAGATACCCTTTGTCATTGGCTTTGTCAGCGAAAAAAACATTGACATACTCCACCGCATCAATTCCAAAATCGCGTTTTGCTTTTGCAGGAAAATCAAGATTGGAGAGTTGACCTGAATTGAGGGAGCGATGAAGAGACCACTCAGCGAGAGAAATCTTGAAAAACGGTTTGTCAGCCGTTTCTGCAAACAGCGAAGCCGGAACCGAGGAAGATAGCGTTGTTCCTGCGGCAATGAGTCCGGCATGTTTTAGAAAATCTCTTCTTGTGGATGTCATGTTACAAATATTAAAATCACAGCAAATGAATCAAAATGGTTTTCCGTGAGTCTGCCTGATCAGAAATTCTGCGACGGGTTTCATGTGGTTGGCAATTCCAACGGCGAGGTTGGAGCTCCAGACTCCTCCAAAAAGGTTTTGAATTTGTCTTCCGCTCCATAGCCGCCTGGCAAAATGATGTCTCCAGTCCTGCGCATAACCCTTTTCCATCTTATCCCTTGAATAATTTGTGTCGGTACAGAAACGAAGAACATGCTCACTGGCCAGCTTCGCGCTGCGAATGGCCATCGCCATTCCATTCCCGCATAGCGGCGTGATCATGCCGGCAGCATCGCCGATCATCAATACATGGGCTTCTATCGGCCGCTTGGTTTCAAAGGATACCTCGTTGATCGACTCAGGCTTTTCGAAGAGATGCTCAGCCTGATCGAACAGACGATGGATGAATGGATTGCGGAACATCACCTCTTTTTCCATAGCCGAAAGACTGCCCTTGGCTTTGATGTTTCTGCGATGGGTGAGGTAGCACAGATTGATTGTCTCTCCCTCTACCCGGCTGATGCCGCAATACCCATCCTGAAAATTGTGAAGACAGATCATATCATGCGGAAAGCTTGCCAGCCGGATGTGGTATTTGACGCCAACGTATGGAGAGCTTCTGGTCATGAAAGAGCGATTCAATTGTTTGTCCAACCGCGATCGCTTGCCGAAGGCACCCAGAATGACATCAGCCTCAAGAGGCCCTGCCGTGGTGTCCAGATAAAACTGACGGCCGTCAAACCGGATATCCGTTACTTCAGTATGCTGGCGGACGGTTACCCCCAGACTTGTCGCGTACTGTTGTAGAAATTGATCAAAGACATACCTGCTAATGCCGAAGCCGCCAAGATCAAGTTGAAGATTGGCCTCAGCACCATTCACAGAAGTCAATTGAAACCGTGAAATGGACGATGGTTTTAGTTGCTCAGGGTAGCACCCCAAATGGCGGAGATACGGCACCACTTCATTGGAAACATATTCGCCGCAAACACGGTGAAAGGGGTACTGGTTTTTTTCGACGACCTCGCTGCCAATGCCAGCTTTGGCAAGATGGATGGAAGTTACAAGGCCAGCCAGTCCGCCGCCCACAATAATGACTTTCTTATCGGGCATTAAATGGTTTGTTGCGGTTGATCACCGCCGTGAATGTACGATCAGATTTGGTTCACCAGGATGAGCTTCTTGGAGAAGACTTTTCCTTCACGCAAAATCTCCAGTCGTAATCGTCGACCGGGCTTGACTTCCAGCAGATAATTGATGGCATTGAGATCAAACTCTGCAGCCGGAAGACCATTGATGGAAATCAATTCATCGCCCACCTGAAGTCCGGCATCTGCTGAGCAGGATCCCTTTCGAACATCGGTGATCTCATATCGACGTAACCTGGCTCCCTTGGCCTTGAAGGTGAGGCCACTCAGGTTAAACTCGAATTTCATCCCAAATGCCGCATTTTTCTTCATGTACATTTTTTCCATGGGAAAATTGAAGACAACCGTGAATCTTCTCAGGAGTTCCCCGCCTACGGCGCCATTCCTGAAGACATCTGTCGAGTTGATGCTATCGGTGTACCCATAGTCATCCGGGTTAGGAAAATTGGCAATGACATTATTGAGCTTGTATTGACCGAACTGGATGCTGTTGACCCTGGCAATCTTTCCGTTGATGACCCCTCCGATCCCCCTCCCGATAATACTGGTAATATGTTTTTCAGGAATAAAAATGGCGCTGTCGGAAATGGGATCAAGCACAAGGCCATGACTAGCACCAGTGTCAATGAGTAATTTGGAAGAAAGCACTTTTCCGTTCCTCATGGTAACGGGTACCTGAACGTATGGCTTGGTATCCTCGACGTGAATGGGTAACTCCTGAAAGCTTCGCTTTGGTTTGTAAAATTCGGGCGATGCAATCATCAGCCGCCTGGATTGATAGTCAATTTCAACGACAAACCGGCTGAACACTTCATATCCCAAAATCCCTTGAACATCAGTGCCGAGATAGTTGCGCAATTCAAGATAGTCCTGTTCGAGCACCAGCATGGCATGACCCTGTCCCTTGATGCCGGGCATATCAAGTGAAACGTTGTTGGTAATGTATGCCTCAACAATTTTTTCTCCGCCAGGTCCTGAAACCTGATACTTTCTGCTGTAGGGAAGGTTGAGGATATCGCTGAAAGCTTTTTCTGTTAGAATGGTTGTGCGCACACCTGTATCAAGGATAAACTTTAACGGAAGCTGTCCATTGAGAACGACAGGGACAATAATAAGATTGTTGACAATCTCGATCGGGAATTCAACGCGTCGTTGTCCTGGCTTCAGGTGAAAACCAAGTTGCGCATGACCGACAACAGAGATGGACAGGATCAGTCCTAACAGGAAATGACGAATGCGCATCAAGCAATTTTGTGCAGACTAAAACTATCAAAAAAAATCAGTACGGATAAATACTTAAACGGTAACTACCCCCAGCGTGGTGAGCAATTTTTCAGGAGAATTTTCAACGACAAGGAATTGAAGGTTGACTGGATGGAGGAAGCCTTTGTCCGACATCAATTTCATCTGTGCCACGAGGGGTGAGAAGAATGAATCGACATTCAGTAATCCCACAGGCTGATCAATCAGTCCCAGTTGTCTCCATGTAAGAATCTCAGCAAGCTCATCCAGCGTACCCCATCCTCCGGGAAGGGCAACAAACACATCAGCCATATCGGCCATTCGTTTCTTGCGTTCGTGCATGGACTGAACAACAACGAGGTCGGTTAGCCCCTTATGGCCCACCTCACGGTTTTGAAGAAAATCAGGAATCACGCCCGTAACGCGGCCGCCGGCAAGTAATGCAGCATCTGCCACCAGACCCATAAGCCCGATGTTGCCTCCTCCATAAATCAATTGATGCCCGGTTTGCGCAATGCGCCTCCCGGTTTCGCGGGCGATGTCTGCGTAAACGGGATCAGCTCCTGTGCTGGAACCGCAAAAAACGCATACATTCATGACCGAAAATCGGGTCAGTGTTTAATGTCGTGCTCGTTTTTGCTAATGGTCTTGTTTGGGAAAATCCAAACAGAGAGAATTGCCAGAACAAAAAGTGCGATAACTACACCGAAGACTGCCATAGTTTGTTTCCTTATTTTTTCAAATTAAGCCCCTTTTGCACTCTCATCCAAACGTGTAACCTGAGTCCCTCATTTGATGTTAAAATGCATTAATCTTCTATGAAAATCGTTCTTCTTAGCATCGGGGTATTGGTCGCAGGCCTTTTTATAGGCTATGTTGTGTGGAGGTATCAAACAAAATCCTATAGCCCCGAAAACAGCGTAGACTTTGTCGACGGCAACCTGCGTGTTTCGGTGTTCTACAATCGACCTTTCAAGAAAGGAAGGGTCATCTTTGGGGGGTTGGTTCCCTATGGACAAACCTGGCGGACTGGCGCCAACGAGGCAACAACGTTTGAATCAACCCAGGACGTCATTATCGATGGAAAGAAACTGAAAAAAGGTAAGTACTCCTTGTGGACGGTGCCTAACGAGACGAGTTGGGAAATTGTATTCAACAAAACGATTCCGCCGTGGGGAATTGACGTTATGAATAACAGCCTGGCAGCACGCGATCCTAAAGGTGATGTGCTATCCGTTGTAGTACCAGTGGTAACATCACCAAAAGAGATTGAACAGTTCACCGTGACCCTTGAAAAATCCGGTGATGCCATGGAACTGATTCTCCTTTGGGATAAAACAGTAATCGCTGTCCCGATTTCCCTCAGTGAACAATAACGCTTATGAGGGTACGCCTTTTTTCCGGCAGCGCCTCGCTGATTGCTTTTCCGGAGGACGCAAGATGTTCTTTTGAAATTCCTTCGCGAATCAGCGCCCGCTCAATGGCTTTTGCCTGCGCCAGCGTTCGGTCATTGTGATACCTTGCTTTCACCACAATGGAATCCCGGGTTGCCGTTGTAACCGAATCCACTTGATAGGTGACTGGAATCTTTATTGAATCGTACCGCACCTCTGTAAGGTCTGCCGTTTGCAATGAATCCTCAACATATCCCGACAACGTCACTTCAATGGCAAAGGCATGACCAGCGTTTCCCTGAATGAACCGGGTTAGTCTTCTGATTTCCTGTTTGCTTGAAGGTGACAACTCAGAAGAGTGCGGGACAAAGGATATCCCTGCGAGGTCAATCGCAGATCCTGAGGATGCTGGCCCCAGTGACGCCTCTACACGTTCAACCATGGGCATTTCTCCACTTCGCAGGTCAAACAATTTTGAATAGAATGTAAAGTTGTCCTGCTCGGGTTCAATAGAAAGATCATAGAGGCCGCCATAGTTCATGTAAGCCACAAAGGTTCCTGAGGCATCCGGTTTGGTGGTGTACGTCGCCTGCTGGTCGTTCAAGTCGTAAATGGTAATAAATGGTGATCCGAGATTGGACGGACCTGCTACTTTTCCTTCAAGCCGCAGGGTTCCCCTGGGTCTGACCTCCTGCGGAAAAAGCCATTCAACGAGTTCACTGCTTCGTTGACCCGCCTGGTCACGCAGCAGGTACATTCCAACAGATGTCGCGCTGACATACTGGTCATCGCCGGTGGTATTCGCGAAATCAAGTGCAACAGGATTGCTCCAGGCCCCTTTCTCAAACCGGGTCAGGTAAAGATCCATCCCGCCCTTGTTTGGACGTAGCTTGTCAGATGAAAACACCAATGAAACTCCGTCTCCCATGATTCTTGGGGTCTGTGAGTTTCCTGTATTAATGTTGGCCGGCATTTCAACAGGCGTATCCCATTGCCCGTTTGCCTTCTTTTTCATGACCATGAGCTTGCATTCAGAGGCGGATTGAAAGTCCATCCGTTCGCACCGCATATAATAAAGGGATGAACCATCAAGGGAAAGAGAGGGGCAACCGTCGTGACCTTTGGAATTGGCGGGAAGCAGCATGTTGACAGGGTCATCCCATCGCGTGCCTGTCCATTGGCTGGTATATAAATCAAATCCACCCATTCCGTTGGACCTCAGGTTGGTAATAAAGAGTGTTTTTCCATCGGCACTCAATGCATAACCTTTGGCGAAATTGAGTTTGTTGTTGACAGATTTGGGCATGATGACCGGGTCCTTCCAATTGACACCCTGCCGTGTGGTAAAACTCATCGTGTTGGCGTGGTCTTCCTCAACGTCTGCGAGATAAACCATTGAATTACCATCAAGGCTGATGTAGGGAGCAAAGTTGTTGATGGCAGGATGATTTAGATTGGCAGGTAGTTTTCGTTGTTTGGCTTGCGCAAATCCCTGAATCGAAACCAAAGTGAGAAGACCTGTGATGGTGAAGCGTGCAATCATCGATCTAAATTTAATCAAAAGCACACCATAGCAGGAATCATGCCCCTGCTGGAAATTTGGCCGCACAACTGGTCACAGGTTGGAAAAAATGATTTAGATTCGGGTCAATGATTCAGGTAATACCATCCATCGCCATTCGCAAGGGAAAAGTTGTCAAGATGCGAAAGGGTGACCCGTCAAGCGAGAAAGCCTATGATGAAAACCCGTTGGATTTATCCAAGCGTTTTGAAGACCATGGTATTGAAGTCATTCACCTGGTGGATCTTGACGGTGCTGAAAAGGGCACACCCAAAAATTTTCATGTCCTTGAAGCCATCAGCAATCATACAGACCTGAAAATTGACTTTACAGGAGGCATCAGCACAGATGGGGACATCAGCGGCGCCTATGAATTTGGGGCAGCCTACATCACAGCGTCCAGTATCGCCATTACCAACCCGGAGTTGTTTGCGTCATGGATCGTTTCATTCGGCCGGGAAAAAATCACCCTCAGCGCCGATGTGACAGATGTGAAGACCAAGCAGGTAGCTTTCCGAGGCTGGCAAAAAATCGCCGACCTGAGACTTTTTGAACACCTTCAGTTTTTCTATGACCGCGGCCTGAAATATGCCAAGTGCACCGACATTTCCCGTGACGGCGTACTGGAAGGTCCGGACTTTGCCTTTTATAAGGAGGTGCTTACCGCATTTCCAGACCTCAAGGTGCTGGCCAGTGGCGGCATCAGGGGTGTTGATGACATCCAACGGTTGAACGATATGGGTCTCTTCGCCGTTATTTTTGGTAAAACGTACTACGAGGGTATTCTCAACCTGAAAGACCTTGAGCGCTTCCTTGTCAAGACCGGATAACGACTTCCTTTTATAAATATGCACACCGCTAACCGGCTCCGTTGACAGTTGCCGGACATCTCCATGAAGCCATCGCGTAAACCGACACCTTTCTCTGATCCAACAGGATTTGAGAGCATCGAAGTCATCGGCGCCAGGGAACACAACCTGAAGGACATTAGTATTGCACTTCCAAGAAACAACCTTGTTGTTGTTACCGGAATCAGCGGCAGCGGTAAGTCCTCCCTCGCTTTTGACACCATATATGCGGAGGGTCAGCGGCGATATATGGAAAGCTTCTCTGCCTATGCACGCAGCTTTATCGGTAACCTGGAGCGACCCGATGTCGACAAGATCAATGGCCTTAGCCCGGTGATATCCATAGAGCAAAAGACCACCTCACGAAATCCCCGGTCAACCGTTGGAACGGTCACGGAGATTTATGACTTCATGCGGCTTTTGTTTGCGCGGGCCGGAGATGCATATTCTTACCTCAGTGGTAAGAAGATGATCAGGCAATCGGAAGAACAAATTCTCGAAGGCATCTTTCAACATTTCAATAAGAAGAAATTGACGCTGCTGGCGCCGTCGGTTCGCGGGCGCAAGGGACATTACAGAGAGCTATTTGTCCAGATTCGAAAAAGTGGATTCACCAAAGTGCGTGTTGACGGAGAGATACTGGACATTACCGCCAAGATGCAGCTCGACCGTTACAAAATTCATGACATTGAAATTGTCATCGACCGAATTGTAGCGGACCAAAAGGACAGGTATCGGATCGGGCAATCAGTGGCTCGCTCGTTAAAGGAAGGCAAGGGTGTCATGATGCTCATGGAGGAAGACGACACCATTCACCATTTTTCAAAATTCCTGATGGACCCCACCACGGGGTTGTCGTATGATGAGCCCGCTCCCAACTTATTTTCTTTCAACAGTCCCTACGGTGCATGCCCGGTGTGCAATGGGCTCGGCGTCATAGAGGAGATCACGGAGGATTCCGTGATTCCTGACAAGAAACTGAGCATCATGCGCGGCGGAATACTCCCGCTGGGCGAATACCGTGACATCTGGATTTTCAAAAAGGTAGAGGCCATTCTTAAGCGATACAAACTGTCACTCTCAACCCCAATCAAGGACATTCCCAGAGAGGTCATTAAGATTCTGCTCCATGGAGACGACGTGCCGGTGGCCGTGCCATCCGTGAAGTACCCGGGCACCGACTGGAACACCAAGTTTGAAGGAATCATCAGCTTCCTGGAGAAAATGCGCGAAGATTCATCGGAAGGCGCCAAGCGATGGATGGAGGATTTTCTTACGACGCGTGTATGCCCGGATTGTCAGGGGGCACGGCTCAAAAAAGAGTCGCTGCATTTCAGGATTGATGGCAAAAACATTGCTGAACTCGCCGTGCTGGATATTATGGAGTTGCAGAAGTGGTTTGAAAAACTCGAGGACAGGCTTACAGACAAGCAGCGGACCATTGCCGTCGAAGTGCTGAAGGAGATTCGCAAGCGCATTGGCTTTCTTGTTGATGTTGGTCTTGATTACCTCGATCTGAATAGACCTCTGCGTACGCTTAGTGGAGGAGAGGCGCAACGGATTCGTCTGGCTACACAGATCGGAACCCAGCTTGTCGGTGTCCTTTATATACTTGATGAGCCGAGTATCGGGCTGCATGCCCGCGACAATGTAAAACTGATCAAGGCACTCAAGGACCTTCGTGATCTTGGTAATTCGGTCATTGTTGTTGAGCACGACAAGGAGATGATGCTGGACTCAGATTTTATTGTTGATATCGGACCGGGCGCTGGAAGACATGGCGGAAAAGTCGTGGCTATTGGACCTCCTGCAGAATTCCTAAAGAACAACAGCATTACCTCAAAGTATCTGAATGGAACACTTAACATACCTTATCGAAAAACAAAACGAACCGGGAGCGGGCAATCCCTTTCTGTATTGAAGGCTTCTGGCAACAACCTGAAGGAGGTTGACCTGACCATTCCACTTGGTGTTTTTGTTGCCATCACTGGCGTGTCTGGAAGCGGAAAGTCCACACTGATTCATGAAACCCTTTTTCCAATCCTGAACAAACATCTGTTCAAATCAAGAATGGAACCCCTTGCCCACAAAGGAGTGAAGGGTCTGGAGTTCATTGACAAGGTTATTGAAGTTGATCAATCCCCCATTGGAAGAACCCCCCGGTCAAACCCGGCAACGTATACCGCGGTGTTTACCGATATCCGCGATCTGTTTGCTCAAATGCCAGAGGCAAAGATTCGTGGGTACAAACCCGGAAGGTTCTCTTTCAATGTGAAAGGCGGACGCTGCGAAACATGTGAAGGCGCTGGCCTTCGGCTCATCGAGATGGAGTTTCTTCCCGATGTGTACGTCAACTGCGAAACATGTAAGGGCAAGCGATACAACCGGGAGACCCTTGAGGTTCGGTTCAAGGGTAAATCCATCTCGGATGTCCTCGATATGACCGTGGAGGAAGCTGTCTCATTCTTTGAACATCAACCAAGAATCCTTCGAAAAATTGAAACACTAAATGATGTAGGTTTAGGATACATTTCACTTGGTCAGCATGCAACAACTTTGTCCGGAGGCGAGGCACAACGCGTGAAGTTGGCAACTGAACTTTCCAAGAGGGACACAGGTAAAACATTGTACATTCTTGATGAGCCCACAACAGGACTTCATTTTCAGGATATCGCCCACTTGCTTGACGTCCTTCAGAAGCTCGCCGACAAGGGCAATACCGTGCTGGTCATTGAGCACAACATGGATGTGATCAAGTCTGCTGATTTTGTCATTGACCTTGGGCCAGAGGGTGGGCAAAAAGGGGGCCGCATCGTTGCAAAAGGAACACCCGAAGAAGTGTCGAAGAACAAGGCGAGTCATACGGGGAGATTCCTGGCCGAAGAACTTCGATCTGTCGGATAAGGCTCCTCTGACGAACAACCAGATACGGATAATGCCATACCTTTGCCTTGCAGATGGTCAACAAAACACGACTTTACTGGACGTTACAAATCGGAGGCTGGGCTCTCTACGCCTTTATTCAGATTGCTTTCAGCGTTATCGCATCGGATAGCCCCGGTGTGAGTTCACAACGCGTGATCTTTTTGACTTACGAGGCCCTGTTTTGTCTTTTCCTGACACACCTTTTTCGCGGCCTGATCAATAAGTGGAGATGGCTGGGAGCCGGATTACCCGTGCTCATTCCGCGCATCATCGTCAGTGTCTTTCTCCTTGGATTACTGCTGTACTTCATGCGACTCCCGATCGCTCTGCCGCTTGGTATGTACAACGCCCAAGTGGCATTCAATCCGTCCAATATTCTTGGCTTGACAACCGTCTTTGCGCTCATTTTCTTTCTTTGGTCTGTCTTGTACTTTGTTTACAACTATTTCGAGCGCTACAATACTTCACTGAAACTTGAAGCGTCTGTTCGTGAAATCGAACTCAATAACCTGAAATCACAGCTCAATCCACATTTCATTTTCAATGCCTTGAACAGTATTCGAGCGCTGGTGGATGAAAACCCGGATAAATCCAAAGAGGCCATCAATCAGTTGGCAAGCATTCTGCGCAACTCACTGAACACAGGGAAGCGTGGTCTGACGAAGTTTGAAGACGAGCTGAAAATTGTTAAGGACTATCTCGGCCTGGAGAGCATCCGGTTTGAGGAACGTCTAACAACTGACTTTGAGATCGATCCTGATTCGAGGGACTTTCTGGTGCCGCCGTTAATGATACAGACCCTGGTTGAAAACGGTATTAAACATGGGATTGCCAAACTAACAGCAGGCGGCTCCATTCACATGAAGGCGACGGTGAACAATGACCGGCTCAGGATTCAGGTTCGCAACAGCGGACATTATGTCAATGGAGCGACAAGTCCTACGGGCGGCTTGGGATTGGAAAACACCCGCCAGCGCCTCAAGCTGATCTATGGTGACCAGGCCTCATTTCGCATTTTGCCCGAAAGCGATACTTTTGTCCTCACAGAAATAGAGATACCTCACCTGCGTTGAACGCCTTTTTATGAAAGCACTGATCATTGATGATGAACGCCTTGCCCGGAAGGAACTGATCAAGTTACTGGAAGAACATCCTTCGATAGAGATTGCTGGGGAAGCGCAAAACGCGGATGAAGCCGAGCAAATGATCACCGAGCTCAACCCTGACATTCTGTTTCTGGATATTCAGATGCCGGGCCGCACCGGGTTTCAGCTGCTCGAATCCCTTGATACGGTTCCTCTCGTGGTCTTCACTACGGCCTATGACGAGTTTGCACTCAAGGCTTTTGAAATCAGCGCGCTGGACTATTTGCTGAAACCCATCACCGCCGAGCGCCTGGCAGAGGCAGTGCATAAAATTCAGGAAAAAGAAAGAGTCCGATCTGGCCGTGGCCGGGATCAAAAACTGGGGCTCGAAGATCAGGTTTTTGTTAAAGATGGTGAGCGGTGCTGGTTTGTAAGCCTGGCCAACATCCGGCTCTTTGAATCCGATGGTAACTATATCAAAGTGTATTTTGATACCAATCGGCCCATGATTCACAAGTCATTGAATGCCCTTGACGAGAAACTCGATGAGCGATCTTTCTTCCGGGCGAGCAGAAAACACATCATTAACCTCAGTTGGGTAGAAGGCATTGAGCCCTGGTTCAATGGCGGGTTGATGGTTAAACTCCGCGGTGGTGACAAGGTAGAAGTGAGCCGCCGTCAAGCGGCGAAGTTCAAGGATATGATGAGCTTGTAATCGTCTATTTCAGCACCAGGTCCACCAGATCTTTCTCCACATTCCAATCTTTCGCCAACCTGATCATTGCTGTCGCCTCCATTTCGGTGACATAACCCTTGATGTTGTTTGATTCCCAAACCATGTTGATCAGTTCAACCCTTTTTTCCCGTGTGTAGTCGCGAATGATATCATTGAGAAATGCCCGCGCCCGGTCAAAGGATGTCACCTGGTCCTTTTCGATAAACTCCATCGCCCACTTTAGTTCCTCTTCGGCGTTAAGCCATGTGGTGGCGCCTTCAAGATCGGTACGTTCCGCATGGTCAAGGCCGTGATAGTGAAAGATGACGGCCTTTAGCAATAAGTACACGCGCTTCTCTTCTGTGGTCATGTCATAAAGATCGCAAAATTGTCTGCCGGGACAACCTGATCAGTCAGAATCATCCACCATAAGATCTTCGGTAATCTTGTCAGCCAATAACTTTCCCCTTGAAGTCAATCGTATAACATTGTGCTCAACAAGGATAAGGCCGGCTAGCTGCTGCTGCGTGATGTACGCCTGACGACGAGCCATCAGGTCATCTCCCAGTTGTGTTTTCAACACCTCCAGATTGCAACCCCATTTGGTTCGAAGGGTCGTAAGAATGAACTCATTGATCTTCTCTTTTGAATGGAGCAATTCTGCTTCCATGTCAGGCTTCCCATCCATGATGGATTGCGTATATCGCGGATTGCTACGCACATTGGAGAACCTGCTGGCACCATCATAGGAATGAGCGCCTGGACCCACACCCAGGTAAGGTGTTTGTGTCCAATAGCTGCTGTTATGTCGTGAGTGCATTCCCGGAAGACTGAAATTGGAGATCTCATACTGATCGTATCCTGCTGCCAGCATCATTTCTCCCAAGGTTTCAAATTGACGGGCAGCAGACTCTTCGTCCATAAGTTTCAACTGACCTTTCTTCAGCCATGTCCCAAAAGGTGTTTTGTCTTCGATGGTAAGGCCGTATGTGGAGATGTGTTCTGGTTTGAATTCCAGCGCTGTGTTAATGGTCTTACGCCACATGTCCATGGATAAATCGGGGATGGCGTAAATCAAATCAAGACTGATGTTGCTGAATCCAACTTGTCTGGCATCAGTCAAGGCCACCAGAGCCGATTCAGCATCATGTGATCGGTTCAGATAGGAAAGGATCGTGTTGTCGAACGATTGAATGCCGATGCTAAGCCTGTTGATACCGGCCATGATCAACTGTTCAAGCTTGCTCTTCGAAAGGTCGTCGGGGTTAGCTTCCAGGGTAATCTCCGCATCGTTGGTGACGATGAAAGAAGTCCGCAGGGTTTTTATCAGCAAGTCCAGTGATTTCACTGAAAGCAGTGAGGGTGTCCCGCCGCCGAAGTAGATGGTCTCTACTGGTTCTTTAAGAAAATCTTTCCTGATCGAGATTTCCTGTGACAGGCATTTGATCATCAACTCCTGGTCCTGCAGATTGGTGGAAAAGTGAAAATCACAATAATGACATGCCTGTCTGCAGTAGGGAATATGTATATAGACACCGGCCATGAGTGAATTTGCAAATACTTTCTTCCTGAATCGAACGGGTTGCAATATTTTTGCTGTATGGTCCCGTTGTTATTTCTGCTTGCCAGCCAACTGCCTGCCATCACACCAGTTGTGGTCAAGGAGATAAAATCGGAATGGCAAGTTTACGTCAACGAATCTTATCAACCATACAGTGACGGGGTTGTTGCAAGCACTATTTATTTCACATTGCCGACATCACGACTCGGAGGCCACCACCTTTATGTCAGGGCACCAGATAAATGGCAACTCTTTGTCAATGGCAACCTGATCTATTCGGGTAAGGAAGCGGCTTACTTTTCCATGGACAGTCTGCAGACCGACATGGGGAGCCCTGTACTTGTTGGGGTTCATGTCAAGGAAGGCATGAAGGATGTGATCACTCAGTTGGTTTTGCTGGGCGATACAAGACCTGGCCATCAAGTGGTGGCTTCACTGCGCCCACCGACATTCTTCCGGGACTATGGAATCATTGTAGCTGTTTTTCTTTTGCTTTTTTTCCTCCTCCTGTATCGGACCAATCCTCAATTGACGGTCGATTACTTTTCGTTCTCAAAGATATTTTCTGCGTCAGAACGGAACGAGACACAATTGGCATCGCGAATTACTTCCAGTGCCAATCTGCTTTTTTATTTGTTCTGTGCTTTGCTGACAGGATTCTTATTGTCGGCGATCTTCTATTCATCGGGACCTTTCTTCCGGGCCGCAAGTTCGATCAGAATAAACTCCATGGCCTCCGCATTTGAAGTTTGGGGAAAATTGTCAGTCTTTATTTTAACCTTACTTGCATCGAAGCTCCTGATCGTAACCTTGTTTTCGGCATTATTTAACTTTAGGGAAACAATCAGTTTTCAATTCTTCAACTTCCTTCGTTTTGTCTTGTTTACGGCCGTGACCATGGCTGTGCTAAGCCTCCTGTTCTTTACCATAAGGGTAGACGCGGCTGTGTTTTATGAGCGATTGATCGTCCTTGGACTTGTGCTGCTGAGCATCGGATCGTTGGTGGTCCTGTTTAAACTCCTTGGAAAAGCCCGCTTCTCCTTTTTTCATTTATTTTCCTACCTTTGCGTTTCGGAATTTATTCCGCTGGTGATCATCATCAAGATTTTCTTTTGACTTGCGAACACGACTTGTGCTGCTATGACTGATACGCTTGCTCTGGACAGGATGAGAAAAGTAAAAAGCATCCTCGTCACCCAGGAATCCCCCACCGATCCTAGTTCACCTTACTTCAAGATAGCTGACAAGTATGCCGTGAAGGTGGACTTCAGGCCGTTTATCCAGGTGGAGCCGGTGCCGGTCAAGGAATTCAGGAAACAAAAGGTTGAAATCCTCAATCACTCAGCCGTCATTTTCACCAGCCGCAATGCCGTCGACCATTTCTTCACACTCTGCCGTGAATTGAAAATCGATATGCCTCCGGAGATGAAATATTTCTGTATTTCGGAACAGACATCCAACTATCTGCAGAAGTACATCGTCATTCGGAAGAGAAAAATTTTTACTGGATTAAAAGACACACAGGATCTTTTGGAAATCATCAAGAAACACAAGAATGAAAAGTTCTTGTTCCCTTGTTCGGATATCAGAAAGAATGACATTCCTGATTTTTTCAAGGATAACGGCTATCATTTTTGTGAAGCCATCACACATCACACCGTGGCAGCCAACCTGTCGGATTTGAAAGAGGTGTTCTACGATGTGCTGGCATTCTTTAGTCCATCAGGCATTCACTCCTTGTTTACCAACTTTCCGGATTTCAAGCAGAACCATACCCGCATCGCAGCCTTTGGCCCGGCAACAGCGCGAGCCGTGCGCGAAGCAGGACTGGTGCTCGACATAGAGGCGCCGCTGCCAAATGCCCCGTCAATGACGGGAGCACTGGAACTTTATATCAGGAAGGCGAACCAGCCTAAATAACAATTTCCTGTTCTTTCGTTATATCCCTGCATCTCCCTTCACAGGTGGGGTGTTTTTTGATTTATATTTGACCTCTTCATGAACCGTCCGTGAAAAAGGCAACCGTTGCTCTACTGATGTTTCTTGCTCTTGAAGGCTGGGCTCAGCAGGATCCCCAGTTTACACAGTTCATGTTCAATAATTTCTACTACAACCCTGCCTTCGCCGGCACCGACGGTGTGACCAAGGTCATGGCTATTCACAGAACGCAGTGGCTTGGCTACTCACCAACATATGATGATGGTGGTGCTCCGACGACTCAAATCGTCAGTGGGCATACACCCGTGGCCATGTTGCGCGGCGGCGTTGGCGCTTACTTTGTCAATGACAACCTGGGAGCTGTCAGGAATATGGAGTTTCAAGGATCGTATGCCTACTACCTCAACGTCAAGAATGCAAGACTCAGCTTTGGCCTTCGCGCCGGCTTTATCAGTCAAACAGTAGACTTTGAAAAATTCAGGGCCATCGACCCCAACGATCCACTGCTTGCCAAGAAGGGTAAGGAATCACAAATGCGACCCGATCTGGCCGTCGGCGTGGCCCTTAGGAAAGAAAACTATTATGTCGGCATTGGCATGAACCACCTCACACAACCATCGTATGACTTTGGCCTGACGCAGAACAATCAACTGAAGAGGCACATGTATGTGACCGGCTCCTATTTCTATGACATGAACTTCGATGTACGGTTCCAGTTTGTCACTCTGGTGAAGACAGATTTTGTGAAAACCTCCTTCGATGTCGGGGCCTTGATGTACCTGAAAAACACCATGTGGGGAGGGCTGTCTTTCCGCCAATCTGACGCCCTCAGCCTGCTTCTTGGGTATAGTTTCCTGGATGACAAGTCCCTGAAGGTTGGCTACTCACTTGACTACGTTGTCAACGACCAGGACGCAAAAGAGGCAACCTCGCATGAATTCATGCTTTCCTACAGCCTGCCCGTAAGCACCAGCCGCAAAAAGGTCATCAGAACCCCCCGTTTTCGCTACTAAATCCAAACATTTTTGGGTTTTTTGAAGATTTTGCGGAATTTGGGAACTCTTATTTTTGGCAAAACAGGCTAATGAAATAAATTTATGGTCCATTCGTTGGACTGAAACCAGTAAAACGTGGACTTAATTACTCGACTATGGATCTACAGGTAAAATCAAGAAGTCTTGGCTATCTCTCGTTGGCTGCACTTTCGCTTTCATTGGCGGGATGCGGGTTGCTGGGCCTCGGTGGAAAGAAGGGTGGGGGCGACCAGGGCGAACTTGTTGGCGTTCCTAACCGCGAAGGTTGGGTGATGACCATCCCTTATGGCATGGTTCCAATTCCCGCAGGAACGTTTCACATGGGCCAGGCTGATGAAGATCCCGCTTCTACACAGATCAACTTCAATAAACAGGTGACCATCGGTCCATTCTTTATGGATGACACCGAGATTACCAATAATGAGTATCGTCAGTTCACCAACTTTTTCCTGGTTGACAACGGAACCATTGAAGGATTTGCCGCAGTAAGTGCCGAAGAGTTCAAGCAGAAATACTACCCCGATACCACGGTGTGGGTTCGTGATTTCTCTCACCACATGGGTGACCCTATCCAGGATTATTATTACTGGCATCCAGGCTATGATATCTACCCGGTGGTAGGGATCAACTGGGATGCAGCTGTCTTCTTTGGAAAATGGAGAACGGCATACCTGAATGATTTCCGTAAGACGGTTGGCGAGTTTCCTATGCCTGAGTTCAGGCTCCCTTCTGAAGCAGAGTGGGAATATTCTGCTCGCGGAGGTCGCGACATGGCGAAATACCCTTGGGGTAATCCATATATCAGAAATTCAAAGGGTTGTATGCTGGCTAACTTCAAGCCCGGCCGCGGAAACTTCTACGATGACGGATTTGCATACACTTCTCCGATTCAGTCCTACTTCCCTAATGATTATGGACTGTTTGATACTTCAGGCAACGTTTCTGAGTGGTGCCTTGATGACTTCAATCCCGCTTCAGTACCTACTGTTTGGGACCTTAACCCTCAATATATAGACCCTCGTACGGATCCAGAGAACAAGAAATTCAATGCTAAAGTGCCACCTAAGAAAGTTGTCAGGGGTGGCTCATGGAAAGATGTGGCTTACTACCTCGAGACAGGTACCCGCACCTATGAATTCAAGGATTCATCCCGTGCCTACATTGGCTTCCGCTGCGCCATGACCCACCTGGGTCGGTCATCAGGACGTGAATTTTAATAATGGAAAACTCCTACTATCTTTAAAAAAAGCAATCTCACAATCAAGAACCTTAAACCTTAAACTCTAAATATCATGGCTAAGAAAAAAGGCGGATTCATGCAATTGTTCTATGAAACCATTATGCCCAAGATTTATGGAATTGGAGCAGCAGTGGTTATCATCGGAGCACTCTTCAAAATTTTGCACTTACCCGGTGCAAACCTGATGTTGATGATTGGACTTTCCGTTGAAGCCGGGATTTTCTTCTTTAGTGCATTTGAACCGAAGCATGCAGAGATCGATTGGTCTAAGGTTTATCCGGAATTGGCAGAGGACTTTGAAGGCCCTGCAACTCAAACCGCCACACGCATCAGCAACCGCCCAACTGGAGATTCTCCATTGCTGAAGATTGATGAGATGCTGAAAACAGCCAAGGTTGATCAAAACCTCCTTGATAACCTCGGCAAAGGGTTGACGAACCTGGCGACATCTACAACGCAAATGGGAAGCCTTTCCAATGCGGCTGTAGCAACGAATGAATATGCAAAGAATGTACAGGCTGCCTCAGCTTCATTGTCTGAGATGAACAAGTCTTACGGAACAGCCATGAAGGCGGTATCAGCAATGGCTGATGCATCAAAAGATACAGGTGAGTATCACTCACAGGTTCAAAAAGTAACTAAGAACCTTGCTGCACTCAACACCATTTATGAAATGGAATTGAAGGACGCTGATTCTCATGTGAAGAACATGAATAAGTTCTACGAATCACTGACGGGCGCAATGCAAGGCCTCACTTCTGTTGGCACAAACACCAGCAAGTTTACGTCTGAGCTTGGCAAACTGACTGACAACCTGACTTCCCTCAACAATGTTTACGGAAGCATGCTGACAGCAATGAAAGGCTCGTCTCCAAAATAATTCGGTGGGTTTAAGGGTTATTATAAAATAAACAGAAAAGACTATGGCAGGAGGTGGCAAGGAAACCCCGAGGCAAAAAATGATAGGCATGATGTATCTCGTGCTCACTGCGTTGTTGGCGCTCAACGTCAGCAGTGCGGTGCTTGAGAAATTCGCTATCATGAATACAACCCTGGAAGAATTGAAGCGCGAGAGCGGTGAAATCAACCTCAAGAAATTTGAGGCCATCAGGAGTTCTACCAGCCAGGACGCCAAGGTAATTGACGCCAAACAGCGTGCAGAAGAAATTCGCAAGTTGTCAGAGTCAAGCCTTCGTGTATTGGATTCAATCAAGGTTGTGCTTGGACAAGATCACGCCGGCAAACCTATGGTTGGTGATGAACTGGTTGGTAACACCAACATCTCTGAGGAGAAAATGCTCAACGACAAGTCAACCCTGGCGCCTGATTACGAAAAGATCCTGGTGACGTTCCATACCCGTATTCAGGAATTGTCAGGAATGACTTTTCCTAAACTCAATAAGCGCGCTGTTGACTTTGAAGAATTGAAAAACGAGAAGGGTGAGGTTGAACACGCAGAGAAATCTTTCATCGAATTCTCATTTGAAGGTACGCCAACCATGGCGGCGATTACAGGCATCACCCAGATGCAGACTGAAATCCTGGAGTATGAGACCATCGCGCTCGACTCATTGGCTCAGGTTGCCGATGCGGTGAACATCAAGTTTGACAAGGTTGTACCCATGGTTATCGGACCTTCAGTCGTTGCGGCAGGTGCCAAATACGAAGGCCAGTTGTTTATGGCTGGTGCGGCTTCAGGAGTTACACCTGAGATGTTCAGGAACGGCGCTCCGCTGACAGTAACCACTGATCCTCAGACCAACATCAAAATGGCAAAGGTTGAATTTGCGGCAACCGGAAGCACGTATGATGCAAATGGCATTTCAAAACAGTCATTTACTGCAGAAATCAGACCGGGCGCAGGCAAGGAACCTTTGATAAGAAAAATTGAGTACAGCGTGATTCGTCCAACCATTCGGATTACGAATGGTAACGCACCTAGCTTGTACATGAACTGCGGAAATTTCGTGAACATTGAAGTTCCTGCTCTGGGAGCCTCTTACAACCCAAGCTTTTCGGCGAAAGGTGCCACCATTGAAAAAGGTGATAAGCCTGGCAAGGTGACCATCATTCCAAAGGAACGTAAGGTGGCAGTAACCGTATCCAACGGAGGCGCTGTCATCGGAACGGAGAACTTTGATGTGAAGCCCATTCCAAAGCCACGCTACGTAGCGAGAGGCAACGATGGAAAAGAAATTGACCTCAAGAATGGTGTTCGTGGAGCTGGCCTGAGTGGATTGCGTATTAACGCTGATGCTGAGGATAACTTCAAAGCGGAGGTTCCCAAGGATGCCGTTTACCGGATCAGAACCATGGAGGTTGTGCTTGCACGTGGTACTGCCCGTGTTGACCAGTTCAACGCAACATCGGAAAGCCTTGATCTGAACAAGTGGAAATCACAGTTCCGTCCCGGCGACCGTATCATCATCGACATCAAAAACGTAACACGTAACACCTTTACAGGAGAACAAGAACCTACAACGGTGGTATCAGGAATTATCACAATCCCTATTCAATAAACAGCGAAGTATGTTCAGGAGGAATTTCATCGTCGGGTTGGCTTTAGCTTTAATCAGCATCACTGCTTTTGCTCAGGAGGAGGAGGGACAGGTTAATCCTAATTCACTTCTCGTGATTCCAAAGTATGAGCAACTGTATAAGGTGAGGGTTTGGAGGGTCATAGACCTCAGGGAAAAGCAGAACAAGGGTTTCTTCTCCCGTGGAAATGAAATCACCAAGCTGCTGCTAAAGGCTGTCAATTCAGGAGAGATTGCGGACATCTACAAGCGCGATTCGCTCACTGAGAAAATTTCCAAGGAAGAATTCAATGGCTTGATGGTAACACAAGCCGGCGAAACATTCCCTGCATGGCAGCCTGGCACTGATTATTATCAGGGTGATGCCGTTCAGTTTAACGGTAAGAACTATGAAGCAGCTGTCAACAGCAAAGGTAAGAACCCTGCTACATCCACCGATGACTGGCAGGTGACTACCCGCGGACAAGCCGTTCGCTATGAACCCAACGAAATTTTCCGCTTGACACTTCAGGAAGATGTGATTTTCGACAAGAGAAGGTCACGTTTGTATTATGATATGCTGGCGATGGAGTTTGCTGCATTCGACCAGAATACCGGTACATTCAAGTCGCTTGGCTGGTTTAAGTACAAGGATCTTGAGAAGATGTTTAGAAATCACACCAAGGATGCCATTTGGTTCAATCGCTATAACACAGCGGAGAACAAGAACTATGCTGATGCATTCCTTCTTCGATTGTTCCACGGTGTGATTGATATGGTAGAAAATCCAGATAACGATCGCATCGCCGATACATACTCAGCCAATCAGCGCCCCTACAAGGAAGCGGTTTGGGCAATGGAATGGGAAGAAATGAAGATGATGGAAAAGGAACACAACCTCTGGGAATATTAATTGATTCCAGAAGGAGAGAAAGGGAGAGCTTAGCTCTCCCTTTTTTGTTTCCAGGCAAGAATATGTCGTGCCTTTGCGGGACCCACAACGGTTATTAAGTCCTCCTCAGTAGCCTCCAATACTTTCTTCAACGATTTGAACTTTGCCAGAAGGTCATTGGCGACCTTTCTGCCAATACCGGGAATATCTTCCAACTGAGTGGCGATGGTTTGCTTGCTTCTCTTGTGTCGGTGAAAGGTGATGGCAAAGCGGTGAGCTTCATCCCTGATCTGCTGGATAAGCAGCAACCCCATGGATTTCTTGTGAACGTGAAGGGGCACCGGATCTTCAGGATAGTAGATTTCTTCCAGTTTCTTGGCGATCCCAATGATGGGGATCTTCCCATATAACCCAAGGTGATTGAGGGCATCAACAGCGCTTTTCAATTGCCCCTTACCACCGTCAACAATGATGAGGTCAGGGAAGGCTGATCCTTCTTCCATCAGTCGCTGGTACCTCCTCCCGACAATCTCTTTCATGGACGCGAAATCGTCAGCGCCTACAACGGTCTTGATGTTGAAATGCCGGTATCCTTTCTTATCAGGCTTGCCATCTACAAATCGAACCATGGAGGCCACTGGGTTGGTTCCCTGGAGATTGGAATTATCAAAGCATTCGATAGCCTTGGGTAGCTCTTTTAGCTGCAGGTCTTTTTGCAGGGCTTCTATGGCCTGGATGTTCCTTGACTTATTCTCCTCACGAGCCAATTCCTTCTTGATTTTGAGGTGCATGGTGTTCTTGAGAGAGAGATCAACAAGTTGTTTTTTGTCTCCTATTTGAGGTATGATCGTTTCAAAGGCAGTGTCTGTGACCGATGGTTGAACGTTGCTAAAGACGACCGGGTTAAGGCTCCGGATATCCGCCCGGATCTGATGCAGAGCCAGCGCCAGAATGTCCTCATCAGGTTCGTCAAGCTTTTTCTTGACTTCAAGATTCCTTGAATAGATGACAGCGCCCTCTTTGACCTGCATGAAATTGATGAAAGCGTCTTCACCTGTACTAAGAATGGTGATGACATCAATATCAGTGAGCCTCCTGTTTACTACTGTTGACTTAGCCTGAAACTTCTCGAGCAGTTCCAGCTTATGTTTGAAGTGGGCTGCCCGCTCATACTCGAGGGACTCGGCATGCTTGCGCATATTGTCCTGAAAGTACTTCTCTACAATACTGAGGTTGCCCTTGAGGATGTTTCTGGCTTGGGCTATTTCTTCCAGATAGGAGGCCTCGTCTTGCTTACCTTCACAGGGTCCCTTGCAGTTACCAAGATGGTATTCAAGGCAGACTTTGAATTTGCTCTTGCTGATATTGGACGGAGAGAGTAGCAGGTTGCACGTTCTGATGGAATATAGTTTCCGCGCCAGCTCGAGGACGCTTTTCATAGAGACTACGCTGCTGTATGGCCCGAAGTACTCTCCCTGGTTAGGAAGATATTTTCTGGTGTAGATGATCCGCGGAAAAGGCTCCTTGAGGATACAGAGATAAGGAAACGTCTTATCGTCTTTCAATAAAATGTTGTACTTCGGCTGATTTTGTTTGATGAAATTGTTTTCCATCAACAATGCATCAAACTCAGTGTTTGCCAGGGTTGATTCAATGTGATGGATCTCTGAAACGAGTTTTTCAGTTTTACGATGGTAGGTAGCCTGTTTGGTGAAATAACTGGAGACTCGTTTTTTCAGGCTTTTGGCCTTCCCAACATAGATGAGAATATTCTCCTTGTTATAGAACCGGTATATGCCCGGGGCATCGGGCAGGGATGCAACCCTGGCTTTAAGTGCATCAGCCATTTGGCTCAATGGTTAATGTCCCAGGGTGTTTCGTCGATTTTGACAGAATCAGGATGAGTGAGTTTGGCACAATCCAGGGAAATATCCAGCCCTGATTTAGGAATCCTGAACTTACCCTTTTTAATGTGGGTGGCTGTGTCCTGATACGCCTTCGTCATGAATTTATCCCAGATGGGCCTTGCCGTTCTTGTTCCTTGACCAAAAACCCAGGATGGGAAGTGGATTGCACGTTCATCACCACCAACCCAAACACCTGTAACGAGATCGTGAGTAACGCCAACATACCAACCATCAGAGGCATTATTGGTTGTGCCGGTCTTTCCTCCAATTTCGTTGTCGATCTTCAGTTCCCTGCTGAGCCCCTGTGAAGTTCCGCCGGATTCCTCTGTAGCCCCCATGAGCATGTAAATCATCTTGTAGGCCGTTTGGTCGTTGATGGCTTGTCTGGTCTTGGGAACAAAATTCTCAATCACGTTGCCATTTTTGTCTTCAATCCTGGTGATGTAAAATGGACGGGTGTGAATGCCATTGTTAACGAAAGTGCTGTAGGCACCGACCATCTCATACAACGAGACATCACTTACGCCCAGGCAGAGTGAAGGAACAGCATCCAGTTTGCTTTCAATACCAACCCGATGAGCGTACTCTACAACATTCTCTTCACCCAGGGCTTTCATCATTTGTGCTGTAATGGAATTGACCGATCTGGCCATCGCCTGGCGAATGGTCATCTTTTCTCCACTGCCACGGGTGCCATCAAAATTGGGTGGATACCAGACGGTACCCGATACCTGAAAGCTCGGAGAAATGTCTTCCAACACATAACAAGGAGAATACCCTGATTCCATGGCGAGCCCGTAGACAAATGGTTTGAAAGTTGACCCCGGTTGACGTGTACCCTGTTTCACATGGTCATACTTGAAATACTTGTAGTTGAATCCACCTACCCATGCCTTGATATGCCCGGTGGTAGGATCCATAGACATCAAGCCCGATTGAAGAAATCGCTTGTAATATGCCAGGCTGTCCATCGAACTGAAAATAGTGTCACGCTCACCATTCCAGGAAAAAATGGTCATCGGTTTCTTCAGGTTCAGCATAATCCTTACCGAATCAGACTTCTCGCCATAACGCGCAACAAGGTTCTTGTAAGCATCAGATTGCTTGATGCGAAGCCTTAGGAAGCCGGGGATTTCCTGACGATCGTCATCGACCCACGGATTCTTTCCCTCCCACTGTTTGATGAATTCACCCTGCAGGTACTTCATGTGTTCCTGCATCGATTCTTCGGCGTACTTCTGAAGGCGGCTGTCGATGGTGGTATAGATTTTCAGGCCTGAGTTCCAGAGATCGATACCTCGTTCGGCACAGAATTGCATGAGATAAGCGCTGATGACGGTACGGAAGTAAGTTGCTAATCCTTCATTTTGATTCTGAATTTTGAATTTCAGACCCAGGTCGATGGCGGTAATAGAGTCGTACTTCTCCCGGTCGGTAAGCACATACTTGCTTCGGTAAATCTTGTTCAGTACTTCGTTTCTCTTCTTCAGGGCATTGTCAGGGTGAAGAACAGGATTGTAGAAGGTTGGATTTTGGAGCATCCCAACAAGCAGGGCAGATTCCTGAAGGTTGAGGCTGTCAGGGGATTTGCCGAAGTATGTTTCTGTTGCCACTTTGATGCCGTAGGAATTGCTGCTGAATTCGGCTGTATTGAGGTAAAGGGCTATTATTTCTTCTTTCGTGAAGGTGCGTTCAAGGTCAACGGCGATGATCCACTCTTTTGTTTTCTGGACAATCCTTCTGGGATATCGGCCAAGCTTGGCGATAAGACCGTCAAGACCCCGGTCGCGATTTCTGGTGTAGAGGTTTTTTGCCAGCTGTTGTGTGATCGTACTGCCGCCGCCAGAGGGTTGTAGTGTGAGCAGGCCGAATGCAACACGGAGGTACGCAGGAAAATCAAGGCCTGAATGCGCATAGAATCGGTGGTCTTCCGAAAGAACGAGCGTATTGACAAGATCAGGTGAGAGTTCATCAAAGCGTACCTGGCTTCGGTTGTAACGAAAGTATCTCCCCAGCGAAACGCCATCAGCAGAGATGAGTTCTGAAGAGAGGTCGTTTTCTGGATTCTCTACTTCGGCCAAACTGGGCATGCCCCCAAACAAACCAAACAGGTCGATGCTCACTGTATAAACATAAAGTGGCAGTCCGAGCATGGCGCAGAGAAAAAGAATCCAGGTGTATCGAACAGCCTTACCGAACCAGGGGCGTTTGATATTGAGCAGTTTCGAGATGCTATTTTTTATAGTATCGATCAAAGAAACTGAGGTACTCATCGAGGGCTTTGTTGCGGTAGAAGATATTGAAATTATCCTTGGTGATGACAAAGTTATGGAAATTTAGCGTTGAAAAGGGCTTTTGAGACGCTAAGTGGGTTTCAAATTGCTTCAGATAGGTGATGGCATCTTCCTTGCCTGGGAGGTCGCCAACAAAAGTCATGGCAAACTCATCATTGAAGATAAGATTGGTCGCCTCCAGCTTTTGAGCCTTGAAGAATTGACCATTCAATCGAGCCAATGCCTGAGAGATGTCATTGCTTGCCCTGTCTTGAATGCGGTGCACGACAACAAAGTAGTGTGGTTCCTCGAAAGATGCCACGAAACGAATCCCTCTGGCTCTCTCAGTTTTTGCAATGAAATCCCTTGAGCTGGCCAACAGCTTTTCGGCATAAGCATGAAGTTTGCTTTCAGGATATTTCTTCATGAATTCTCCGAGTTCATACTGGTAGCGTGTCACATCTTCGGTTTTTCCTGTGATGAGTATCTGGAGCAACTCAAGTTGCGGTGTGAACTGCGTCTCGCCGATAGCTAACGCCTGCTTGAGTTGTTCCTGGGTTCCCCTCAGGTTGTTTTGCTGAAAGCTGGCATAGGCATTTCGGTAGATCATTTTCTGCTTCTCCTGGGCGACATTGGTTTCCTTCAGGTAGTCCGGATTGAGGAGTATTCGGGTGAAAGTGGATGTCGGAAACTCTACCTTGAGTTGATTGGCCAGCACGTCAGCCTTTGGATCTTTCTTTTCCTTGTGGATGAGGTATAATTTGTACAACACCTCGGGCTTGTACTCCGATTGAGGAAACCTGGTGATAAGGGTTTCATAAGTACTCTCTGCATTGTCCTTCTCCTCCAGTTGAAAGTAGTAAAGGTCACCAAGCTTGAAATATGCTTCCTCAATTTTGCCCTGCGCCTTCATTCGATCTTCTTCTGTCCGTGGAAGTGACGTATAGAGTTCTTTGAATGCTGCTTCAGCTGGATTGGCCGGGGGGCCTGATTCGGCAACAGCACCTGCCGCCGGTGCATCAGAAGAAGCTGCTACAGCGGGACCGGTAGAGGCATTGGCCGACTTGGTTGATCTTCTCCAGTTATCTTCAAGAGCGATGTTACCCCATATTCTCGCAAACTCACTTTGACCTGTTGACACAGCAGAAAGGTTTCCAAAATACCAGTCTGTCGTGCTGGTGGATTCTGTCTGAAAGAAAGAACTGCTTTGGGAGTCGGAATCTGATGTGACACGCTTCTTCTTTTTCTTCTTGCCATCATCTTTCGGCACACGGCTGGCAAATACCGAGTCAACCATTTTCCTGACGACGGATGAATCGAGAAGTGCCATAGCCAGCAAACTGTCTTGCAATTGAATGGTTTCCGTATAGGTGACAAACTCACCAAGTACCTTCTGGCGCTTGCTAATGGCCTCATAGCCGGCAATATCCTTGGGCAGTGCTCCAATGGCACTGTCATAGTATGCTTTTGCGAGGGAAAACCTTCGAAGAGAATCAAAATACAATGCACCTATTTGCAAGAAGGCGTTACCTTGAATCCGGCGGTTTTTTCCTGAATGAGCAGAGCGCTTGTATTCCTCAATGGCTGTTTCAAGGTGACCCTGTTTCCTTTCAAATTCTCCCAGCTCGTAATAGATCTTGTCCTTGAACTCTTCATTCTTGGTGTCAGCCAGTAGTTTCTCAAATTGTTTTCTGATGACGCGCAGGTTCTTTTTGTTATCAAGCTTGGCAACCTGAGCCATGTTGAGTCGAGCATAAAAGTCAATCTCGTATTCCGGGTTGGTGGCGAGACATTTCCTGTAATAGCTGTACGCTTCCGAGTTGAAGCCAAGCTGTTGATAAACCTGGCCGATGATAAAGTAGATTCTGCCTTTTCGATCACGAGCCTTGAGCAGCGTATCTGCATTGGCCAGGTTCCTGACCATGTTGTCATAGTCGTTGAGCTGCTGGTAGAAGTATGCCTTCTCCATATAAAGATCCTTGGCGTTCTCGCGGGTGAGCTTTTCTTTTTCAAGAAAATGAAACGCCTCTTCTGCACGAATAAAATCACCCTGCTCTATGAAAGTTCGTGTTAGATAAATGATGGCTTTGTGTCGAAGATCAGGATCTGTCCCTTTGGTGTTTACATACTTGAATGTCTGAATGGCATTCTGATAGTCACAGCTGTAAAGCCTTGCAAGTCCAACCAGCAAATAGTCATCGTCCAGCCAGCGGCTGTTGGGATGCCGTTGAATGGAGATGCTGGCCATCTTGATTACTTCTTCTGTGTCCTTCTTGTAGCTTGAAGCGAGTGTGGTGTCAAGTTTTGGAAAGAGTCGGAGGATTTCGTTGGGATCGTCGTCAAGACTTTTGGCAATGGTGTTCTGGATTTCTGCGATCTTTTCTTTCGCATAGAAGTACCCATTGTAATGGGCCGTTGTGTTATGATAGATGTCGCTGGTAAATGTATTCTGGTTAGGAGAGCATTGCCAGAACAGGCCAAATAGCACCACCAGGAATCCCAATACGATCCGTCCTAAAGGCCTCATCCAATTGTTTGATTTACTAACGTAAAAAACAGGTTTTCAATATTATAATCGATGAGAATATCTAATTTTGGACCAATTTAAGGACAATTGAAGCCCAAAAAAACCATATCGGAGCGCATAACGACCAAGTATCAACTGGTCATCCGAAAGGAAGAGAACCTGGAGGAGAAATCCACCTTTGGATTTACCTATGCGAAGGTGTTGGTTATTCTGTCCATAACCTTCATGGTCATCTTTGCCGGTAGCCTATACCTTTCACAGACCTTGCTTGCCCGGTGGTTTGATCCGCGATATGCGCAACGGGAAACGGACAAGAAGCTATACCAGCTATGGCAGCGCGTTGATTCACTGGCGATAGAAGAAGAACACAAAGATGAGTTTATCAAGAACTTCAAGCGTGTCTTGAATGGAGATACGACCAATAGTTTTGTTGATGCACCTACGGCGCTTAAGGAACAAACAAAACCTATTAAACCTGTGAGTACAGCAAAACTTGCTGCGAGCGATTCACTCTTTCGAAAAGACTTTGAGCAAACCGAAATGTCGTTGATCTCATTGACCAGCAGTAAATACAATGAATTGAGTGAGACGTTTTTCTTTACACCCATTACGGGTTTTATTTCCGATCACTATGACGTGAAGAAAGCACACTACGGTGTTGATATTGTTGCCAAGACAAGTGAACCGGTAAAGTGCATCGCTGATGGCACAGTCGTGATGTCGTCCTGGACACAGGATGCAGGCTATGTCATTTCCATTCAGCACCGCGGCAACCTGATTTCCATCTACAAGCACAATGCGGAACTATTGAAAAAAGTTGGTAGTTTTGTCAACGCAGGAGAGATCATTTCTATTGTTGGCAACAGTGGTGAAATGACGAACGGACCCCATCTTCATTTTGAATTGTGGTACAACGGCAATTCACTTAACCCGGAAGAATTTGTTACATTTTAAATCGTACTGAAATGTTCACAACGAAGGAAGAAAAGAAGGCTGCAGATGAGATCACCAATTCAAGCAACGTGATTGGTAAAGGCACGGTGCTTGAAGGAAACATTGAGACCGCAGGAAACATCCGAATAGAAGGTCGCATCATCGGTAACATTCGTTCAAAATCAAAGATCGCACTGGGTAATTCATGCCATGTGGATGGGAATATCAGTGCGCAGAATGCTGATATCGAAGGAACGGTAAAGGGCCGTGTCGAAATTTCTGATATGCTTGTCCTCAAGACCACAGCGACAGTGCATGGTGATATTTCGACAGGCAAGCTTGTGGTTGAACCCGGTGCGGTATTCAACGGAAGTTGTAAAATGGGCGCTGCTGTAAAGGATATCAAATCTGCGGAGAATGGAGCAACGGCCAACGCCTTCAGGTCGGAAGCCGCAGTCTAATAGCTACCTGCGCTTCGGAGGCTTTGCATTTCAACTGCTCGGAGGGATTGGCCTTGCGGGGTATCTTGGTTACCGCCTGGATCAATACCTCGGTATTGAATTCCCTGTTTTCCTGTTACTTTTTTCAATTGGCGTCCTCGCCGGAATGCTCTATCAAATGAACAGAAAGCTCAACGAGGAATAATGGTCAGGTTTGCCTTGTTGACGAGCATCCTGACCCTCATGCTTGCTGGTATTATCGAGGTATTTGTTGCTTATGGTTATCAGCGACCGTCATTTGCCACGGAGATTATCGTCTTCCTGGCTGTCGTTCACATAGGATTGTACTTCCTTGTTTCCCGACAGATTGGCCAACGACCGGAAAACTTCATCATGATTTACCTGGGGACCACCGTCCTGCGCATTTTATTCTTCGGCGTATTTGTTTTCCTGCTTATTTGGATGGACCCTGAAAATGGCTTCCCGAATGCGGTCCTATTCCTCGTTGCCTATGTCCTTTTTACTGCCCTCGAAGTAACAGTCCTGTTCATCAAAGTGAACGCTCAAAAACCCACAAACTTGGGTCAAAAAGGAGGTTAAACATTTTTTTTTGGGCTATTAATGAATAGTTTTGCGGTCGATTATCCGACCCGTGAAGATCCTTCCTAAAACCTCATTTTCGACCTCAAAACTGGCGCTTTTTGCCCTGATTGGAGGTCTGTTTTTTTCTGGTTTTTCGCCTGCTTTTGGTCACGAGGCAGAGGAAGAGACTCATGCCAAACCCAGTGTCAGCGAGGTGATCATTGAACACGTCATGGACAACCATGTGTGGCATTTCTTTGATGGTCATTACGGCACACTTTACCTGCCGGTCATTGTATACACTCCGGAGCGCGGACTTGACATGTTCTCATCGCATCATTTCTATGACGAGCACCACAACCGGGTGACCTATAACGGATATCGGCTGGACCACAACCAGATTTACCTCGGAGAAAAAGCTGTCCTCGACTTTTCGATCACGAAGAATGTGATGATGCTCTTTATCAATGCGGCCATACTTTTGATCGTCATGATTTCGGTTGCCAAAGCATACCGAAGAAATAGCGGAAAAGCACCACGTGGTCTGCAGTCGTTCATTGAGCCGATTGTACTTTTTGTAAAGGATGAAATTGTAAAGCCAAACATTGGCCCGAAGTATCAGCGCTACCTTCCTTACCTGCTCACCTTGTTCTTCTTTGTCCTCTTCGGAAACCTTCTGGGGTTGTTACCTGGTTCTGGGAATTTGACGGGAAATATTGCCGTTACAATGACCTTAGCTGTGTTTACATTCATCATCACCAATGTCAGTGGCAACGGCAATTATTGGAAACATATCTTGTGGACACCCGGCGTACCCCTGCCATTGCGCATCATTATCTTACCCGTTGAGGTGATTGGCATTTTTACAAAGCCCTTCTCTTTGATGATTCGTTTGTTTGCTGCCATCACGGCGGGGCACATTGTATTGCTAAGCTTGTTGTCGTTGACGTTTATTTTTGAAAGTTGGATAGTGGGTATTGGTTCTTCAATTTTTGTTTTGTTCATCAGCCTCATCGAGTTGTTGGTGGCGGGGATTCAGGCGTACGTGTTTACGTTGTTTACTTCGCTTTATATAGGAATGGCGGTGGAGGAACATCATGGGGATGGGCATTGAAAAATGAAGCACGGGTAACCGTGCTTAAAGATATTCCGGGATAAACCTGGATTTTTGGTTCACTTAATTACTTAATGTTATGGTACTCTCAATTTTATTGGACGTTAGCTACGCGATCATGGGCGCTGGAATCGGCGCCGGACTGGCAGCCATTGGCGCTGGTATCGGTGTTGGTCGCATCGGTGGCTCTGCAATGGAAGCGATGGCTCGTCAGCCAGAAGCTGCAAACAAACTGCAGGGATCGATGTTGATTATCGCAGCCCTTGTTGAAGTAGCAGCGCTCTTTGCCCTTGTGATTTGCTTTCTGATTTCAAACAAGACGGCCATCGCCATCGGTGGTTGATTGAAACAAAAGCATATCAAAACGGAAACTTGCTCAAGGCGATGGGCCGGGCAGGTTTCCTTCTTTTGAACTGAACCGCGGCAAAATGCCGCATGATCTATAAAATACAGCACTATGGAATTACTTACACCGGGCTCTGGCCTTATCTTCTGGCAGGTTGTCGTCTTTTTGGCGCTGTTTTTCCTGTTGTCAAAATTGGCGTGGAAACCGATTATTTCTTCCTTGAATGAACGCGAGGCTTCCATCCAGTCAGCCCTCGATTCGGCTGAGAAGGCGAAGACAGAAATGGCATCATTGAAGGCTGACAACGAAAAACTGTTCAAGGAAGCCAGGGAAGAGCGGGACAAAATCCTCCGTGAGGCACGCGACGCAGCCAACAGAATGCATGATGAGGCGCAGGTTGCCGCAAAGAAGAACGCCGATAAAATCATTGAGGATGCCAAAGCGGTGATCAATACCGAGAAGCAGGCAGCCCTTCGTGATGTGCGTTCTCTGGTAGCGAAGTTTTCACTTGAGGTGGCTGAAAAAGTGATTCGCAAGAACCTGACAAGCGACGCAGCACAACAGGATTTGGCTCAGGGATTTGTTAAGGACATTAAACTGAATTGAAGCAATGTCAGATTTGAGAGTTGCTTCGAGGTACGTAAAATCCCTGCTCGGCCTGGCTGTAGAGCAGGGGGTTGTTGAAGAGGTTCATAAAGACATGCTCCTTTTCACGAAGACTTGCCGCGAGAACCGGAACTTTACCATGATGCTCAGGAGCCCTGTCATCCGTCACGAGAACAAACAGGCCATCCTTCAAAAACTTTTTAAAGGAAAGGTTAATAAGCTGACGCTTGCCATCATTGACATTATCACAAAAAAGAACAGGGAACCGATTCTTCCAGCCATCGCGCTGGAATTTCATAATGCCTACAATGTGTATAAGGGCATTGGCAAAGCGTATCTCAAAACAACCATACCGGCTGACAAGGAATTGATCAAGGTAATGGAGACCATTTCGAAGAAGCTCTCTGGTAAATCGAACGTCGAGTTGGAAACCAGTGTAGATGATTCTTTGATTGGAGGTTTCATTTTGAATGTTGGGGATCGACAAATCGATGCGTCGATCAAGAGTAAATTGAAGGCATTGAGCCTGAAGTTTGACGAGAACTATTTTATTAAGAAGACATAGAGTTATAACAAGCGCAATTATGGCAGAAATCAGACCAGAAGAAGTATCCGCAATCCTGCGAGAGCAACTTTCCCAATCACGAACCGATGCTGAATTGGAGGAAGTAGGTACCGTGTTAACCATTGGAGATGGCGTGGCACGCATTTATGGTTTATCAAAGGCGCAAGCCGGCGAGCTGGTTGAATTTGAGAATGGCCTTCAGGCGCTTGTGCTGAACCTCGAAGAAGACAACGTTGGCGTTGTGCTTCTGGGTGATCCTAAAGGTATTCGTGAGGGTGCCATCGTAAAGCGCACAGGTAGAATCGCCTCCGTGCAGGTTGGTGATGGTGTGCTAGGGCGCGTGGTCGATACCCTTGCCAAACCCATCGACGGTAAAGGACCGCTGAGTGGTGAATTGTATGAAATGCCTCTGGAGCGCAAGGCACCGGGTGTGATCTTCCGTCAGCCGGTGAATGAGCCACTGCAGACAGGAATCAAAGCCATTGACTCGATGATTCCGATCGGGAGAGGTCAGCGCGAATTGATTATCGGTGACCGGCAGACTGGTAAGACGGCTGTAGCCATCGACACCATTATCAATCAGCGTGAATTTTATGAGAATGGCAAACCGGTGTTCTGCATCTATGTTGCCATCGGTCAGAAAGCATCGACCGTTGCAACCGTGGCATCAACCCTTGAACGTGCCGGAGCAATGCCATACACGGTGATTGTATCCGCCTCTGCATCTGACCCGGCTCCGATGCAGTATTTCGCACCGTTTACGGGTGCTGCGATTGGCGAGTTCTTTCGTGACACAGGACGTCCTGCGCTTGTTATCTATGATGACCTTTCAAAGCAGGCTGTTTCTTATCGTGAGGTATCTCTCTTACTGAGAAGGCCACCTGGCCGTGAAGCATATCCTGGTGACGTGTTTTACCTTCACTCACGCCTGCTGGAACGTGCTGCAAAAATCATCAACAATGATGCATTGGCGCAGAAGATGAATGATCTTCCTCCGTCCATCAAGCATCTTGTAAAAGGCGGAGGCTCGCTCACCGCGCTACCCATTATTGAAACGCAAGCCAATGACGTTTCAGCGTACATTCCTACCAACGTTATTTCCATTACTGACGGACAGATATTCCTGGAGACCAACTTATTCAACTCGGGTATCCGTCCTGCCATCAACGTGGGTATTTCGGTATCACGCGTGGGAGGGGCAGCACAAATCAAATCAATGAAGAAGGTTGCGGGTACACTGAAGCTTGACCAGGCTCAGTTCCGCGAACTGGAAGCATTTGCAAAATTTGGATCTGATCTTGATGCGTCGACCAAACTGACTATTGAACGTGGACGCAGAAACCTCGAAGTACTCAAGCAGCCACAGTACGAGCCCGTATCGGTAGAAGAGCAGGTGGCCATTATCACCGCATCGACAAGGGGATATATCGACAAGGTCCCTGTCGCCAAAGTGAAGGAGTTTGAAAAAGAATTCCTTGGCTTGCTACGCGATACCAACAAGGGTATCCTTGATAATTTCCGAGCAGGTAAGTTCGAGGATAGTGACCTGGCAACCGTAAAGAAACTTGCGGTTGAGTTGGCTGGAAAGTATTAATTATCCACTAGGAGAAGACGTTAGCAAATGCCCAGTCTTAAGGAAGTCAAGACCAGAATAGGATCGGTGATCAGCACACAGCAGATCACCAAAGCCATGAAAATGGTGGCAGCCGCGAAATTGCGGAAGTCTCAGGACCGCATTATCCAAATGAGACCTTTTGCAAAAAAGATGACAGCCATTTTACAAAACCTGTCCGGTGGAAATACTGATGGGGACAATTGGTATGGCAAAGTTCGCACGGAAGAAAAAATTCTTATTGTAGCTATTAATTCTGATCGCGGCCTTTGCGGCTCGTTCAATTCGAACACAGTGAAAGGAGTTTTACGACTCATTGAGGAGAAATACTCGACTCAGCATGCTAAGAAGAATGTAACGATACTCCCTATCGGGAAGAAAGCTCTGGATTTTTTTACCAAGAGAAATTTTCCTGTTCAGGTTGACTACGCGACGATGTTTCATGGGCTGACATTTGAGAAATCTGCTGAAGCTGCTGCTTTCATGATGGATGCCTTTAAGAATGGTGAGTATGACAAGATCGAGATTGTATACAACCAGTTCAAAAATGTGGCTACACAAGTACTTGTCGTAGAACAGTTCTTGCCTGTATTGCCCATCGAAAAAGGAAAGGCCTCTGAGATTGATTATATCTTCCAGCCGAACAAGGAGGAGATTATTGCTGGTATTATACCAAAGTCCCTGAAGGTGCAATTATTCAAGACGCTTCTTGATTCCAATGCTTCGGAAAATGGGGCCAGGATGACGGCCATGGACAAGGCCAATGAGAATGCAGGTGAGCTGTTAAAAGAGCTGAAGCTCACTTACAACAGAACCCGCCAGGCAGCCATTACCAAGGAAATCCTGGAAATTGTCGCCGGTGCTGAGGCCCTGAAGTCAGCCTAAGGTAAACCTGCTTTTTTGCTGGAATTTGAGGCCGGGGTGCCCCCTGAAAACCTTACGATTTTATAACGTTTCTTACATCCAGGCTGAGTAACGGCCTTACGGAACGTATTTTTAGGGTTCTATGCCGATGACTGAGCTAATTAGGGGGAGCCTTCAAAAGGTCATCGATCACCTTCCCGTGGTCGTTTTTGAGTACACCTTTTTCCCTGATGGATTCAGAGGCTTCACCTACATAAGTCCGCGCTGCGAGGAGCTTCTTGGCCTTGATCCTGAGGTCATCATAGATGGACAGTTGAGCTTCGACAACTATATCCACCCGGATGACCGGCATACATTTCACCACAGTGTCATGCAAAGTGTGAACTCCTTGCAGGAATGGTCATGGAGGGGAAGGTGCCGTGGTAAAGATGGCTATCTCTGGATAGAAACAAAGAGCAACCCTACGCGGACGCTTGACGGGAGAATCGTGTACCATGGAGTCTTCTCGGATATTGGTGAACGAATGCGACTGGAGGTCGAGCACCGACTCACAGAGCAACGCTACAGAAGTCTTGTTGAACAGTTGCCATTGGGAATCGCTATACATTCAAAGGGCAAACTGAGGTATGCCAATGAAGCAACGGCACGACTGATAGGAGCGAGGAGCCCGCAGGAACTCATTGGCATGGAGGCGATGCAATTTGTCCATCCCGATTTCAAAGAGCAGGTCTCATCACGCGTGGCCTCTGTGCTGCAAGGACACTCAGTGGCTCCCATGGAAGTGAAGTTTATCAGGCTTGACGGCAGGGTCATTGATGTGGAGAGCATGGGACATCCAGCTGTCTATGAAGGTGAGCCAGCCGTTCAGATCATTTTCGCGGATATCACGGAGCGCAAGAAGGCAGAAGCGGGTTTCCAAAAAGCCGAGAAGCTTTTTTTTCAATTGTTTGAGAGCACACCTTTAGCGATCGTACTTCTCGACGAGAAGAGCCAGGTGGTTCGCGTTAATAAGGGATTTGAAGAGCTTTTTGGTTATTCACAGCCTGATTTGACAGGACGTGTCTTGACCGATGCCATCGTACCAGCAGAATTTGAAAAGGAAGGAGATGAGATCAATAATATGATCACTGAGAATAAGGTGGTCAGGGTAGAAACAGTGAGACAGAGAAAAAATGGCGAACGGGTATCTGTCATTATTTATGGTATTCCGGTTGTTCTTCATGATGAGAAAATCGGGATTTTTGGAATGTACGTTGACATCACCGAGCGGCAGAAGGTGGAGGAAGAATTGAAGGTAAGGAATGCCGAGCTCGATAATTTTGTATACAAAGTTTCACATGACCTCAGGGCGCCGTTATCATCTGTTCTTGGCCTGGCTAATCTTGCTGCCATGCCAGGTAATAATGACGATCTATCCAGCTACATTAAACTGATGGGCCAGAAGGCCACGCAATTGGATCACTTCATCAGTGATGTGCTGAGTCATTCCAAGAATTTGAAGCTGGATGTATCGGTCAGCCAGGTTGACCTGAAGGAGATTATTACAAGGACATTCCAGGACCTGAATTATCTAGCAGGTGCCGGAGAGATGAGTAAAAATATTTCCATATCAGGGATGACGTTCTTTAGCGACCCATGGCGTGTGGCTGAAATTTTCAGAAACCTGATTTCAAATGCCATCAAGTATAGGAAGTTGAATCACGCCGGAGCCGTGGTGAGTATAGCGGCAGTTGTTACAGAGGAGCGATGCGATATCGTTGTTGAAGACAACGGAATTGGCGTTGAACCCGAGCATGTCCAGCGAGTTTTTGAAATGTTCTATCGGGCAAGTGGCCAATCTGATGGCAGTGGATTGGGACTGTACATAGTCAAGAATGCCATTGACAAGTTGGGCGGGACCGTTTCTGTAGCCAGTGAGATGGGTAAGGGCACTCGATTTGCCATTACACTGCCCAATCGCCTTTCAAAATAACCGCTTATCTTGGCGGCTGTTCATCTATGCAGATTATTGAAGTACAGAACCAATCGCAGATCAGCGAGTTCCTGAATCTTCCGGTTCGCCTTTACAAAGAGGAGCCTCATTGGATCAGGCCCCTGGATAAGGACATTGAGAATGTTTTTGATCCGGACAGGAACAAGGCATTTAAGGATGGTGCTTGCTCAAGATGGATACTAAGAACCAATGAGGGATTGGTTATCGGAAGAGTTGCTGCATTCATTCTGAACAGTACGATCAAAAAAGGTAATGATCAACCAACTGGCGGAATGGGTTTTTTTGAGTGCATCAATGACCAACAGGCTGCATTCATGCTCTTTGATCGGTGCCAGGAGTGGCTGAAGAGCAGGGGAATGGAAGCCATGGACGGCCCAATCAATTTTGGAAGTCGTGAAAAGTGGTGGGGATTACTGGTTGAAGGTTTTGATCAGGACCCCAATTATCAGTGCAACTACAATTTTCCTTACTACGCTTCACTTTTTGAAACATATGGATTCAAGCTGTATTTTAACCAGCTTACTTTCAGCAGACACATCATGGAGCCATTGTCTGAAAGACTTTCATACAAGGCAGAATTGATTTCAAAGGACGCTAGTTATTCTTTTCGATTTATAGCAAAAGGGGAGCTTGAAAAACTCCCGGAGTATATCCAGACAGTCTACAACAAGGCATGGGCAAACCGCGCAGAGAATCCTGAGCTGACACTCTCTCAGGCTAAACTGTTGGTGAAGCAGATGAAGCCTATCCTTGATCCGCGACTACTTTGGTTTGGCTTTCATCATCAGGAACCTGTCTCTTTTTTTCTTTCATTACCGGAGATCAACCAGCTGTTTAAGCACATTCATGGAAAGCTCAATTGGATGGCCCTGGTAAAACTAGGCTGGATGAAAGTTTTCAAACCAAACCGGAAGGCGTTTGGGATATTGTTCGGTGTAGTTCCGGCGCATCAGGGAAAGGGTGTTGACGGGGCAATGATCGTGGCTGCGAGAGACCTCTATCAATCCGACAGCATGCCATATAAGGAGTATGAAATGAACTGGATTGGCGACTTTAACCCTAAAATGATTCAGGTTGTGGAGCAAGTTGGAGCAAGAGTAAATAAACGACATATTACGTACAGAAAGCTCTTTGATGAGCAGAAACCTTTTAGACGTCACCCCATCCTCAATTGATTCCCCAATGGCTGAAGCAGAAGAATCTAAAGCCAGTTTCCTATGGCGTAACCTGTTGCGGGGCCTTATTTGGTTTGCGGTTATCCTCACTGCGTACATTCTCGCCAGCGAGGAAATATCTGCCTATCAGAAAGAGATCAATGCAGTGGGCGGCAGGCTGCCTTTGTTGCTTGCTATATTCACTGTGTCTGAGGTGGTGTTTGGCATTATACCACCTGAGTTGTTCATGCTCATCTGGCAGTCAAAAGGAGTGCTTTCAGAATATGTCATCAACCTGACCTACCTTACCCTGATTTCATATGCTGCCGGTGTGCTTGGCTACTACATCGGACATTTCTTTTCGAAGACAGCTGTGTATCAAAAAATCCATAACCGATATCTTAAGCAATATGACTCGCAATTAAGGAGGTATGGTCTTTACCTTGTACTTGTCGGGGCAATCACACCTGTTCCTTTTTCAGCCACATGCATGTTGGCGGGATCAGTCAACACTCCGATCGATAAATTTTTGCTGATTTGCATCTCACGCATCATCCGCTTTGCCGGATATGGATGGGCTGTATGGGCTGCTCCCAACTACTTCACTTAAGCATGCACCACGTGCTTGCTGGAGAAGTAGGAATAGATGGCGGGGATCACATACAGGGTTAGTGCCGTAGAAAAAAGCATGCCTCCTATAACGGCGATACCCATCGACACGCGACTTTCAGAACCTGAACCCAATGCAAGAGCAATGGGTAAAATTCCAAGTACGGTAGAAAGGCTTGTCATGATGATTGGCCTGAAACGTGACTCTGCCGAGCCAATAACAGCTTCAAGAATATTCATCCCTTGTTCTTTGCGCTGATTGGCGAACTCAACAATGAGAATTCCGTTCTTGGTAACCAGTCCGATAAGCATGATGATGCCGATCTGACTGAAGATGTTCAGTGTTTGATTGAAATACCAAAGCGAAAGCAGGGCCCCTGCGAGAGCGAGTGGTACCGTGAACATGATCACCAAAGGATCTTTGAAGCTTTCAAACTGTCCGGCCAATACCAAGTAAATAATCGCCAATGCGATGATAAAGGCCATGTAGATGCTGGAGGAGCTTTCGGCAAACTCTCTTGCGGCGCCATCGAGGCTGGTTGTGTAGCTTTCATCAAGGACTTCATCAGCAATTCTTCTCATTTCCTTTATGCCCTCATCCATGGCCACTCCACGCGCAAGCTGGGCCTGTACTTTGGCAGAAGAATACCGGTTGAAGCGGTATAATTGAGGCGGCTTGCTTTGCTCCTGCATGGTGACAAGGTTGTCAAGCTGTATCAGTTCACCCTTCTTGTTTTTCACATAAAGGGATTTCAGGTCAAGGGGCTCGTTACGGTCCTTGCGCTCCACCTGTCCAATGATCTGGTATTGTTTTCCATCCATGATAAAGTTTCCAAAGCGGGTTCCACTCAACCCCAATTGGAGGGTCTGGGCAATGTCCAGCACGTTAACACCAATGTTTCTGGCCTTGTCACGGTCAATCGAGATATTGATTTCCGGCTTATTGAATTTCAGGTCAAGGTCAACAAAAGAGAATTTTGGGCTGGCCGTCGCTTTGCTCATGAATACCGGAAGGGCTGTTTTGAGTTTTTCGAGATTTGAAGCTTGTATGACAAACTGAAGAGGAAATCCACCACGTCGATCGCCACCGATCGTTTGCGTTTGAGTGACATAGGTCCTTACGCCCGTAAACTGTTTGGATCGTTCAGTAATATCATCGACGATCTCCTGCTGGGTGCGGCCTCGCTCCTGAGTTGGTTTAAGAATGACTCGGACCATGCCTGAGTTGACACCAACGGCGCCAAATCCGGGAGCGGTTACACTCACGAGTCCTGAATGCTCTGGAATATCACGCTGCAGAAAATTGGTGATATCCATGACATAGCCGTCCATATACTCAAACGTTGCACCCTCGGCACCTTGAGCCATAATCCTGAACTCACTTCGGTCTTCCAGCGGTGCAAGTTCTGCCGGCAGTGTTTTTGCCAGGTATACAATCAGGAACCCGGAAAGGAGAATAATGACGAAGGCAAACCACCTTCTTTTCATAAAACCCTGCAGCGAAGAGGCATACTGCTGAGTGAGCCATTGGAAGAATGGCTCCGTCTTGCGGTACAACCATGGCTGTTGTTCGCGGCGCTTGAGAAGCTTAGAACTCATCATGGGCGTCAACGTCAGGGAGACAAAGGCGGAGATGGCCACCGAACTGGCGACCACAAGCCCAAATTCCCTAAACAATCGGCCTGTTAGCCCCTGAAGGAAAATAACAGGGAGAAACACAGCAACAACAGACACCGTTGTTGAAATAACAGCAAAGTAGATTTCTACAGAACCTTTTTTAGCGGCCTCAACAGGATCTTCACCTTCTTCAACCTTGACATAGATATTTTCCAGCACCACAATAGCATCATCCACGACAAGACCAATGGCGAGAACAATGGCCAGGAGTGTCAGTACATTAATGGTAAAGCCCAACATGTACATAACAAAAAAGGATCCAATGAGGGAGATTGGAATCGTGGCAACAGGAATAAGCGTGGTGCGCCAGTCTCTCAGGAAGAAGAAAATGACGAACAAGACGAGGCAGAACGCGATGAGTACCGTTTCTTCAACTTCTTTGATAGAGCTTCTTATGAATTTTGTAGAGTCCCAGCTCATGTAGTACTTAACATCTGGAGGCAGGTCTGCTTTGATCTGATCGAGTTTTTGGTAAAGCCTGTCTGCAATCTCTATGTTGTTTGCTCCGGGCTGAGCAACAATGGCCAGGGCTATACCTGGCTTGCCATCACGACGTAGAAGTGTGCGGTCGTTCTCTGGGTATAGCTGTGCATAGCCGACATCGCTAAACCTGACAATGTTATCGCCATTGTCCTTGATGATGAGATCATTAAAATCATTGACGGTGGTCAGGCGACCCATGGTCCTCACGGTGAGTTCAGTGTTTTGACCTTCTACTCTGCCGGATGGCAACTCAACGTTTTCCCTGTTCAAGGCTTGCAGTACATCCGATGGTGCAAGCTTCAGCGAGGCCATCTTGATGGGATCCATCCAAAGGCGCATTGAGTATCTGCGCTGACCCCACAGTTGTACAGAACTGACTCCTGGAATTGTCTGGAGTCTCTCTTTGAACATGATTTCCCCTACGCGCGACAGGTCAAGCAAATCCCGGTCGTCGCTCGCAACGGAAAGGAATATAATGGGGCTGGAGTCGGCGTCGGCTTTCTCAACAACCGGAGGATCAACATCCCGCGGCAGATTAAACAGTGATCCGGATACTTTGTCGCGCACATCATTGGCGGCCGCTTCAATGTTGATCCCAAGTTCAAATTCCACCGTGATGCTGCTGCGGCCTTCGCGGCTTACTGACGTGAGGGTCCGGATGCCCGCAATGCCATTGATGGCATCCTCAAGTGGTTCGGTAATCTGCGATTCGATAACATCTGCATTGGCCCCGACATAGTTCGTTGACACCGTAACCACCGGGGGGTCCACGCTCGGAAATTCACGGATGCCCAGGAAAGAAAATCCGATGTACCCGAACAAGATGATGACCAGCGACATGACAATCGCCAGAACGGGTCGGTTGATACTTATGGTCGATAGACTTGCCATGTTTTGACTAGTTTACTTTGACAACCTGTATTGGGAGCCCGGGCCTGAGTTGAAGAATTCCTGTAGTAATCACTGTATCGCCCGCTTTCAACCCTGACAACACCTCTAGCTTCAGGTTCGTTCGGGTTCCTGTTGTAACAGCTACCTCTTTGGCTTTGCCACCATCAGCAACAAACACCGTTTGTCCCCGCTGACCGGGGATGACAGCCTGGGTCGGCACAAGCAGGGCATTGTCCTTTGAATCAAGGATCAGGTCAACTTTAACGAATTGACCAGGAAGCAGCAGTCCTTTCGAATTATCTGCCAGGGCGCGAAGCGTAAGTGTTCGTGTTTCTTCATTGATGTGTGGTTCCAGGGCGTACACTTCACCCTGAAAAATGCGGGACGTATCATTTTCAATGGTGAAGCGGATCTTTTTGCCAGCAGAAATATTGGCGCTGTATCGGCTCGGGACAGAAAATTCAATCTTCGCGGGAGAATTGTTATATAAGGTCGCTATAACCGTTGCGGGTGAAATGTAGGCGCCCTTGCTGACATAGCGAAGGCCAATGATTCCATCGAAAGGAGCAAAGACCCGAGTCTTTTGTAATTGAGCCTCCAGCAATTTGATATCAGAGATGGTGGTGTTAAGGCGGTTAAGGGCATTGTCATACTCCTCCTGACTGATCGCGTCCTTGCTGCGCAGTTGTCGCTGTCTGAATTCAATATCCTTATTCAGCTTCTGCATGTAGCGCTGCTTTTCAATCAGCGCCCTGATTTCCTCATCATTGATCTGCACAAGCAATTCTCCCTGGCGAACGTGAGCGCCTTCCTTAAAGTTGATGTTGGTAATCTTTCCACTTGCTTCGCTCTTCAGCTCCAGGGACTCATTGGCGATGATCGAGCCGGTGATGATGAGGGTGTTGTCAAAATTGGAGGACTTGAGTAAGTGTCCTTCTACCGGCAGTAACGTTGACGCACTGGACTGAGCTGCTGGTTTGTTATCCTCTTTCTTCAGCAAGCCGAGCTTGGGCAGGGCCACGAGAAATGCGACAGCGAGAACAATTGCGATGGTAATAACACGTTTGGTCATAGCTCAAAAAATATGATCAGGGAAATTTAAGCGGGTGATGAAAACTGATGATGAAGCTCAAGCACCTGAGGAATGACCATGTGCTCGTCATCATTGTAAATAATAAAATCTGCAAGACTCATTTTTTTTTCTTCAGGCCACTGATTGTTTATGATGCCTTTTATCTCTGTCTCTGTTCTATGTGGATCTCTTGCCTTCACACGTTTGATTCGTAATTCTTCCGGAGCATGCACCACGATCACCTTACCGAGAGTACCATGAGCCTTTGCTTCAAAAATCAATGCAGCTTCCCGAATGACATAGGCACTTTGCTGATGTTCTACCCACCTTCCGTAATCCTGGGCCACCCTGGGGTGGACGAGACCATTTAACGTTTTCAGACGTTCCGGGTTCCCGAATACAGACTGGCTGATATGTGCCCGGTTCAGGCTTCCATCCGGTAAATATGACAAGGATCCGAATTCTTTTTTGATTTGTTCGATGAGTATTCCGTCAGTGGTCATTAAGTTTTTCGCACGGAGGTCTGCATCATAGACGGGTGTGCCAAGGCACTGGAAAATTCTGCTCACCAGGCTTTTGCCAGAGCCAATTCCACCAGTTACGCCAACTTCCAAAGGGCGGGTCATGTTACTCGTGCTTTCTCAACTCGACGGAATCGATTCGGATCAGGGTAGCATAGGAGGGTACGCCGGTGAGAATCGGTGCCAGCATAAGGGTATCACCCTTTCTGAGTTCAACGCCTGGCAGGGTGACAGAAATATTTGCAAGGTCTTCCAGGAATCGGGTGCGATCGCGTTCGGCGATCAACCAGGAGCTGGAAATGCTGTCGCGACTCATGTCCACACCCTGGGCCTTTATTTTGGAAACAGGGAGTTGACGTTGAATCTCTTCGACGCCACCAACTTCAAAGGAGACCTCCACGACGGGAGGGTTCCGGAAAATGAACTCATTGTGATCCACCAGCACTTCCGTGCTTTCACTGAAATTTGAACCAACCCTGGTCGCCTTGATGCTCACCACAAGTGTGTCCCCAAATTCTTCCATATAACTTCTTGGGCCTTCAAGAATGATTGAATCCGGCATGACCGTTGTCGGACTTATTCTTCCCATATTCTTCTTGAAAGTAACGGAAGATGCATCGGCTGTCAATTTCACTTTGCGCGAAACACGTGGTTCTATATGAAGCCGAAGTGTATCAAGAACAACGTAGTTCAATTGAAGTGCACCGAGTTGACTGACGACGAGGGGCGCCAGTGCGCTTGCGGGAATCTTGCGGGTCTCCACGGGTCGTTCAAGAGCCAGGGTAACTGTCGGAACTTTCATCCCGAGATACTTGCGGAGCAATTCCCAGCCATTCCCCCCAACATTGATCACCAATTTGCCGGGGATAGGCTCAGCCGTTGCAAACTTGCCGGCGTCAAATTCGACGTTCAGTGGAAGAGCAAGATTGGTCGAGTAGTCCTTATTGAGTGCGTTGAAAACCCAGAATACTGCTGCAGCAAAAACACAAAGAGTGAGTGCTTTCCAATTGGTGCGATCAAATCGCAGGAGATTGCTGATGGCACGTAAGAACTTCAAGCGTTGGTTGTGGTGGTTTTTTTGCCGGCATTGGCGCTCTTGCTAGAGTCCATCGATATGGATGACTTGGAAAAGCGTATGCGGGCTCCGCGTTCAAACTCAAGGACAAAGGTGTCATCCTCAATTTCGGCAACGCGTCCGTGGGCGCCACCGATGGTTACAACGAGATCACCCTTCTTAACTTCTTCGACAAACTTCTTTTGATCCTTGGCTTTCTTTTGCTGTGGCCGGATCATGAAGAAGTAGAAAATACCGATGATGGCAACCATGAAGATCATGGAGCTCCATCCGCTGTTTTGGGTCTGTAAGATGATGGCGTGCATGGAAATTATGAGATGATTCGCGGCAAATGTAGTGGTTTTGAACGTAACGCTGATACCAACAAAAAAGTCCCGGTGAAGGGACTTTTATGATGTTAGGAAATTGGGAACCTTACTTCTTGGGCCCTTTCATATCAGCCTTGGCCGTCACCATCGCCTTGAAGCGAAGGGTAGTTACTTTGGGCCATGTGTTTGCTGTAACGGTGATGGTCTTGTTTTGAATCCCAGGCTTGCCATTGCTATCAAACTCAGCCTTTACAAAACCTGAGCCGCCAACCGGAATCGGATCCTTGGTCCATTCTGGCACAGTGCAACCGCAAGAAGGTTGAGCACTTTGAATAACCAAAGGTGCTTCACCGGTATTTTTGATCTTATATACATGAACGACTTTCTGTCCTTCATTGATTGTTCCAAAGTCATGGTCGGTTGTCTCATAAACAGCAACCGGCAAAGGACCTTCCGGTTTTTCTTCCGGAGTAGCAGAGGCAGGGGCTGCAACAGTGTTGGCCGACTTGTTGGTCTCTAACTGCGCAAGGCGGCTTTCAAGTTCGGCAATACGCTTTTCTGCTGCGCGGTCTTTGCATGCGGGGAGCAGAATGAAGAGGCTCGCAGCCATAGCGAGGATGGAGATGCTTCTTTTCATGGTAATCATGGTTCGTTTATTCTGTAAAAGTAGATAGAAATGACAGGTGATAGGTGCTCTTAACAAATCATTAACTCTTTTGATTTCCGCGAATCTGCTCCAGTAAATCATCAACATCTTCAAGCAGGCGTTCCGCTTTTCCACGTGCCTCAGATACGACCTTTTGCCCTTGAGATTTCGCCTCAGTTGTCAGTGGAGTATCCTTGCCGGTGACCAAATCATCAAGGAAGTCCTGGAGAATCTTCTTGTATTTGTCGAGGCGGAAGGAAAGCTTCTCGCGTGTGTTGGACCCCTTGTCGGGAGCATATAGCACGCCCAGGATGGCGCCAGCCGCCGCTCCGGCAAGAAATGCGATCAGGGCATTGTTGCTGTTTTTGCTCATGGTTAGTGAATTAGGACAACAAAGATAAGGAAACCGGAATAAGGGTGCCAGCCTGAAAGCCGCTTAAATGATGGCTATTTGTTGTCGATGAGGCCCCTTCCGCTCTTTTTAATCTTCCCTGAACTCACCAGTTCTTTTGAAAGAACATCGAGAATTCCGTTGATAAACTGCCGACTCTTGGGTGTACTGTATTCCTTGGCGAGTTCGATGTACTCGTTGATCGTCACTTTTACAGGAATGTTGGGGAAGCTGAGCATCTCGGAGAGTGCCATATGAAGAATAACCCTGTCGGTCAGCGGCAGCCGGTCCACTTCCCAGTTTCTTGTATGGTTGGCGATGAGTTGATGGTAAGCTGGCTCCAACTGAGCGGCAGAAACAAACAGCCTTTCGATGAAGTCTTTGTCGTCATCCCAGTTCAGCGAGAGCTTCTGGATCTCCACCTCGTTTCTATCAGAGAGCGACTTGATTGTTTTATCTGTCATGCTTCTGATGATCTCGTGATCTTCGGCCCACCAGAGATCGGTCTCTTCAAAATGAGCATTGATGGCAGTCTTGCCAAGAATGATCTTTCGAATCAGATGTTTGATCCAATCCACATGATCATCTTTCGATGGATTTTTCAATCCAAGGTATTCGATAAACGCTTTGTCAGGTTTTACACAATCTCTGAACCAGGAACGGACGAGGTCCATTTGCTGATCCCAACTGCCGCCTTTACGTAGTGTTTCTTTCCGAAGATCGGTGTTATCGCGAAGGGCTTTTACGAGGGGATTGGCGCCAAAGACAGCAGTCGCAAGCCGCTTGTCATGCGCTGCCACTGATTCAAAGGCTACAACAAGATTCAGGGATGCATAGTACATCGTGTTGATCTTGTCGACTTCAAGCACAATGTTCTTTCGGAAATATGTAAAGTCCTTTTTGTTCAACTTGGCGTGCAGGGCGAATGCGTCTTCAATGCTCTTGGTGATCCTGGGATCAGGGCTTTCCTTAACCTCTTCACCTTTGAATTTCTTCTCAAACATCTTCAGGGCAACCGTTCGCTGACCTTTCAGCAAATCCTTGTCCTGAATTTTCATCGAGTTGAGGTCGGGTTGAAAGAATGCATCAATCGTGTCGTGGGCCAGCAGGTAGTTTGCCTCCCTGCATTGTTCATACGCAAAGAGGTTTTGCATGATTTTGATTCGCAGGGTTCTCCGATTGAGCATGACAATGAACAGTAAAAAAGAAGGGGGCAAGTTACATTTTGTGGCGGATATATGGTTGTTTTGAACCAAATTTCAATCAGCCCCGTTAATTTCTCCGCATCAATGGTGTCATGAAGGAACTTTCCCATCTCAACAAATACCTACTGCGGTACAAATGGCATCTCTTCTGGGGTTTGGTTTTTGTGATCATCTCCAACTTGTTTCAGATTGTGCCGGCCCAGATGGTCCGCCGATCCATTGATCTGGTCACCGACAACATCCATGTTTATCGTGCTTTTGGGGAAGGTACGGAGGCTCAGCAAGGCTTCTTTAATCTCTTTACACAAGGCATACTCATGTATGCGATCCTTATCCTGGTCATGGCGCTGCTCCGTGGTCTCTTCCTCTACTTTGTAAGGCAGACGCTCATCGTCATGAGCCGAAGAATTGAGTACGATCTCAAGAATGACATTTTCCAGCACTATCAGACCTTACCACTAAGCTTTTACCGCCGCAACAATACCGGAGACTTGCTGAACCGTATTTCCGAAGATGTGGGAAGGGTAAGGATGTATCTCGGACCATCCATCATGTATGGGCTTCAGTTGTTTACCCTTTTTTTGATACTGATTCCCATCATGTTTACAATCAGCGTAAAGCTGACCCTCTTTGCCCTCATTCCTCTTCCCATGCTCTCGTTCAGTATTTATTATGTCAATAATATCATTGAACGGAGGTCAGAGGAAATTCAGAAAAGTCAGTCCCGTCTCAGCACATTTGTTCAGGAAGCATTCTCCGGAATACGGGTGATCAAATCATTCAATCGCGAAAAGGAATCCATAGAGCGTTTTACTGTCGAAAATGATGAGTACAAAAGAAAGTCCCTTCGGCTGACCCGCGTCCAGTCACTGTTCTTCCCCTTGATGTTTGGACTGATCGGACTTAGTACAATCCTCACGGTCTATGAGGGAAGTGTGGAGGTCATAGAAGGGTCACTCACCTTCGGGAACATTGTTGAGTTTGTTATCTATGTCAACCTGCTTACTTGGCCGGTAGCTTCCCTCGGATGGACCAGCAGCCTTGTTCAGCGAGCTGAAGCGTCTCAGAAACGCATCAATGAGTTCCTGAAGACGTCCACCGACATACTGTCACAAAAGGAACTATTGCATCAGATTGAAGGAAGGATCGAATTCCGAAATGTCTCGTTTACATATCCGGACACAGGCATCGAAGCGGTAAAAAAGGTTTCATTTGTGCTTGAGCCAGGAGACTCTTTGGCCATCATCGGCTCTACAGGTTCAGGAAAAAGTACAGTGGCCAATCTGATTTCGCGATTGTATGATGTCACATCAGGAGAGATTCTGATTGATGGAGTTCCCATTGGTGATTTTAATATCACTAACCTTCGCAGTCAAATTGGATATGTTCCCCAGGATGTGTTTCTCTTCAGTGACACGATCTATAATAACATTGGTTTTGGATTGAATGAGCCGAATGAAGAGAAGATCCTTCAGGCTGCAAAGGATGCCGATGTGTATAAAAACATCATGGACTTCCCGAATGGATTTGGTACCCGTGTTGGGGAACGCGGCATTACACTCTCAGGAGGTCAAAAGCAGCGGGTTTCCATAGCAAGAGCCATCGTGCGTGAACCCCGGATTCTCATGCTCGACGATGCTTTGTCGGCGGTGGACACCAAGACAGAGAACACCATTCTTAATAGTATGCGGGGTGTTATGCAAGGCCGCACGACGCTGATCATCTCCCACAGGGTTTCTTCAGCAAAACTTGCCAACAAAATCATTGTGCTTGAAGACGGAGCTATAGCAGAGGCCGGCACACATGATGAATTGTGGAAACAGAATGGACTTTACCGGGAGTTGTATGACCGGCAGATGTTTGCCGAAACGTCTGAATAGTCCTACTTGGGTGCGATCTTGACGTACGTCAGCTTGAAAGTAATCTGCATAGCACCTTCGTTAATGACACGAACACCTTCAAGGATCTCAGCGTTTTCATCTCGTGTAAAAGTGTATGATGTGTCTTTGCCTTTAGCATCGAAGTGCTTGTAGACAAGCAGGTTTCCTGACGCGGTTGTGTTGAATTCTCCAATGATGGAGTAGCTCGCTTTATCTTTGCTGTCAAGGGAGAGCTCAATGAATTCTCTCCCGTTCGATTCATCACGAAGAATCGCTACGGTGGCGTAATTTTCTTTCCTGTCGGTTGTCTTCTCACGGAGCGTGCCGAGTATGTTTTTCCCATTCTTCATCACCATGCCGGAAACAGAATAGACACCTTCAATTGTCTTCTGGTCCCCCTTCTTCATATACCTGTTGATCAGATCCTGAAAGTTGATCTGTTGAAACTTTGATGCTTTGTTTGCCGGCTTCGTCCTGACCGTATGAATAATGCACCCCTGAAGAACCAGGGCAGCGCATGCCATGAATATGCAAGGTCGTAGCGTCATGACCGAAAAGTGGCTAGAATACGTACCGCAGTCCTACACCTCCCTGAAATCGCTGGTAGCCAGGATCCAGAAGCGCGTCGGTGAATACCTCTACTTCAATGAATGCCGAGATTGGAAGGGAAAAGTAACTGTACTCAAAACCCACGAGCAAGACGGGCCCATACGTGAACCGTGTTTCGGTAAACTTGCCAAACTTCCCGTCATCCTGATTGTTGGACTGGTCGTTGAAATTGTAGTCATACTCCAGCACGGTGTTCCTCCATTGCCATCCTGCACCTGCATACAGTTGGAGTCCCTTTGAAATTTTCTCCGCATCCCATTGAAAAAGGAACTTGGTTTCCAGAAACCAGTCAGCTACGGCGTTATGCGCCAGGTACGTGATGGATTGATTGCTGTTCAACGTATCTGGCAGGTAGGAGGGAAATGCACCTCGATAATATTTATTGTAAAGACCGCTCGCTGCCTTTCCAGCATCAACAGCAAATGCAAAATGCTTGTTGGCGTAGAACTTATAAGTCAGTGCAAAGGGATCTCCCAGTTTAAAGCCAATGCCCTGATAAGGATAACGACTTGCTTCAAAGATGGGACAAATGATTCTTGCCTTGTTGCCCCCCACCCGGGGCACAGCAAAAGACGAACTTCGCTTGCTGCGTTTCACCTGCGACAAACCATCGACGGTTACGACCAACGAAGCCAAAACAAGAATGACGGTTTTTGCGGAAAGCATCAAAGCAAATATAGCCATTTTGGGGCATCAAAGCCCCGAAACAGGCCGACCGTCAAACGGCTTCTTTGTATTGCATCTTATAGAGTTGTGTGTAAACGCCGTGCTTTTCCAGCAGGTCCTCATGTCTGCCGGATTCCTTGATTTCACCCTTGTCCATAACGAGAATGATGTCGGCCTTTTGAATGGTGGACAAGCGATGGGCGATGACAATAGAGGTTCGGTGAGTCATCATTTTGCCAATAGCTTCCTGAATCATGGATTCAGTTTCCGAATCCACCGAAGAAGTCGCCTCATCAAGGATGAGGATCTTCGGATTGTAGACCATCGCGCGGATAAAAGACAACAGTTGACGCTGCCCTACAGACAAGGTTGATCCCCGTTCCATCACCTGGTAGTCGAGCTTTCCTGGAAGGCGCTCGATGAACCGACGCGCACCTACTTCATCTGCCGCCTGCATGATCACCTCATCGGTGATGTCAGGATTCCCTAGTGTGATGTTGGCCCGGATTGAATCTGAAAAGAGGAAAACGTCCTGAAG
>JAEUUD010000300.1 GCA_016787625.1 Cyclobacteriaceae bacterium
CGCCGGCAACGGCTGGAAGAAAGCGTGCCAGGACAGCATGGAACTGCGCAGGGGATTGAATGTCATCGGCGGCAAGGTGGTTTACAAAGCCGTAGCGGAGGCGTTCAATCTGCCGTATACGGATGTGAAGGATTTTCTGGCGTAAAAGTCGATGGTCCATAGTCCATGGTCGATGGTCCATGGCAAGGGTACCGTGCTTTAAGGCAGTCCGGGAAATTTGTTAACTTTTGTCTATGCAGAAGATTACGACCTTTCTGTGGTTTAATAACCAAGCCAGGGAGGCGGCCGCCTTTTACTGCAGCCTTTTCAAGAACTCGCGCATCGTGACCGACACCCCGATGGTCGTCGTTTTTGAATTGGAAGGCCAGCAATTCATGGCGCTCAACGGAGGCCCTCGTTTCCCGTTCACCGAAGCGATTTCCCTGTATGTCGACTGTGAAACACAGGAAGAAGTAGACACGCTGTGGAACAAGCTCACGGCTAACGGAGGCGCTGAATCCATGTGCGGCTGGTGCAAAGACAAGTACGGGCTCTCCTGGCAGATTATTCCCAAAACCCTCATACGGCTGATGAATGATCCCGACAAGGAAAAGTCGCAGCGGGTGATGGAAGCCATGCTCCAGATGAGGAAGATCGACATCAGGAAACTGGAAGATGCGTGGAGGGGCTAAAGCTCAATGCCAAAGGCTAAAGGCTTAAAGCTTAAGGCTATAAGCCAGTAACCATTCCTGAAGATCTCCAGCTTTTAGCCTTCAGCCTTTTGCTTCTCGACGAAACCCACGATGGCGAAATCCGTTTTCACTGGCAAAGTCCTTTGCCATGAAAATCATACTCGCTGCACTGATCCTCCTCTCCACTTTCGCTTGCGGTCAATCCATCCAGAAAGACAAATGGCACTGGGATGACCCGTTGAAGCAAGACACCACGGCCGGGTATGTCCAAGTTGTCAAGGTGGACAATGTACTTTACATCTCGGGAGCCGTATCCCTGGAGATCACCCCGCAGGGGATCACCCGCGTGT
>JAEUUD010000301.1 GCA_016787625.1 Cyclobacteriaceae bacterium
GATTCGCTATTTCGATATTAAAGGCGAATACACAGGTCTTACTTCTAAAGCATTGACAGCACCAGATGGTATGATTCGTATCCCTTTAAATGAAGATTCAGATAAAGGAAATGGTCAAATCGCTGAATTCCTCGCTGATTTTAATGGTGAAGGTATTCAACACATCGCATTTATTACAGATGATTTACTTTCTACGTGGGATAAGTTGAAAGGGCTTGGTCTTGAGTTCATGACTCCTCCACCTGAAACGTATTACGAGATGTTGAAAGAGCGTTTACCTGAGCATGGTGAGCCAACTGAAGAGTTGAAAAAGCGTGGTATTTTGCTCGATGGCAATACCAAAGACGGTCAGAAGAAACTACTGCTTCAGATTTTCTCGCAAAATATGCTCGGGCCAGTATTCTTTGAATTTATTCAACGTAAAGATGATGATGGCTTTGGTGAGGGTAACTTCAAGGCTTTATTTGAATCGATTGAGCGTGATCAAATTCGCCGTGGTGTATTAGAAGCGAAGTAATTTGCTGCTATGAATAAAAAAGCCAAGAATCAAATTCTTGGCTTTTTTTTACTATCTAGTTTGAATGAATTGATTAATTGCTGCGACTTCATTCTTAAACAGTTCAAGTTTTTCACTGCCTTCGTGTAGCGGTAGAAACATTTCACTGTCTAGTGCCACAATACAAAATTCCATCGCTCGTTGAGCATTGAAAATAGGTAAGCCAACGGCATTAATCCCAACAAGTAGATCTCCTTGAGCGATCGCCATTCCATGATGCAAAATTTTGTCTTTCATAACTAAAAAATCATCCCATGTTTGTGGTTTGATTGGATAGTGGTTGAGTGCAGCTTTAGTCCATTCTGCATCCATTAAAGGTTTCACCACAGCTTCAGGTAAATAAGAAGCAAAAACTCGACCCGCTGCCGAATTGACTAATGGCATGATTGAACCGACTTTGGTTACGATTGAAATGGGATGGTTAGATTCAATTGACTGTACAACCAGTGGTC
>JAEUUD010000302.1 GCA_016787625.1 Cyclobacteriaceae bacterium
AACTCAGCGTAATTTTTCATTCTGCTGGTGCCGGTCCTTATCGCGGATATTCTTCTTTTCAAAATTCTTCTGCAGGGCCGTGGTCAGATCAACGCCTGTTTGATTCGCCAGGCAGATAAGTACCCATAACACATCGGCCATCTCATCGGCGATATCTTTTCCTTTATCGCTTTCTTTATACGACTGATCGCCGTACCGGCGCACCATCAACCTCGATAATTCACCCACTTCTTCCATAAGGATACCCAGGTTAGTGAGTTCGCTGAAGTATTTTACGCCGACTGTCTTTATCCAGCCATCGATATCCTGTTGCGCCTGTTTAATGGTCAGTTCGTTCATATTTATTGCTGTTGATGATGGGCTAAAGCCCTGTTTTCGGATGTTTACATTACCCGGCCCTTAAGGGCCGGGTAATGGATGAAAATATTTTGGGCTTTAGCCCAAGGCAATCACTCCTTGTTTTTGGTATCGATCACGATGGTTACCGGGCCATCATTGATTAAAGATACTTTCATATCCGCTCCGAACTCGCCGGTGTATATCTTCCTGCCGAGATCCTGCTCCAGTTGCGCTATCATCCGTTCATAGAGGGGTATGGCGATATCCGGCTTACTCGCTTTGATGTACGAAGGGCGGTTTCCTTTTTTGGTGGAAGCGTGCAGGGTGAACTGGCTTACGAGGAGTATATCGCCATTGATGTCTTTCACCGAGATGTTCGGGATCTGCTGTTCGTCGTTGAAGATGCGCAGGTTCACGATCTTGTTACTGAGCCATTCGATGTCTTCCGTGGTATCGGCGTCTTCGATACCGATCAGTACCAGCAAGCCCGCGCCGATCGATGATCGGGTAGCGCCTTCGATGGTTACGCTGGCTTGTGTGGCCCGTTGAATCACTGCTTTCATGTGCTAAAGATAAGGCCGATACAGGCATTCCGGTTGTGTTGAGCGGGCAACCGGCGCTTTTCGCATGAACTCTTTCCGGGATA
>JAEUUD010000303.1 GCA_016787625.1 Cyclobacteriaceae bacterium
TGCTCAAGACGACCGTGGATTCCATCACACATATTGTTCTCGGCGGTTGCATCGGCGAGGTCGTTGCAGGGAAGAAAATTGGAAAGAAAGCCATCATTATCGGGGCCGCGGCACAAAGCCTGCCGGATATTGATGTGGTTGCATCCCTTTGGCTAAGTCCGGCAAGCGACCTGCTCGCCCATCGGGGATTTACACACTCCATACTTTTTGCACTGTTGGCATCGACCGTTCTTGGATGGGCGGCTACACGTTGGCTGAAGGCTTCAGAAATTACTTTGAAGCACTGGTCAATTTTCTTTGGGTTGGAAATCGTCACGCACCTTTTCCTGGACGCTTTCAATGCCTATGGCACCGGATGGTTTGAGCCTTTCTCACACATCAGGGTATCCTTTAACATGCTGTTTGTTGCAGACCCGTTCCTTTCTGCTCCGGTGGCAATCGGTTTTCTCTTCCTGTTGCTTGTGTCAATCACGAACACGAAACGAAACACGGTAGCATGGTTGGCCATTGTATGGTGTGGAACTTATCTCACGTATGCCGGCATTAACAAGGCCGTCGTTGATTCGATCGTGCGTGAAAACCTTACGGAGCAGAAAATCAGTTATGAGGGATACTTTTCCACGCCGACACCCCTCAATTCCTGGTTGTGGTATGTTGTTGCCAGCAATGACAGCGGCAACTATATCAGTTACCGGTCAGTTTTTGACAGAGGCCGCGTGATGCGGTTTGAGTTCTTCGACAGGGGTGAGGCACTGCTGAGTACGGTTGAAGGTGGTGAAGACGTTAAGAAGCTGAGAAGATTCTCACAAGGGTTCTACTCAGCCGAGCTGTGGGGAGACACACTGGTATTCAATGACCATCGGTTTGGCCAAATGATCGGGTGGAAGGAGCCCCGGGCGAAGTTTGTTTTCCACTACTTTCTGAATCATCCTCATGCCAACGACATGATCATTCAACGCGGGAGGTTTAAG
>JAEUUD010000304.1 GCA_016787625.1 Cyclobacteriaceae bacterium
CTTAAACCTCCCGCGTTGAATGATCATGTCGTTGGCATGAGGATGATTCAGAAAGTAGTGGAAAACAAACTTCGCCCTGGGCTCCTTCCACCCGATCATTTGCCCAAACCGATGGTCATTGAATACCAGCGTGTCTCCCCACAGCTCGGCTGAGTAGAACCCTTGTGAGAATCTTCTCAGCTTCTTAACGTCTTCAACGTCTTCAACCTTACTCAGCAGTGCCTCATCCCTGTCGAAGAATTCAAACCGCATCACGCGGCCTCTGTCAAAAACTGACCGGTAACTGATATAACTGCCGCTGTCATTGCTGGCAACAACATACCACAACCAGGAATTGAGGGGTGTTGGCGTGGAAAAGTATCCCTCATAACTGATTTTCTGCTCCGCAAGGTTTTTACGCACGATCGAATCAACGACGGATTTGTTGATGCCGGCATACGTGAGATAAGCTGCACACCATACGATGGCCAACCATGCTACCGTGTTTCGTTTTGTGTTCGTGATTGACACAAGCAACAGGAAGAGAAAACCGATTGCCACCGGAACAGAAAGGAAAGGATCTGCAACAAACAGCATGTTAAAGGATACTCTGATGTGGGAGAAAGGCTCAAACCATCCCGTGCCATAGGCATTGAATGCGTCCATGAAAAGGTGCGTGCCGATTTCCAGCCCAAAGAAAATTGACCAGTGCTTCAAAGTAATTTCTGAAGCCTTCAGCCAACGTGTAGCTGCCCATCCAAGAGCGGTCGATGCCAACAGTGCAAAAAGTATGGAGTGTGTAAATCCGCGATGGGCGAGCAGGTCGCTTGCCGGACTTAGCCAAAGGGATGCAACCACATCAATATCCGGCAGGCTTTGCGCCGCGGCCCCGATAATGATGGCTTTCTTTCCAAGTTTCTTCCCTGCAACGACCTCGCCGATGCAACCGCCGAGAACAATATGTGTGATGGAATCCACGGTCGTCTTGAGCA
>JAEUUD010000305.1 GCA_016787625.1 Cyclobacteriaceae bacterium
GATATTGGATTCCCAAGCAATTTAGAAAGAATCCGCCGGATACGCGTCGGAGGGGATCAGGAAGGCGTTACCTGCGCAGTTGATTGCCTGGCCGGTAGGGATAGCTGAGCGGCTCGGCTTCGGGCCCAGATGGCCACCGCAATCAGCAAGAGAAAAAGGGAAAATGAAATAAGCCTTTTCATGAGACTTTCTGCAGTAATGTACGGGAGAAATGCAGTCCGGGTTATTTGCCGGCGGCATAATTAGTCCTGCCTTACCGGGATTTTTTCCGTTCTTTCGCATTCAAATGAAAATCCCATGCGGTTGATATTGCCGATCTGTTTCACGTTGGTTTCCGTTGTCCTCCGGGCCCAGGATGGCGCACCGTTAAAAATGAAAATGGACTTCGAATCCTATAACCCACCGTCCACCCTGAAGACGGAGGAACATCGGTTGACCCGGTCGAAGTTTCCATTCATCGACATTCATAATCACCAGGGCAACATGAACAGCGCCGATCTGAGCGGCCTGGTGGCGGAAATGGACAAGCTCAACATGGGGATCATGGTCAATCTCAGCGGGCGTGGGTTCAGAAGCTCCGGCGATCACCTCGAGAAATCCATTGAGAACATCAAGAAGCAGTATCCCAACCGTTTCGTGTTGTTTACTAATGTCGATTTTACTGACATCGACAACCCGGAGTGGGCCGGACGCCAGGCTCGTCAGATTGAAGATGATGTGCGGAGGGGAGCCAAGGGTCTGAAAATCTACAAGAGCCTGGGATTGTTCTCCCGCGACAAGTCAGGCAAAGTGATCCCGATCGATGATCCGCGTATTGATCCCATCTGGAAGAAGTGCGGCGAATTGAATATCCCTGTCCTCATACATTCGGCCGACCCCCGGCAATTCTGGCAGCCGATCGACAGCCTGAACGAGCGATGGCTGGAACTGAAGCTTTATCCCGGGCGGCGGCACGACAAGGAT
>JAEUUD010000306.1 GCA_016787625.1 Cyclobacteriaceae bacterium
GGCCGTCTTGCCTGTTCCGGTTTGAGCGATGCCGATTACTCCCTGGCCGCCAAGGACGAGCGGAATAACGCGGCGCTGGACTTCGGTGGGGTGTTCAAACCCCAATTCTGAGACCGCCCGCAACAGTTGCGGATTCAACTTCAGGTCGGACCACGATACGAGGTTCTGCGCTTCCACCGATTTGGGAGTATCTTTGCCCCGATGAAAACACTCATCGTTAACGCGAAGATAGTAAACGAAGGCAAGGTCACAGAAGGCGATGTCCTGATCGATGGCCAGCACATTGCCCGGATCGGCAAAGGCCTTTCCCACCCGGGAAAGACGATTGATGCGGCCGGTCATTACCTGATTCCCGGCGCGATCGATGACCAGGTCCACTTTCGGGAGCCGGGTCTCACGCACAAAGCAACCATCTACACGGAATCGCGGGCAGCGGTCGCTGGCGGGGTGACCTCCTACATGGAGATGCCCAATACTGTCCCACCCACCTTTACACAGGATTTACTTGAAGAGAAATATCAGCGTGCCCAGCGCGATTCCCTGGCCAACTATTCCTTCTACATGGGAACGGCCAATGACAACCTTCAAGAGATCTTGCGCACGGACCTCACGCGGGTTTGCGGGTTGAAAATCTTCATGGGATCCTCCACCGGAAACCTGCTCGTCGACGATCCGAAAGTTCTTCGTTCTGTGTTCTCGAACTTTCCCGGCCTCATTGCCTCGCATTGCGAACATGAACCGACCATTCGAAAGAACGCGGAACAGTTCAAGGCTCAATACGGTGACAAGGTAACGCCCTCCATGCATCCTCAAATCCGAAATGTCGAAGGGTGTTACCTCTCTTCCCATATGGCCGTTGAACTGGCCCGTGAGTTCGGCACCCGGCTTCATGTCCTGCACATTTCAACAGCAAAAGAAACGGAACTCTTTTCGAACGAACTGCCGCTGTCAAAGA
>JAEUUD010000307.1:0-337 GCA_016787625.1 Cyclobacteriaceae bacterium
TCATAGGTTGCCTTAAATGCCTCGCCAAGCTTCTTTTCCTTACGGCGGCGCCTGCGGGAAATCAGCCAGCCACCTAAAAGGAAAATACCGATGAGTGTCACTCCTCCGAGAAATCCGTAAAATTCTTCCATGTGTAAAATGAGTAATCGAAGATAGGAGGTAGGCTATTGTAATCAAAGATAGTTGTGGCATCGAATGGTTGTTGGTGACCGCAGGAATGTTTTGGATTGCAACACGAGAGAGATAAAAACAGAACTTGTTGGCTACTACGCGCGACGGCCCGGCAAGCAAGGCGGGGAGGAGCGCTGGCATGCAGGTGGAAGCATCTTGCTTGCCT
>JAEUUD010000307.1:347-952 GCA_016787625.1 Cyclobacteriaceae bacterium
GAAGACGGAGCGCTGGCCTGGCCGAAACGGCGGGGGTGCGCTGGCCCTGAGCGCGGAAGCATCGGTTCGGCCTTGATTTTTCTTTTGGTTAGCTTTTCTTTTGATCAAGCAAAAGAAAAGTAACATCAGACATAAGTTGAATCTCGTCCGCACGAGAAGATTATGGACTGGTTGTTGGTGCCTCACTAGGAGATATTTTGAGTTGCATAACCAGACTTAGTTGCGGAACACCAACAACGGAGAAGTACCGGTTGTAGACCTGGGTAACTATTTTTTGCGCGCCACGCTCTTCACCCACTCCCTTGCATTCACAAAGGCTTCGATCCATGGGCCGACTTCATCGGTTTGCTTCGAACGGGTATAGTGCGGCCAGTTCCAGGGGAACAACGTGCGCTCGATGTGCGGCATGATGGCCAGGTGACGACCGTCACGTGAACAAAGGGCTGCAACAGCGCCCTCCGAGTCATTGGGGTTGCCGGGATACTCCGGGTAGGTGTACGTGGCAGCAACAACATACTTCGACGTGTCGCCAAGGACAAACATCCCTTCGCCATGGGCAAGCCAAACACCGAGCTGTGCTCCGGCATAAGACGACAGCATGATGG
>JAEUUD010000308.1 GCA_016787625.1 Cyclobacteriaceae bacterium
CCTCGCGAGGTCATGTTGCGCGATGCGTCGAATGCACGTTATGCGAACTTCACGGACTATAATTTGTCGGGTGCTGTACAACGCAAGTTTTTGTCGAGTGCACCGACCAACTTTATTTCGGCGGCAGAGTCTATCACCCCCTCAGTAGTCAATATCAAAGCGTTGACGAGCGGTGGTGCTGACAACTTTTGGAACGATGGCATCGTCGGTGCGTCCACAGGCTCAGGTGTTATCATTTCGGCTGATGGATACATCGTGACAAACAATCATGTCGTTGCTGATGCCACAGATATTCAAGTAACCTTGGACGACAAACGTGAGTATAATGCTAAAATTGTCGGCTCTGACCCTTCCACCGATTTGGCTTTGATAAAAGTAGATGCTCAACGTTTGCAACCTGTTCGCTTTGGCAATTCGGACAGCATTCGTGTCGGCGAGTGGGTGCTGGCTGTTGGCAATCCGTTCAATTTAGAATCTACGGTCACGGCGGGCATTGTATCGGCTAAAGGTCGCAGCATCAATATTTTGGAAGACAGTTACTCGATAGAGTCTTTCATACAGAGCGATGCCGCTGTCAACCCTGGCAACTCAGGTGGTGCGTTGGTCAACACAAATGGCGAGTTGGTGGGTATCAACACGGCCATCATCACAAAATCAGGACGTTACGAAGGTTATTCGTTTGCCATACCTGTCAATTTAGCGATGAAGGTTATTCGTGATTTGAAAAACTACGGTGTTGTACAACGCGGCTTTTTAGGGGTCGAAATCAATGATTTGTCGCCGTCAATGGCTCGGTCAGCGGATTACAATTCGATGAATGGCGTTTTTGTATTCAAAGTCAATCTCAAAAGTGCTGCCGAAGAAGCAGGTATGCGACAAGGCGACATTATCATTGGCATTGATGGTCAAAAAATCAAAAACAAAGCCGAGTTGTTGGAGCAAGTCGGGC
>JAEUUD010000309.1 GCA_016787625.1 Cyclobacteriaceae bacterium
CATCAATTGACTCATTGGTGAACTTCACAATACCCCCGTCATCTACTTCGAACGAAAACTCAGCCGTGGGAGTTACCGGTGATGGTCCAGGGTCACTCTCTTTGCAGGACACACCAATGCTCAGAAGAAAAAGTGAAGTTATCAGATTTCGAGCCCTGGCTTTCACTTGATGTCAAGACGTAACTGATCTCACAAACATTGTTATTCAAGTCTAGTAAATTTCTCTCAACAACCAATGTCAAAAAAAATTAGAAAAAAGCCCAAAGGCCTCAATTCTAAATAGAAAACCAAATTATCTTCAATTACGTTTGAAGATTATCAAATAATGAGTCACGCCGATTCCATAGGGCTCAACATCAATCAGAATCTAGAAGCTGGAATCCAGTTCTCCTTTCCAATTTTTCATTTTTAATTTTTATTCTTAGCTGATTAAGTGACAACAGGAGTTTGCAAATGATTCCTAATCCGTGGAAATCCGTGTAATCTGTGGCTATCCAAAGCTGAAAGCCAAAGGCTAAAAGGTTTCCCAAGTAAAAGAAAAGTGACAATTACAATCGTAGGTGTCAGTGACCCCTTACATCCTGCAAGATCGGCCGACCCATCCATACAGTATTCATGACCCCGCTTCGGAATTCCAGATCATCTTTCCCTTTCACAACCCGGTGGACATTCATGCTTCGTTCACTCGCCTATACCGGCACGCGTCGAAGACGCGCGCCAGAGGGGAAGGCACTACCCATTCACTTATGCTGGAGCAATTAAAACAAGCTTGGCACGTCGTTCAAGTACCCTGTAAGATTTGAAGTTAATTTTTTTTAAGATTTCCTGTTCATTGTCTAGAAAGATGATATCTCGAATATCATTATATCTCTCTTCATTAAAACTCTTGAAATGAAAAAGGAATACGCCAAAAATGGGTTCGAATGATACTGCGTCAACATTATTAC
>JAEUUD010000030.1 GCA_016787625.1 Cyclobacteriaceae bacterium
TAATTCTCAGACGTTCCGCTATTTTTTTACACGGCGCTGTCCGGGATTGTCTTTGCCGTATTTCTGCCAACCTTCGTTATCCTTTTTCCCGTTTTGTCAGGAAGAGGATATAACCGGTGAGTAGGATGACAACAAAATAAACTACCGCCCAGAGGTGGAGGTTCACTGCCGGAAACCGATCGAGGTAATCCAGCACAATGTAGTTGTAAGGAAATGTGTAGCTATACTCCCAGGAGATCATCAGAATTCCTGTCACCATGAGCACCAATCCGGCGCCGACCGATACCAGGAAATTTCTGAACAGGAGGCTAAGCAAGTATTGCAGGGCTACGATGGGGAGGCTATCAAGGAAGAACCAGGCGCTTTCGCGAAGGATGTAATCGTAGGGAATGGGTGCTGTGGGATAAGGGACGCTTTCCAGCACGAGAGAAGGGATTAGCGCCGACAGGTAGATGCCAATGGTGAAGAGTACAAACAACTCGAGCTGCATGAGCAGGATCACGCCGAACTTGGCAAAGAAAATGGTCGTTGCACTTTGGGGTGTGGCGTGAAGCTGTTTCCAGGTGTTGTTCTTGAACTCCAGTTGGGCAATGAGACTGATGGCTAGAATGATCCCCATCGGGAGCATCATCACAGCCATGGATTGCCAGAGATTCTTGAAGTGACTTACCCAAAAATCGGCTGCTGCATATTGAGCAGGTAGTTTGGCAGGCCTCAGGATATGGATAAGAATCATGATGGCGGGGAGAAAGAATCCCCCGACGATCACCAGCAGGGAAGCCAGGCTTCGCTTGGTCTTGAGCCATTCGCTGTGAAGGCTATTGATAAATAAGGTCATTTTCTATTCGTTAACAACATTCATGAAAATGGTTTCCAGGTCATTCCTGACTGCGGTGATTTCATAGACGCCGATTTTCATTTCAACCAGCTGTCGGTTGACTTCAACAATTTTCTCCCGGGAGAGGGCAGGTATAACCACCTTTCCATTCTCAACCTTTCCTGGAATGGACCAATCCGAAAGCAGCCGTGAAACACCTTCTGGGTCACTTGTGCCAAGGATCAAGCTTGATGATTGTTCCTGACGAGCCTTCAGCTCCTCAATGCGCCCCTGGAACATCATCTTCCCCCGATGGATGATACCCAGGTGACTGACCATTTTTTCGATTTCAGACAGCAGGTGACTTGACACCACGATGGTGGTACCTTCTTCCTGACTTAACCTCTTGAGCAATTCACGAACCTCAATAATGCCATTCGGATCCAAGCCATTGGTCGGTTCATCGAGGATCAAGAGGGCAGGGTGATGAAGCAGGGCAATGGCAATACTCAGACGCTGCTTCATACCCAATGAAAAGCGACTGGCTTTCTTGCTCCCGGTGTGTGCAAGACCAACGAGGTTCAGCACTTCATCAATCCGATTTTTCGGACAACGATAGATATTCTGCAGTAAACGCAGATTCTCACGGGCGGTGAGGTGACCGTAAAGAGAAGGGGATTCAATCAGTGATCCGACTTTGCTTAGAATTTCATTTCTGTGCTTTTCGAGTGGCTTCCCGAAGAAGTTGATTTCTCCCTGTTGCTTGCGAAGAAGGCCTAGGGCCAGACGCAGGGTGGTGGTTTTGCCGGCCCCGTTGGGTCCAAGAAAACCGTAGATACTGCCCGGCGATACTTGAAGCTGGATATTGTCCAGCACGCGCTCTTTGCCGAAATGGTGGGTGAGTGAGGTAGTTTCCAGTGCGTACATGGGGTGGAGACGGCGGTCACGTCATATTGTTACAATCCCATGACCTCGCAAAGGCGTCTTTGTTAACTTGCCCTCCGTGAAGGTTGTTTATTTCCTGACTTTGCTCCTGACTTTACTGCGCACTGCAGATGGTCAAACCTTCGATGGGATCACCATACGTGAGGCAAGCATTCCCATGACAGACGGCGTAATGCTCGCAGCCGATCTGTACATGCCGGAAGGATTGGGGACAAGCCAAAAGCTGCCGGTATTGTTAGAATATATTCCTTACCGAAAGGATGAGGGACGTCGCAACCGCTTCGGCCTGTACACATACTTTGTCAAGCGTGGATATATTGTCGCACGCGTTGATATACGCGGAACGGGCAACAGTGGAGGAATGCTCATCCCTTATGAGTATTCCGACATTGAGCAGAAGGATGGCGAGCAAGTGATCGACTGGCTTTCGAAACAACCCTTTTCATCGGGCAGCATTGGGATGTTCGGTATCTCGTGGGGTGGATTTAATGCGATTCACATGGCCATGCGAAGGCCTCCGGCTTTGAAAACCGTCCTGGCGCTGATGGCTACCGATGATATCTACCAGGACGATGTTCACTTCATGGACGGCATGATGCACATCGATGCGTATGAGATCGGACAGGATCTCAGCAATATTTTACCTGGTGCTCCGGACTTTATTGTCGATGACAACTATTTCATAAACAGGTTTGAGACCACACCATGGCTGTTGCAATACAAGAAACAGCAGCGTGACGGAAGATTCTGGGATCGCGCTTCGCTTAACAGCAACTATAGCGCTATCCAGCTTCCGGTGTTTCTTATCGGGGGTTGGTACGACGGCTACCGCGATGCCGTGCTGAGGATGATGCAAAACCTGAAGTCACCTGTCAAGGGAATGATCGGTCCATGGAATCATACTTTTCCCAACTGGGCCGAACCACCTCCGGCCATGGAGTGGCGTGCCGAGGCCGTGAGATGGTTTGATCACTGGCTGAAGAACAAGGACACAGGCATCATGGATGAGCCACGACTGGCAACTTTTATGCGGGAAGGGCATGAGCCAGGTACGGCTCTTTCGGAAATTAAAGGAACGTGGAGATGGAGCCATGGGTGGCCTGACCCGCAGATCGCTGAAAAGAACTTCTATCCAGGTGACAAGACATTACTGGAGAAAAAAAGTGATCCCTTCATTTTCAAACTCAGGTATCATCCATCTTCAGGCCCTGAGGCCGGGGGATCTGTTATGTGGTGGGGAGACTGGTCGCCGGATCAACGACCGGCGGACTCCCTGAGTCTCGTGTTTGAAACAGAACCACTGAAAGCTGATATGGAGATACTTGGATTTCCCCGTGCACACATGAAGGTTAGCGCAGATGCACCACAAGCCAATTGGTTTGTCAGACTCAATGACGTAGCACCTGACGGTAAGATCACCCTCGTCACCGGGGCTGGTGCCAATGGTACGCATAGAAAATCAGCCGAGTACCCTGAAGCAATTCATCCCGGTGAGATCTTCCCGCTTGATATCGAACTGCATGCAACATCGTGGACATTCAGAAAGGGCCACCGAATTCGCTTTGCCGTCAACAATGCGCAATGGCCCATGATATGGCCTACGCCAAAACCGTTCACTGCGAGCTTTCATACGCAGGAGTCCTGGTTTAGTCTTCCAGTTGTTGCAGGCGAGGGTCTGAGAGGTCCGTCATTTTTGCCACCAGAAGAAAATCCAACATTGCCAGGTTATGGCGCCATGGAAACTGGCACCAACTCCGGATTCGCGGAAGTGTCCGGCGTTGTACGTGATCATGCAAAAGACCTGGTTACAGTTCGTCTGACCAACAAGGATGGAACTTTGTACCCTTGGGGAAAGATGTTTAGCGTTGAGGAGATCTCACACAAGGTGAGCGATCGTGATCCGGCCAAAGCCAGTACGGAAAGTCACTATACGATTCGTGCAGAAATGGGCACCCGTCACCTCATGTGGGAGGGCATCCTGCTTTTTGAAAGTGATGAAAAGAATTTTTATTACACATACACCCGCAAGGTTTCGGAAAACGGTGCGTTACTTCGCATCAGGACCTGGAAAGAGACCATTCAACGTGATTTTCATTAACAAACAATACACATGTCAGACACTAAAGCTTTTGCTGCGCACGATCCGACGAGTAAACTGGTGCCATTTTCTTTTAACCGCCGCGATCCAAGGCCCAATGATGTCGTGATCGACATTCTTTATTGCGGCGTTTGCCACAGTGACCTGCACCAGGTTCGTGATGAATGGGGAGGATCCATTTATCCGATGGTACCCGGTCACGAGATTGTGGGTCGTGTGACAGCCATCGGTGGTGGTGTGAAGAAATTCAAAGTCGGAGACCTTGCCGGTGTCGGCGTGTTGATTGATTCATGCCGAAAGTGCAATCCCTGTAAGGAAGGTTTGGAGAATTATTGCGTGGAAGGTATGACGGGAACTTACAACGCCTATGAGCGCGACGGAAAGACACTCGCTCAGGGCGGATATTCGACCATGATCGTCACAGATGAAAACTATGTTCTGCACATTTCCGACAAGCTTGATTTGAAGGCAGTAGCCCCACTCTTATGTGCGGGAATCACCACGTATTCTCCTTTGCGATATGTTGGCGTTGAGCCCGGAATGAAAGTAGGTGTTGTGGGACTGGGAGGGTTGGGGCACCTTGGTCTCAAGTTTGCTGTTTCTTTTGGTGCGGAAGTTTCTCTGATCACGACATCATCATCAAAAGAAGCTGATGCGCTCAGGCTTGGTGCGCAACACGTTGTTCTCTCCACTGACAAGGCCATGATGAAAAAGTACGACAGCTATTTTGATGTGCTGCTCAACACCCTGTCAGCTAACCACGCTTATAGTACCTACCTGCGTTTGCTTGGACTGAATGGCACGATGATCAATGTGGGACTACCCAATGCCGCAGGGGAAGTGCAGCCCTTTGCCTTGTTGAAGAACCGCCGCCGCATGCTGGGCTCAGGCGTTGGCGGAATAAAGGAAACTCAGGAGATGCTTGACTATTGCGCCGAAAAAAATATCGTCGCTGACGTGGAAGTCATACCGATGCAGCAAATCAACGAAGCCTATGAACGGATGCTAAAAAGTGACGTCCGGTACCGGTTTGTGATTGATTTGAAGTCGCTGAAATAGGATCATTCACTTCTCAACGAGGTGACTGGATTCCTTTTCCCCGCGCTGTAAGCCTGACGGGCGACCGTGAGCAAGGAAAGCAAAGCCAACAGGAGGAAAGCGGCAGCAAGAAGAAACACATCGATGCCAGTTCGGTAGGCAAACGTGCCAAGCCACTGCTGAGCCAGCCAGATGGAAAGTGGCAGTGCTACCACGAATCCAATCAATACCAGTTTTGCGAATCCGCTGGAGATCATCATGACAATCTGATGGGTGGTAGCGCCAATGGCTTTTCTGATCCCGATTTCCTTTGTGCGCTCTTCGGTGGACAGCGCCGCCAGGCTGTAGAGCCCAAGGCAGGCCAGAAAAACTCCAACGCCGGTGAATATGTAGACGATGGTGGAGAGTCGTCTTTCGCGTTGATATAGCTGCTGGTACTGTTGGTCAAAGAAACTATAAATGAAAGGATGTTCAGGATCAAGCTTTTTCCAAAGCGCCTCTATCTTCTCCATCGATGCCTGCAAGTCGTCACCGGATACCCTGATGGAGTAGCGGGTTAGCCACTCTGCCGGTGGAATAAAAAAAACAATCGGTCCGATCTTCTCGTGCATCGAACGGAAATGAAAATCCTTAACAACGCCTACTACAGGTGCCATCGCTCGGTTGATGGCTGGCATGCCAAGGTTCTTCTGCAATGGGGTGCTCCACTGAAGTTGACGGGCAGCTTCTTCATTGATCAAATATGTCGCTGAGTCGGATGCTCGTTCGACAGAAAAATCCCTCCCTGCCACCAACTGCATTCCATAGGTTTTCAAGAAATCGTGATCAACCGCCAGAACCCTGAAATCAGGCAACGTTTCCTGCGTAAAACCTTCTGCGATCGTTGGTAAACCCCAGTCGCTTCCTCCTGGAAGATTACCTGACAATGAAACGCTGACGACACCAGGAATGGCCAACAACTCCTCCTTGACCGTCTCACGACGATTCAGAAAGACGGGATTGTTTATAGGAATATTGATCACCTGCTGCGGGTCGAAGCCCAATGGTTTGCCTTGAATATAGTCGAGCTGTTGAATGACAATGCTGCTGGCGATCACCAGCAGGGAAGAGAGGGCAAACTGGAAAGTGACAAGACTTTTGCGCAGTGCTCCGCCACGTGTCACCGACCACTTTCCTTTTATGACATTTGCCGGCTTGAGGGAGGACAAATAGAATGCAGGATAGAGACCAGCAAGCAATGCCGTTGTGACGGCCAGGCCAATGATGACCAGCAAAACCATGGGCTGATCCAGATAGTCGATGCTCAGATTCTTCTCCGTTAGTGAATTCAAAGTTGGCAACGCCAGGTAGGCGAACAGTTGGGCAAGGGCCAGTGCCATCACCGTGATGAGCAACGATTCTGAGAGAAACTGTACGACCAATTGTGTGCGAACAGCGCCGCTGACTTTTCGAACACCGATTTCTTTTGCTCTCGATGCAGCTTGCGCCGTGAACAGGTTGACAAAATTTGCGCATGAAATGACCAGGATAAGGATGGCAATGGCAGAGAAGAGATACAGGTACAGGATGTCCGAGTTTGCCTGCATCTCCCTGGACAGGTGAGAACGCAGGTGAATGCTGTATAATGACTGGAATGCTGCTGAAAAGTCTGGAAGCACGGAAGCATCGAGATTTCTGGCAAGGATACCCTTCATGGCAGCAGGAATCGCGTCAGGGTTGGAGCCTTCCCGGACAAGGACATACGTATAAAACTGGTTCCACCTCACCCAGCTTTCCTTGTCAGGGTGGCGGTGATTCTCCATCGACATGAGATGAGTAAACATGAAATGCGAGTTCGCCGGAACATTTTGCATGATACCCGTCACCTTGAAATCATCCCCCTGAATGAGAATGCTCTGACCTAACCCAGAAGCGTCTCCGAAGTAACGCTTGTTGACTTCTTCTGTGATGACTACGGAATTTGGTTCGGTCAGTGCCTTGTCAGGAGATCCTTCCAGTAAATGGAAGCTGAACATGTTGAACACACTTGGGTCGGCGTAGAGCATGTTGTTTTCATAAAAACTCTTTTCATTGACCTTCACGAAGAGTTGACCACCGAGTACAAATCGCGTCATTTCTTCCACCTCCGGTATTTCCGCTTTAGCAGAGGTGCCCCATTGACCGCTTACTTTGGCCACACCATGCCCACCCATGTTCACCAAACGGTGAATGCGGTTGCCCTTCTTGTGGTACCTGTCGTAGCTAAGTTCGTCAAGGACAAACATGGCGATCAGGACACATGCTGCCATGCCGATGGCTAGTCCCAATATGGATGTGAATGCAAAGCCTTTTTGGCGAAAGAGCCTACTCAGGGTTACGGAAAGCGAGAAAGTGGCCATATCTCTAACAATTTAGTGATTTGGCTATGCCGGATGGGCGACACGCCACCGGCAAAACTCCAGCTTTCTTAAATGGTTACAGCTACTCGCTTCTCAGCGAATCCACCGGATTAGCACGGGCGGTTCGCCAGGTGCGGATGCTGATTGTCAGGAAGGCGATAACCAGCGACACAACGGCTGCCAGCAAGAAGGTCTGGACACCCAGTGGAACACGATAAGCGAAGTCGGAAAGCCATTCGCGCATCAGCCACCACGATACGGGGAGTGCCACCAAACTGGCGCCAACGATAATCACGAGGAATTCCCGCGAGACGAGAGCGAGGATACTTTGCACAGATGCTCCAAGCACCTTGCGAACACCAATCTCTTTTGTGCGGCTTTCCATAGCGTAGGAAACCAAGGCAAACAATCCCATTACGGCAATTAAGACAATCACCATAGAGAACATGAGGAAGAGTTTTCCGCGTTTTTCGTCAGCTTTGTAAAACTCTTCGAAACGGTCGTTCAGGAAGGTGTACTCGAGGGGATTCTCGGGATCTATTCGTCCGTTAGCCTCTCGCAGCTTGGCGATGGTCTCACTCCAATTGGTTGTTTCGATTTGCATCGTGTAGTAATCAATACGCTGTATGGATGTATTGGGATAGGCAAAAACCACCGGCATCATCGATTGTCTCAGTGATTCGAAGTGAAAGTTGTCACAGACACCAATCACTTCCAGACGCAAGGGAACTTCAAGATCCTCCGTGCTGGCGCCCCAGCGTATGGAGGGAATTTCAACCAGTTGGCCAATTGGATCTTTCAAGCCCATTCGTTCAACGGCCAACGAGGTGAGAATCACTTTCAGCGAATCCTCCCTGCCGCCCGAGAAGTTCCGACCCTTCAGCAGTTTGATACCGTATGTGTCGAAGAAATCCTGATCGATGCCGACATAGATCATTTCTTCCGGTCGTGTCATTCCATCCGCCTTGGCCCGGGCAACAGGGAAGGTCTTCCATTCACCAGGCACCCGCGTGGATGTCGAGATCTTCTTTACTTCAGGAACACGGGCGAATTCAGTCTTTACCTGCTCATAGTTGCGACGCAGGTTACCACTGTTGATGTCAACAACCAGCAATTCGTTGATCGAAATGCCAAGGTCCTTTTCTCTCATGTAATTCAACTGTTGATAGATGATCAACGTCGAGGAAATCATAAGAATCGAGACAACAAATTGCCCGGCCACCAGGAGCTTTCTCATCGGTAGTCGAGAGCCACTGGTTCCACCAGAGTTTTTCATGGCCTGAGCCGGCGCCACCCGCGCGATCAGGTAGGCAGGGTAGAGTGATGCAAGCACCCCGGTGAGGATCATGATGGCCACAGCACCTATTAGCCACAACGTTGGTAACTGGCTCAGTGAAAGTTGCTTTTCAGTGAAGGCGTTGGCTGATGGTAAGATCAATTGTACAAGTGCGATAGCGAATATGAGAGAAAGCCCGCTCAGAATGACTGCTTCTCCGGTAAACTGACCGATGAGTTGCAGGCGTTGTGCGCCAAGTGTTTTGCGTGTTCCAATTTCACGTGTACGCTTCACCGCAGCTGCCGTTGAGAGATTCATATAATTCAACCCCGCTATGAAAATGATCAGTACTGCCACAGCTCCAAACATGTACAGGTAGAATGGGTTCATACCATTCCAATCAGCGCGGCTGCCTTGCAGATGCCTTGAGTTCAAGTGGATTTCTTTTAGCGGTTGAAGAGAAAACGAACTCTTGAATTCCTGGTCGGCAGGGTAGTGGGCCTTGGTAATGGCTGTCATCTTTTCGCCAAGTGACTTCAGGTCTGTGCCCGGCTTCAACTTCACATACGTCACATAACTATTCGAGACCCAATCGGTTGTTGTAAACTCCTTGTACCATGGGAATACGCCAGGGAAGGTTGATTCTGAGAACAATACATCAAACTGTAGGTGAGAATTGGGTGGAAAATCCTTGATGACACCTGACACTGTAAACTCAACATATTGCCTGTTCTCACGACGCACAAGGTTAGACCATATGTGTTTTCCGAGGGCTGGTTCATTGCCAAAGTATGACTTAGCTGCCTTCTCTGTCAACACCACATGGTCTGGAGCGCTGAGCATGGTTGCCGGGTCACCTTCGATCACCTCGAAGTCAAAGAACTTTAGAAAATTAGGGTCGGGCGTGAGCAGGCTGACATATTGACGACTGGGCGGATCGTTGCCCATGGTGATACGCCCAAACCCGGTAAAACGGAATACATCTTCCACTTCTGGGTATTGCTTCATTGTTTCTGGGGCAATTAATGCATTGACAACAGCGAGGTCCCGGGTACTTCCGTCATCTTCCTGTACGTGCTGCAAGACCCTATAAATTTTATCTGCATCGCTATGAAATCCATCGAAGGACCACTCATCCTGCAGGTACATAGCAATGAGCAGAAAGGATACAAAGCCAATGGTAAGACCGAAGAGATTAATCAGTGAAAACGTCCGGTTTTTTAACAAATAGCGGAGGGCAATTTTGAAGTAGTTGGCTATCATAGGCGTTGTTTGCTTACTCCCATTCCCAATTTGGTTCCAAACTCATAATGGTGTTTTTGAACCGGATTCGAGCCATGCCAATCAGAGGCTTGTCCAGTACTGGAAATGACTGTTCGCGAGCGGTCATGGACATAAAGCCTTCTTTCTCGCCATTCCGGGCATTTTTGAAAAAAATCTTCCTGCTCATGCAACAGGTCTGGAATTTTCGCGTAGTATTGTAATAATATCATTTTAATATCATACTTATGAGCAACGAAAAAACAAACTCTCCGATGTCTGGCTACACGATGCTGGCCATCGTCATCATCCTATTTGTCGTCGGGCTTGGTGGCCTGGTAGCGATGCGCAATCCTGCTTTTGCCTGGTTGCTCGTCATCTCCGTACTGATGATGCCTGGATTTTTCTTTCTTAACCCGAATACGTCCGTTGTGCTCGTGCTCTTCGGTGACTATAAGGGAACGGTGAAGACAAGTGGTTTTTTCTGGGTCAATCCCCTGTATATCAAAAAGCGTATTTCCCTTCGTGCCCGCAACTTTGACAGTGAGAAGATCAAGGTGAATGATAAGGTGGGTAACCCCATCCAGATTGGTGTCATCCTTGTCTGGCAGGTGAAGGATACTTTCAAAGCTGCTTTCGAAGTGGATAACTATGAAAATTTCGTTCGCATTCAGAGCGACTCCGCTGTGCGCGCCCTGGCCGGAATGTATCCATACGATAATTTTGAGAATGAAGCGGAGATGACTTTGCGCTCTGGCCACGCGGAAGTCAACGCAGCCCTGGAAGAAAGACTGCGCAACCGCCTCGACATCGCCGGCATCTATGTCATCGAAGCCCGGATTGGCTACCTGGCTTACGCTCCCGAAATCGCCGGCGCAATGCTTCGCCGCCAGCAGGCAACGGCTGTCGTTGCTGCCAGGTTCAAAATCGTTGAAGGCGCTGTCAGCATGGTGCAAATGGCCCTCGACCATCTGGCAAAGCAAAACATCATTGAGTTGGATGAGGAACGTAAAGCAGCCATGGTCAGCAACCTGATGGTGGTGCTCTGTGGTGATAAAGATGTAAATCCCGTAGTCAATACCGGCACACTGAATCAGTAAAGTATGTTGCCTGTACCATTCTTTGAAGAGAAGCAGGTCAATGCACCCTGGATGGGCTGGGTCACAGTATTCGCTGCGGTAGGAACGCTCGTCGTTGTCGTTGTCAAACTTTCCGAACGGTGGTACAACACGGGGTCAATAGCTGAACTCATCGCAGGTACGTTGGGCGTCATACTCATAGGTGGGTCGATTGCATGGCTTGCATTCACCCACCAATTGGCTGTTTCTATTGACAAGGAAGGAATTAGCTATGTTTTTGTTCCTTCCTTTTATGAAGCCAAACGCATCACTGCTGACAATGTTGAGTCATTTGAACTAAGGAAATTGGTGGCATCTGAAATGTTTGGAGCTAAATCTTCCTCCAGGTTAAAAAGCAAGCTCCCAAAAAAAGAAATATGTGTGGTAGCTGGCATGCTGGTTGTTGATCTGAGGCTAAAGGATGGCAGACATGTGCTCCTTGGCACAAATAATCCTGATGGCATGTTGTGGGCGTTGAAAAAACTTCAAAAGCAGGATTGATGTCACAGAAAAAACCATTTGTCTTGAGGCTCGATCCTGAATTACTTAAAGCGGTGGAAAAATGGGCGGCCGATGAGTTTCGCAGCACCAACGGACAACTAGAATGGATCGTGGCGGAGGCGTTGAAAAAAGCAGGCAGGCTTAAGAAACCAAAATAGCTGTTGGTTACCATCTTTCACAGACTTCACCAACAGCTACAATCAAGAATTTACTTTGCGCCTTGCGCCGTCAGCCTTTCAACATCATTGTTAACAGACAGGATAAGGAGACATGTAGCCGTGCAGAACACCGGGCTTGTGATGCAGTGGTGACCGCTCCAGCTGCCATCGTCATTCTGGATTTTTACCAGGCGACCGCTTGTGTTGTCGTACCACTTCTTCCACGCATTGTCCTTTCCAATGATCATGCTCTCACCAGTCTGAAGATAGCTCAGGAACTCTTCGCCGCCGTTGCTCCCAAAGCCGTCCATCACTTCGTCCTGCTGGGCTCTTACTTTCGCAGACTGATAAACCTCGTAGGCTGTTGCGTGCTTCATGGCTTCGTCGGAAGAGAAACCGATCTTTTCAAGGTTGGATACGGAAGGAGCAGCATTCTCGGAAAGCCGCCCATCGCGTTTGGCCCTGGCCATTTCCTCTTCTACTTTTCTTGCTTCCTTGGCGCTGGCGCGTGCTGAACCGGTGACCGAGTACAGCATAACACCTGCTCCCAGTTCTGTTCTTACGTCACCTGTTTTTGAGTCAAAATTGCTTTTCTGAAACTCCCGTGCTTTCTCCAGTGCCTTGTCGTCTACGCGAACACCTTGAGCCTGTGCTGCTTCCATCGCGTTGGTGGCGAACGATGACTGAAGTACACCCGCCCATCCTGAACCCTGAATGCTGCCGTTGACGTCCATGGCCCGCTGAATCTTTGTTATGCACCGGGCATTGGCTGACTTCACTCGGTCTTTCAGCATCGGATCGAAATCGAGGTGACCATCGAGCAGGTTGCTGAGAAACTGAGAGGTCAGAATCACATCAATGTTTGCGCCGAGTTTGGTTTGAATTTGTGTTCCTGTCTGTTCGGTGATGGTCAGACTTTGTGTCTGGGAGGTTTCGACAGCCTTGAGCAAATATCCAACGGCCTTTCTCATCTGGTCCGTGTAATCTCCCTTATTGAGCGAATGACCTGATCTCAAAAGGGCCATCGCGACCATGGAGGTGGTAGCAGGATCTGCCTGCACAGCATGAGGATCCATCACATCCTGACGGCTGTGGGAGCCCGAGCCCCAGCCACCACCGGGATGCTGGGCCTTAATGACCCAGGAAATTCCTCCATCAATGGCCCTTGCGGCATTGTCAGGAGTGAAGTACATGAAGCTGCTGTCGGATGGTTCTTCTCCCATCACCGTTCGGAATACGCATCCTTGTGGAATGCTTCGGTACGTGGTTTTGTGGCGACGTTTTTTCTCCAGTGAGTCAGAGAATGAAGCCAGGGTCAGGATGCCCGCAACAGCGAGAACAATCCCGGTAACATGAATGGTTTTCATAGTGTTTTTTTATTGACAGGATGCATGAAACCACCCTTTTCCATAACACCATAAAAAAATAATGAGGCTAATTGTGAAGGATCGACTGCGGGACTGGAAAACGAACCCTGGCCAGTTCAAATCTCTTTGATAGCTCCTCCTGATAATTTTTGTCAACACGAAAACCGGAGGCGTACAGTTTTCTGTAAGAGGTCAGAAGTTCAGGAAAATGCTTTTCAATGGCGCCAAAAACAAGGCTCATGCTGTCGGAGGCTCCCGACCCAAACAGAGTGAGTGATGCAGGAAAAAGATAGTGAACGCGCATCTGATGGAAGGTCCGGTAATACCCGTCAATGGCTTCCTGGCTGTCGGTCAGGTGAGGCAACAGCGGCATCAGGCTTACCCCGGCGTGTATTCCCTGGTCAATGACTGCTTTCAAAGTTTCCAGCCGGCGGCCCGGTGATGTAGCGCCGGGCTCAAAAATGCGGGAGATTTTTTCATCGAGCGTAGAGAATGAAAAGGTGATGAAGGCACGGTTCGTCAAGTGGTGCTCCAGGTCTTTTGGAAGTATGGCATTCGCATCAATTTTCTTCAGCAGATCCAAATCGCGTAAAACCAGGTCGGACTTGGTGATGACGTGTACTGGAAAACGGTAGTGCGCAAGTAGTTCGAGAAACTGCCTGGTTATTTTCAATTCACCTTCCAACTGAAGGTAGGGTTCCGTAGCCGATGCGAGAACCACGATGCCGAATTGATTCTTTTTGGCCTTGTTGGTCAACTGCTTTTCAAGTACGTCAACGGCATTTTCCTTGACCACCAGTTTTTGCTCCATGTGAATCCCGTACTTGCTCCCCCGGATGTAGCAATAGAGACAGTTGAAGGAGCATCCCATGTAGGGATTGATGGTATAATCATCGAGAAACCAGGGGTCTCGTCGTTTGGTTTTGTTAAGAACGGAGGTAACGATCCGGTTGACCGGCATCAGGTGGAGTGGGTTTTAAGTACGTGCCTGCGGCTGCTGATAAGAAGTTTCTTTAGAGTAGGGAGATGAAGGTCATCGATCTTCTTGAAGTGTAAACATCCGCCACTGATCTTGTATTTGCCAAGGGTTTTGAGCAACTCTTGCCGCTCAGGAAATTTTGTCAATATGTATATGGTCAGATGACCTTTTCGCGGAGCAAACGCTAGTACCGGCCAGTCTCCCGTCTTGCCCGTAGAATACGTGTAGGTGTACTTGCCGAAACCGACAATGGCAGCACCCCACATCGCAGCATCACTTTTTTCAATGCCCTTCATGATGTTGAGCACAGCCCAGGCTGAGTCCCGTTGCGACTCGTCGGCAATTTTTTCAATGAATGCCTCTACACTGGCTGCTGTTTTCTTCGTTTTCAATTCTGCCATGCTATTTTGATTTAGATATGCCTATGCCATCACAGAAACCATTTCAAGGACTTGCCGTCCAAGTTCATGGTTTCCGGAAATTTTTACCTTGTCCTGCACATCGGCAGGCCTAAGACTTTTGGAAAACAGTTTCCATGCTGCGTGCGGATCTATTTCTACAACCGCCGCCACTTTTCCCTGATGATCCTTCTTCAATACCCAGGTGTCTTCAAGTGCGATAAACCATGAACCTCCTGCATCTGATGAAATGGTCACCTGTATCACCGTGCCTTTATCAGCCTTTACATGGCGGAAGGTATGCGGGAGTCCCAGCATAAAGGTGTCTATGAAGGGATAGAAGAATTCCTTTGTCATGATTCCCTGCTTGCCTGTGGCATCCCGGATTTGCTGCTGGTGGAGGAATTTTTCTGTGTACTCCCGCGCGATGTGCTTCCAGTTTGGACTCACCTCGTCGCCAGCCCAGGCAACCGACCATGTTGCGTCAGCAAATGGATCAAGTGACTTGTAGAAAGCGCAGTATGGCGGTCCGGTAAGTTCCAGGAATTGTACCAGTACCTGGGGACTCATTCGTTTCATCGCGTTGACCCATTCGGCATTCAAACCATTCAGATAGTTCAGAAGATCCTGATAACTACGAATCTCAGGTGGGTTCAGGCCCTGATAATTATCGCGGAGGGCAGACATCACACGGATGTTGGTATCCAGAAGGTGAGCGGCGACATCTTTGACTTTCCAAAGTTTTGCCACCGTTTGCCTGTTCCAGTCGTCAACAGACAGCGACCGAAGCAGTTGAATCAACTGCTTGTCAATAACGGGTAGCAGGTCGACCAGGTCGATGGGTATTGTTTGTGATTTCATGTGCGACACTCAAGGTAGTAAAAGCATCGCTAAGCGGGAAGCACCTACGGTCAACCAAGAAGAATTCCGAGGAGGATGATCAAGACAACGAACAGCCCGACGTTGATGAGAATATTCATTTTACGGTTGTTCATGCTTGCGAGAAACAATGAAGCGCCTAGTCCGACGCCAGCACCAATGATCCCTGCCATGAACACCGTCGCCCCGCCAGTCATGCCCTGTTGGTCTGCCAAACCCAGCCACCTGACCATTAGCCCACCAGTAATAAATGAACCAATCATCGACAGGATGTAGAGCAGCAGGCTTGAAATTCTGAAGTACTTATTCATTGGGTCTTTTGAGATGCCACGGATTTCACGGATTGACACAGATTGACACAGATTGGGCTTGGGTTGCCACGGATTTCACGGATTGACAAAGATTGGACTTGAGTTGCCAGAGTGGCCACGTATTTCTTGGATGACTAGGTCTTTCCGATCCATCCCAGGTGCGTGTGCTTGAAGTTATCATCGTACTTCAGCCCATATCCGAACATGCGGTCCATAGCGCTATGACCGAAGATCAGGGCTCCCGCAAAGATCATTTCGGGAACCTGCAGGTAATACCCAGTTACACCAATGATGACGGCCAGTCCCTGGTGATGAAAGGTGTTGTACACCAGTGCGCCTGCTTTTGGACCGAGCCCGTAGGCTGCGATGCTGATATCCGGCGCAAGAAGCCAGGCGAGGAAAAGCCACCAGCTATTGCCTGTCATGACAGTAAAATACCAGGCGAGCAGAAATTTTGCTGCCTCTTCAAGTTTCAGGGTAGTGGTCATCATGAAGACATTTTATTCGTTTCAGACTTGGGTTGATCCCAATCGGGTCTACCTAAAGTACTGAAAAGTCTGACCAACTTGAAGCAGACTGCTCTTATTCTGCGCGGCTGACGGAAATCTTTGCGAGACCCTTGATGTGCCTTCTTCCTGTTTTGAAATCTGTCGGCGTCAGGATGAGGATGCGATCTTCCATATCGCTTAGCTTCTTGCCATCCCTGGAGGTGATGACATAGAGGTTGTCACCAGTAGGTGAATTGAAGATTTCGTTCCAGGAATAAACAACTTTGTAGTTGTCAACGGCAATAAAGGTGAAGTAGAACTCACTGAAACGTTTGGGTGATTCTTCCTTGAGCTGCACATCTTTGATCAGGTCTTTAAGTAGTATGCCGGTCAGTTGCTTTGCTGCGTTACGAGGCTCCCCAAGGTGGTTGGTAATCGCCACGTCAGGGATGGACTTCGAAGGTAGCTTGCCGATGTCTGCAAGGGTGAAAGTCAGCTCTTTAATCACTTCACCTGAAATAGAAAATTCGATGGTTGGCTTAATTTCTTTTTGAGCTGCCACGTGCAGAGAGACAAAAACAAGAAACAAGCCAATGGATGTTTTCATTTCAGCAAGGAATCAATTTCGAGGAATTTTTCTTTGATAAGACTGAGGCCAAAGGCGGCTCCTGCGGCGCTGAAGACTGAATAGTCCAGGGCGCCTTTGAGGCCGGTAGAAAATGTCATGGCCAACCCAAAAGTGAGCATGAGAAATCCGCTAAGTCGGGCGGCATTCTCTGTCTTGTATCCGGCGATGAGCATCAAGGCAAGAATAATCTCAGCGACGGTCGCGACGGCAGCCGCAGCAGGAACCATTCCCGAAGGCAGCCACGGATTGATGATACCGGTGTACTCAACGAACTTTTGCCAGCTGCCCCAAACTGTGACGGATGCGGGCCAATATCCGAACCGGTCGGCGACAGCAGAAAGAAAACCTGCGGCAACGGCCAGGCGAAGGAAAAGCTTGAGGTAGCCGGTCATGATTTCTTTTTGATCCAGTCAGTGTACGTAGTTTCCTCCGGCACATCGGTAGGACTTTCAAAAGCCAGATGATATCCGTCGGGATCTCTCAGTGACACGACCCACAGATTGTTGCCGACGAAAGGTTCGGCAGGAGTGAGGTTCCTCTTTCTGAATTCATCGAAGAGGGCGAGGGCATCCTGGCACATGAAGCAGACCGAGAAACCAACGCCAGGCTTATCTTTTGGCCTGTTCGCCTCGCTGTGTTCCTGCAGCATGACGGCAACGCCTTCCTTTTCAAGCCAGCACCAGGCGATCTTTCCTTCCGGCTTCCACTCCATTGTTAATTCAAACCCGAGACCCTTCACATAAAAATCCAGTGACTTCTCCATGTTCGCCACCATGAAAAAAGGGACGGCTTGTTTGAGGTTGGGGGCGTTCATTTTGACACTTGCTTCAATTTCACAACGTCAAACTTCTCGCCGGGTTTCAGCCAGTAATACCATCCGGAAGCGTGTTTTTTATTGTCATAGATAGCAACGCGTCCTGCGCCGAAGACTTCAGCAATACCGTTGCTGATGAGGAGACCCGTATCATCATCAATCCCGATGCCCGTCAGTTCGGGGTACTGATCAATGATGGTGACAAGTTCATTTTCTCTTTTTTGAGCTGTAAGGTGTGGGTTAACGGCAATATGTTTCAATAGGCCGAGTCCTGCTTCGCTGCCTTTTGCCATAAGCACTGGTTTGTCGGGATTGCCGCGGATGGTGTATTGGCCCTGAACGATAGCTCCGGCCGATTCCCCTCCGATGATTCCACCGCGTTCAAGCAGACGGCTCAGTTCTTTTTCGGTCAGTGTACCCTTGTAGGCGGCCATAAACCTTCCCGCATTGCCGCTGGAGATCCACACGGCATCGGCATTCCGTAGGGCGCGGGTAAATTCTTCAGTATTGGCTTCCTTCGGATCACGGGTGTGAAGGATAGTAATGGCGTTGAGTTTGAATCGCTTCAGCAGTTCACTTGTAAATTCTTTCTTGTTTTCCTCTTCGCCCGGCGTCCAGATCACACCGGCATCCGAACGCAAGGATGATGCTGCGGTCGGAATGAAGACCACCCGTGTATCAGGCCCACGTAGCAAGCTGATAAAAACACTGTCAGCGCGTTTGCCGCCGCTGGTAAGGATCTGGACTCCTGTTATTTTCTCCTGCGCCTGAACGCACAGGCAGGAAATGAAAATGAAAAGTAAAAGAAGTTTGTACCTCATGGGAATTGTTGACCAAGATACACATCTTCAATTCATCCGATCAATCACTTTCCAAATACGGCGCCGGCCAACAGGCTAATAAACCCGGTGATGCTGGCGATCTGCCTGTACTGGAAGACCTGCAGCCAACGGGTCCTGTAGGAAGCCCAGTCGGACGGAATGGTGTCGGCTGACCAGCTATTGATCACATCGTTGATAGGCAGGTTGCCTTTCATCATGATGGCCACATCGATGGCGAGGGCAACGAAGGCAATTGCAGAAGTGATGAAGGTCAGGCTGCCGGGGCTCTTGAAGTTGACGATAACGAGCGCGAGGCTTGAAAGAAGTGCCAGGTAAACAACGTATTTGAAGTTGGCACGCATGCTGGTGTCCGTGAGCTTTCTTAGTTCCGTGTAAGGCTTGGCATCGAGGTTGAGCTGAACCTGCTTTAAAGAGAGTATGTACATGAACGACTGGCTCACGATCATGCCGTAGGCAAACAAGGTGATGAAGAGAATGATTTTGGTTGTCATGGGATTTTGAATTTATTGGATGTCTTTTTTCATAATCATAATGCCGATCGTGACGAGCCAAGCCACAGCGTGCTGCCGATGAATCCTGCCAGGTACCATACCGGAAACTGCAGCATCACTGTCGCCAGCAATTCGGCCTGCGCGAGAAGGGAGATGAATAAGAAATCGCCCTTGGCAATCTTCTCATGCCTGAAGGCTGTGACAATGGGCATCACCTGATCTTCAGCGACGCCGCTGGCCAGAAAATAGGATCGAAGGGGTTCCAACCTGGTTTTGTTGAAACGCTAAAATAGAAATAACCTTAAAATCCGGAGCGTCCGGTAGGCGAGGCGCCTGGTAAGGCTAGTGCAGAACCTTGTACAGGAATTGCCCGAAAACATACCCTCCCTTGGCGATAATCGTGATGGCCCATACAACAATTAGGGGGAGGAGAATCTTGAACATGTTGGATTTGAGGAAGTCTTCGCCGAAATGTTTGCTTTCCATAGTATGTACAGGTTTTAGGATATGAGGCATATACGGAGAATCAGGCGCCGGGTTGGCTGATACGTCCGGGACAATAATAAAAATGCCGGATCTTTTATCGACCCGGCACCTTGTTCTGTCAGGATGTGGAAACTAGCGTCCGGTAATTTGCCTGGTCAATTCTTTTTTCACTGATAAAGGCAGCATCAGCCTGATCGAGAAAACGCTGGTCGCTGACGCCGGTGCGGTTGAACAACACAACACTTCCTACACCAAGATCCGGATAGACCCTCAACTCAACATAGTAGCCGCCGCCGCCACCCGCATGCGCAAAGTACCTGTTGCCCTTCAGTGTTCCCTTAAACCAGCTGTGGGCCATGCCCGTTGGTTTTCCATTAATCACCGGTTCCGTGAAGAGTATGTCCTTGTATTTGTCGTTGATCAATGCAGAATTCATATCCAGGAGGCGCTGCGCATATTTGACGAGCGACCTGCCTGTACCGAAGAGACCTCCATAAGCTGTTCCGTTATTGTAGAAGGGGACAAACGGCTTCCAGTCGCCTTCTTTCCTGCCCATGAATTTTGGTTTGTCGATGAGCAATCCGAAGATGGCGTTATTGAATGATAGCCATCTCTGGTAGCCGACGGCATGGGTGGAAGTGTCCAGCGTGAAGTTGAGTTCGCTGCGGTCGATCCCGCTGCGGTCAATGATATTGACGCTGATGTACTCCTCCAGTGACATACCCGACAAACGTTCCACCAGCTGTCCCAGCACTACATATCCCAGGTTGCTGTATTTGAATTTTACTCCAGGCTCAAAATCCGTTTTGGGATTTTTCTGGAAGATTCCATCAAAGAATTCATTCCGGTTGAACGCCGCATGCTCTTGCTCCAGGTGGATCCACCGGAGTGGGAGCGGGTTGGGCATCCCCGACGTGTGACTGAGGAGTTGCTCCACGGTGATCCGCCTGTCATACTTAAATTCAGGCAGGTAGTTGATGACAGGACGGTTGAGATCCACCTTGCCTTCCTGGGCCAGTTGAAGGACCGCGAGCGCCGTGAATGTTTTCGTCACTGAGAAAAGATGATATCGCGTCGACGGGCTTACCGGTTCTTGTGCTGCAACATTTTTTTGTCCGGCGTGGTATTCGAAGAGGATTGAATCCGTATCGAAGAACATGTACTGAATGGAGGGCGTATGGCCGCCATTCACCTGGTCCTGTAACAACTGTTTGATCGGTTTCATGGGTGTTGTGGTTGAAGTTAACAAAGCGACCATTCCGGCGGAAGCCAGGGAAAAGATCAGGGCTTTTGTTTTCATGGTCTTCTGTCCTTCAGGCTGAGCAACCCTCCAACGATGATCTGAAAGTAGGGGCCGTCGGCGTTGGAAGTGTATTCTTCTGTGACAGGACCTTCGATGTAGCGCCAGTGGTTATGACCAATATTCATGTGGTAGCCAACCCTGACACCGGTGAAAATGCCGCTGTTACTCATCCGCTGAAGGGTCACAGCAACAGGAACCGAAATGACCATGTTGTGGTATATGGTGGAGTTCAATTTGGTTCCTCCGGAGTAGTTGTTGTCTGTTACGGCCAGGTGATGCAGGCTGTAGCCGAATCCGGATTGCACGCTGAGTTTCGTGCGTTCGCTGAGATCCCAACGGTAGCCAGCCAGGATGTTGGCGTTGATGCCGGTAAGAATGCTTCCGAAGTCTTCGGTGTCTTTCTTGCCGTCGAGGTAGCTGAATTCTGCCCCCAGTTGCCAGTGGTTGACCTGCCAGATGGCGCCGCCGCCGATGGTAGGCACCATGGAAGGTGCCACACTTTCGGTATTGTTGAACGTCTTCGGTGAGAAAGCCTTCATGCCGGCCATGATGTAAAACTGCATATCGGTGGCAGTATTGGCCATCTGAGCCATGGCGGCAGGACCAAACAGGAGAGCGAGGGCGAATAGAAAAATCGTGCGTTGCATATTACGTGTTGTTTAATGTTGAAGAATGATTTTGAGATCAGCAGTAACCGTTACTATGCAAATGAACGATGCCCTTGAGGGGAAGGAGTTATCAATTGTTAAGAAGGCTCTTATCAAATGATAAGAAAGGAGGAGGATTATTTTTTTGCAGACTCGCCGCGAAGCCGGCTAAACGATACGGGTGTGATGCCGAGGAAAGAGGCGATCACCGTATGCGGGATGATGTTTTCCAGGTTGGGGTAATGTGTTCTGAAGTAGGTCAGCCTGTCTTTGGCAGAAAAGGACCTGAAGATTACTTCATACTGGAGGCCTTTGACAAATTCCTTCTCCACGACACTGCGACCAAAGCGCCTGATTTGGTCGTGTTGATCCATCAGTTGGCTGAAGGTTCCGGCCGGCACTTTGAGAAAAACACAGTCGGTCAGGGCCTGAAGGGCAAAGATACTCTGGCTGTTTTGGGTTCGGGTGAAGTGTGGGGTGATCACCGTCTCACCCATGAAGATTCCTGTGGTGAGCGCCTGCTGATCTTCATCGCTGTTGTACCGGTGAGAGATGCCTTCCAACTGAAAATACTCGAAGGCATTGAATCGCTTTTCAGGAAAGATGACATCATTTTTGCGGCAGGCTTCGATGCTGCCATTCTCCATAACCAGTGAAACACCTGCAGGGGTCACCGGAGAGTAGGCGTTCAGGATTCGCTCAAGAATGATAATTTCCTTTTCCAAAACGGTTACCGCCAGGTGTCGATATGCTGATCATCCAGGAATGTTCTTGACTCTTTTTTGTCCGGCAGCGATAAATACACCACCACCGTCCGTTGGGTCATCGGTGCTTCGACATTCAGCATATAGCTTCGAACGTGAATGCGGAGGTAATCTCCCTGCGGACTCCACCTGAACCGGTTGGCGCCCTTTTTCTTCTTTCCCTCATAGAGCAGCTCCGTTTCTCCCGTTACAATGTTTTTGGTGTAGATCGAATAGTCCTTGATGTAAGAAACAATGTTGTTGTCGGTGGGTGACCAGATGAAGTTGCTGCCCTTGTCGATGTAGGTGCTGTCTTTAGTAGCGAGGTCGTAAACAAACGCTTTGACCTGAGGGCCCGACCATTGCGGGATGATCACTTTTCTGGAATCAGGACTCCAAAGTGTTTCATCAAGCAAAAGCCCAAGCGTATTGCCCACTTTAATAGTATCTGGAAGGGCAGTTTTGAGATGACGGTTATAGAAGGTGTAGATGAAATTGGTGCTCCAGTCACGGCAATCAGAATCATAAGTCTTCAGCATGATGAGGCTGTCGTTGGGCGCAAGGTTAAAGTTGAGGGGAGTAGCTGTCGGTGCCTGGTAGACGGTGTCAAGAATAGCGCCTTCGGTGTCGATGGTCAATATCTGATAATCACTGCAGTCTTCTCCGCCTGAGCGTGTTTGTACAACAAGCAATTCTTCGCCGGCCTTTGTCCATTGTGCAAAACGGTATCCGATCGATTCGCCTCCAGGCAGCGTTGTTCTTGACTCCTCGCCTCCCATGACCTGTAGCACAAGGGTCCGTGGAGGATGAGTAAAGGCGCCGACGCCTGAGAATTTGGGCTCGTAGTCACTGCTGCAGGAGACGGTGATGAGCAATACAATAGCAAGGGTTCGTTTCATTGTCCGATAGGCTTGCCGAATCTCAACGTATTTCCGGAAGGATCGTTCACATAGAACTCCCTCATGCCCCACGTTTGGTCGATCGGTCCATTGTGTACGGGTGATTCTGGCCGATTGGGAACGATGAGTCCGCGACGAACATATTTCCGGAACAAATCATCCACCTCATCGACGAGCACGTAGGCATTGATGCCGGCTTTTTGATCACTGGCCATTGCGGTAAGTCCCAGTTCGGCATCACCGTTGATCAGGATGACGACAAGGTCGTCAGCGGAAGCATTTGAATACTTTGGCTTGAAGTCAAGCACCTGCGTGTAGAAGGTCAGGGCTTCCTTCATGCTTGTAACGTAGAAAAAAGGGATGGTCTTCATTTCTGGGTCTCATCAAGGTTTTCTGCCAGCTTGTTGATTCTCGGTTGAATGACCCAAACGCCGATCGGGTGAAACCAAAAGAGGAAAAACTCTCCGGCGAAATCGGAAAAAGAAGTCTCGCGTTGTAATTCTGCCGTCATCATCGTTTTGGCTGCGAAGTACAGACAATAGAAAATGCAGAAGATCGAGAAAAGGTGTAGAGGAATAATGACCAACATAGAAAGGCCAATGAGTCCAACATTTGGCTGATTGTTTTCCGATGGCGTGTATGGCTGACTCAGCAAGATCATTACACCGGTCATGATGATGACTATGTAGGTCACCGGAATGAAGAAGAGTACCTTGAACTTTGGAACCTTCATTTTAATGTGTGACGGAACTTTAGGCTGAAGCCCGATGGCCACCGACCACAGCCAGCCAAACATGGTTCCTACACAAAGCATGATCAGGAGTGGGAAGATCATCATGATCGGAGAAAAAACTGTAGGATCAGGAGGGTCTCCCTTGGCAAGGTTCGTAACAAGGCTGGCCATGAGAAAAACCTGAAAGAGCAATGGGACAGCAAACATGAGCAGAAACAGTTGCCAGTGTTTTGCCTTGAGAAATTCCCTGGTCAGATTCATTCGTTGAAAATGGATTCCGTAGTCAACGAATTTGACGAATTATTCCGGAAGTTTCAAAACCTCATCGTGTGGTTTACCACCGGGCCCGGCGTCTTCGCTTATCTCATTGAGTTCAATAACATCACCAAGGTCATCCGGTAGTTTGTCGTCGTTCTTGTAGAAATTATGCAATGCCACCATATAGGCTACGATGACAGCCCAAACTTGCCTTTGAACGTGTTTGACGATCCGGTGCAACAGGGATTTCATGACTTAGGTCACTCTCAAATATCCTTCCAGTTCATTTCGGATGTCAAGGTGTCACGAAATTCCCGATTTCAAGGCTCTCCGATCAAGTAATTGGGCAACCAAAGGGTATTTTGGCCATCCAGCCATTAATGCCGGTTCTACCTGCTTTCATTTTTTATCTTGCGCCCGCAAATCAAAAAACATGAAAAAGCTCCTCTATTCATTATCTCTTGTGCTTCTGCTGGCAGGTGCGTGCAAGCAGGCCCCGGAAAGCAAACGGGTTGTCATCACGGGAATCGACGCCACTAAAAATCCCGGCGACGATTTCT
>JAEUUD010000310.1 GCA_016787625.1 Cyclobacteriaceae bacterium
TCAACTTCACGACTCAACTGACTTAAACAAATAATGGGTATATCTAATTCTTTGGCAATTGCTTTAAGTGTACGCGATATAATAGAAATTTCCTGCTCGCGGTTACCGGCACGTGTATCGCCTGTTTGCATCAACTGTAAATAGTCAATTATTATAAGTTCTATCTTTTTTTCGGCAACCAGTCTTCGGCATTTGGCACGTAAATCAAAAACGGTTAATGCCGGTGTATCGTCAATATAAATAGGCGCTTTTTCGAGCGGACTAATTTTGCTGTTTAGTTGTTGCCATTCGGCATCGCTTAAATTTCCTTTACGTAATTTTTCGCTGCTTATTTCGGTTTCGCTGGCTATAAGCCTGTTTACTAATTGCAGTGACGACATTTCGCAACTAAAAAATGCAACCGGTTTATTAAACCTAAGCGCAGCGTTGCGTGCCAACGATAATACGAATGCCGTTTTACCCATACCAGGGCGTGCTGCTGCAATAATCAGGTCGGATTTTTGCCAGCCACCGGTTACCCTGTCTAATGATGTAAAGCCGCTGGGTATGCCACTTAAACCTTCGGGCATGGTGGCAGCATGTTCGTATTCCTTTATTGCTTTACTTATTAAGCCTTGTAGGCCATCGTACTTTTTACGCAGGTTGCCTTCGGCAATTGCAAACAGGTTTTTTTCGGCACGGTTTAAAAGTTCAATTACATCGCTGGTGTCTTCATACGCTTCGCGTGATATATCGGTGCTGATGCGGATTAACTCGCGCTGAATAAACTTTTGAATAATTATTCGTGCATGAAACTCGATGTTGGCAGCACTGGCAACTCTATTGGTAAGTTGGGCTATATAATAAGGGCCACCCACAAACTCAAGCGTGCCTTCGCTTTTTAAGTGTTGTGTTACGGTAAGTATATCAACCGGCTTGGCGCCATGAAACAAATCGTGTATGGCCT
>JAEUUD010000311.1 GCA_016787625.1 Cyclobacteriaceae bacterium
CCAATTGCTCCCATTGTTGAGATATTTAAAATGGTTAATATTTCAAATTTCGGATTCCTGATTTCGGATTCCTGATTTCGGATTCCTGATTTCGGATTTCTGATTTCCGATTTCCGATTCCTGATTTCATGTAGGAATTTTGAATCCTGAATCAGGAATCAGGAATTCTTCCTAGTGATGCGCCTCCTCGTGCTCGTGATGTCCTTCATCCACTGCCGCGCCGATGTAAGAAGCGGTCAGGATAGAGAAGATAAATGCCTGAAGGAAAGCCACGAGCAATTCAATCAGGTTCATAAAGGCAGTGAATGCACCGCCGATGACTGCGCCCACTGTTGCGCCACCGATGCTGGTTCCATTTTTACCAAAGATAAAAATGAGGCCGATAAGGCTCAATATGATGATGTGGCCTGCCGAAATGTTGGCAAACAAACGAATCATCAAAGAGAAGGGCTTGATGAACAGGCCGAGAATTTCTACCGGCGTCAGGATGATTTTCACCCAGGCAGGAATACCCGGCATCCAGAAGATGTGTTGCCAGTAGTGGCCGTTGCCGTTGAGGTTGGTGACCAAAAAAGCCAGCACAGCCAGCACCAGCGTCACGCCGAGGTTGCCTGTGATGTTGGCGCTGCCGGGAAAGAAGGGAATCAGGCCCATCAGGTTACAAAACAGGATGAAGAAAAACAGCGTCATAATGAAGGGCTGGAAGCGTTCGTAGTGCTTCTCGCCGATCATCGGGCGGGTTACTTCGTCGCGGATGAACATGAAGATAGGCTCGATGAAGCCCTGAATGCCTTTCGGCGCTTTGCCTTGATTGTTTTTATAACCTCTTGCTACGCTCGAAAACAACAGCACAAGCAGTACCGCTGCCAGCAACATGGTAGCCACGTTCTTGGTAATGGAAAAATCGTAAAAAGACGTGATGCCGCCGCCGAGAATACCACC
>JAEUUD010000312.1 GCA_016787625.1 Cyclobacteriaceae bacterium
CAATTCGTAGTTAGGTTTCTGAAAATATCTTCCAAACGCGTCTCCAGCGGAGTCAACTCACTAAGCACCCAGCCTTTGGCAACGCACAGGTGGAACACCTCGCGCCTGGAGGACATGCCCGTCCGGCTTTGCAGTTCCAACCGGTTAAGTTCCTTGTCCACCACTTCCACGGTGTCGACGGTGGGCATGCCCCGGAGTGCGTTCATGACCTCGGCCAGGGGTGCGTCCTCGATGCGCAGACGGATCACCTCCTGCCCGGTCGCCTGTTTCCGCAGCGTGTCGGCGGTACCATTGGCCACGATCCTCCCCTGGTTGATGATCAGGATGCGGTCGCAGGTGGCTTCCACTTCGGGAAGAATGTGGGTGCTGAGCACGACCGTCTTGGCCTTGCCCAGCTCGCGGATGAGGTTTCGTATTTCCACAATCTGGTTGGGGTCAAGGCCGGTCGTGGGCTCGTCCAGCACGAGAATTTCCGGGTCATGAATCATGGCTTGGGCTAACCCGACGCGCTGACGGTATCCCTTCGACAGTTCGCCGATCTTCTTGTGCTTCTCGGCGTTCAGTCCGCACACGGCAATCATTTCGCGAAGGCGGCGGCGGATGGCGTCGGGGGTCATTCCTTGCAGCGCCCCACAGAAGGTGAGGTAATCGATGACCGGCATGTCGAGGTAGAGCGGATTGTTCTCCGGCAGGTACCCGATGTGACGCTTGAGATCGTCGCCATGATCACGCACCGACTTGCCGCCGATGCGAACGTCGCCGTCGCCGATGGCCAGGTAGCCGGTGATCATTTTCATCGTCGTGCTCTTGCCGGCACCGTTGGGACCCAGGAAACCCAGGACTTCTCCGGGCTTAACCTCGAAGGAAATGCGGTCTACGGCTTTCTGGGGTCCGTAGTTCTTGGAGAGATTCTCAATCTGAATTTCCATAGCGCAAGCGT
>JAEUUD010000313.1:0-278 GCA_016787625.1 Cyclobacteriaceae bacterium
CCCAACCTGGGCGAAGTGAAGTTGCGGCTCACGGCCATCGGGTCCTCGAGAGAGGAACTGAAAAAAGAACTCTCATCCCTGAAGCAGTCCCTCCTGCCCATCGCCGGCGAATACATCTATGGATACGGGGAGGAGCCGCTGGAGAAAGTCATCGGTAACCTGCTGCGTGACCGCAAACTCACCCTCAGCATTGCCGAAAGTTGCACGGGCGGATACCTCTCCCACCTGGTTACCAGCATCCCGGGTTCATCGGAATACTTCATGGGTACCATGATCCC
>JAEUUD010000313.1:288-940 GCA_016787625.1 Cyclobacteriaceae bacterium
ACCGACATCGGCGTGGCGACGAGCGGCATCGCAGGCCCGGGTGGCGCCACCCCGGACAAGCCCGTGGGACTGGTGTGGATCGCCTACTCTGACAAGCACCAGACGGTGACCCGCAAACTCCTCCTCAGCAAAGACCGCCTGATCAACATTCGCATGGCCTCGGTGGCCGTGCTGAATTTGATCCGGTTGAGTTTGCCGAAGTGAGCAACCTGCTGGGGCGAATCGACGGATTACTCGTACCGCAGGGTATCCGATGGCTTGGACAGCGCGGCTCGAAGAGTTTGGGTGCTCATCGAAACAAAGGCGATGAGCGTGATCATTACACCAGCCGAGAGAAAAACAAATGGGCTTATGGTAATCCGGTAGGGGAATGATTCCAGCCACCCTGTCATGACCCACCAAGCCAGGGGCCACGCGATGAGGTTAGACAGCACCACCGGAAGCAGAAAACTCCTGGACAGCAACAAAACTATTCCTGAAACCGATGACCCCAGGACTTTCCTTATGCCCACCTCCTTGGTGCGCTGGACGGCCATGAAAGAGGCAAGCCCAAAAAGGCCCATCGACGCAATGAATATCGCGAGCAAAGTGAAAAGGTTGAAGACCTGCCCAAAACGATCGTCCTTTTCATACTGTCGGTTAAAAAACTGAT
>JAEUUD010000314.1 GCA_016787625.1 Cyclobacteriaceae bacterium
TTCTTCGGCACGATTTACGGGAGCCTTTGGAGGTTCGGCACTCCGAACTCACCCATCCTGAGTGCTCATGCTTTCGCTGAAGCTGTCCTTTACCTGCCGTTACACATGTTTCTTGGATACGCCATCATCTATGGCTTATTCCCGAAGTACCTTACTCAAGGGCGTTACGTGGAGTTGTTGGTGGGCGTAGTATTGCTGGTTTTCCTGACGGCCTGCCTTTCCATCCTGATCACCGAGTACCTCGTCAACTTTTATCGGGCCTGGCAGGGCCTTTCGCCCATCAAGAATACGCTCTCAGCCGCCTTGCTTGCCGGGCTCCGGGGATCCAACACGGTAGCCGGTTTCGTTGTGGCCATCAAGCTCATCAAGTACTGGTATTTCAAGAAGATGGAAGCAGAAGAGCTCAAGCAAGCTAACCTGAAAGCTGAATTGGAACTGCTTAAGGGGCAGCTTCATCCCCACTTTCTCTTTAATACACTCAACAACCTGTACGGTCTCATCCTGAAGCAATCGGAGGACGCCTCTCGCGTGGTTCTAAAGATTGCGGCGCTGCTCGAGTATATGCTCACGGAAAGCCGTCGTCCGCTCATCCCTGTGGAGCGGGAGTTGCGGATGGTTAAAGACTACATCGCCCTCGAGCAATTGCGATTCGGGGAACGACTCGACATACACATGGAAGTGGAAGGATGCCCCAATGAAAAGGCGATGGCTCCCCTTCTGTTGCTCCCCCTGGTTGAGAATGCGTTCAAGCACGGAGCATCTCAACTGGAGGATCAGCCCTGGATCAGTTTGACGATCCGGCTGCAGGAGGATGCCATGAAAGTCAAATTGATCAATGGGAAACCGTTGACACCCGTCGTCAACGGGAAGTCCACCGGGATTGGCCTGGCCAACGTGAGGAAACGACTCCGTCTGCTATACCCGCACCAGGGG
>JAEUUD010000315.1:0-262 GCA_016787625.1 Cyclobacteriaceae bacterium
GATAAGTTTGATAGCGTTGGAATTATGGATAGCTATTTTCCGCATGCTGACTTCTTTACCGAATTTGAACGATTTGATCGGCATGTTGATAAGCTACGGAGGCAGGGGAAAAAGGTAGATTATGTAAGCATCTGTTCGCCAAATTATTTACATGATTCACACATTCGGTTTGCCTTGAGGCAACAAGCCGATGCCATTTGCGAAAAACCCTTGGTGCTTAATCCCTGGAATGTGGATGCGCTCGAAGAGATTGAAAAAGAGA
>JAEUUD010000315.1:272-930 GCA_016787625.1 Cyclobacteriaceae bacterium
TTATACAATTTTACAACTTCGGTTGCATCCATCCATAATTGCCTTACGCGAAGAGGTGTTGGCTGATAAGACAAAAAGGATCTTTGATATTGATTTAACCTATATTACTTCCCGAGGTACCTGGTATCATCATAGCTGGAAAGGTGATGAAAGCAAATCGGGTGGGATCGCCACTAACATTGGGGTTCATTTTTTTGACATGTTACTCTGGGTTTTTGGAAATGTAAAAAAAGTAGAGCTTGAGAAGTATAAATCGGATCATGCTGCCGGCTATCTGGAACTGGACCGGGCCAGGATAAAATGGTCATTAAGTATCAACGAAGATCATCTCCCTCAAGCCGCTAAGGAGCAGGGTAAGCGAACTTTTCGTTCTTTGAAAATGGATGGACGCGAAATTGAATTCAGTGATGGATTTACCGACTTGCATACGCGGAGTTATGAGGAGCTATTAAAAGGGAATGGTTTTAGATTGAAGGACGCCAAACCATCGATAGAATTAGTTTATCAGATACGGAATTCAAAATTTTAGGATTAGGTAAGAATTTCTCGCTAAACGAAATTTGAACCCCGATCAAAGCATGGCAAAGCGGGTGGCTATTATCCAATCAAATTATATTCCCTGGAAAGGGTACTTTAACATTATTAAATGTGTTGATCA
>JAEUUD010000316.1 GCA_016787625.1 Cyclobacteriaceae bacterium
TCACGTTACTCCATTACGCTCCGTTCAGCCTCCTTCCTTTCACCAGCCCAAATTTTCTGGACACATTTCTCCCCATAAGCAAAGGTGAGTCCCGGGCGGAAGTCGCCTCAAGGGCAAGACGAGTGCCGATGTATTTTTGATTTTTATGGGCTCGGCACCCTTGACCCGACTCCCGCCCGTGCTCGTTGGCGGCTTATGGGAAGCAATGGTGTGAGCGTTCGATGTGTTACTGAAATCACCATCAATCTGAGGCGCTTCAATTCATCTAAGTTGAAGAAGGTTCATTTAAGTTCTTGCAACTATATCTGAAAACAATGAAAATGTTCTTCTAATGCCACAAGCGAATCTTCAATGAAGATGGATCATGTCTCATTTAATTCTGACACAAGGTAGGGTTCGGCCTGAATACGCTGGCAAGGAACTACGGCATAAACACTTGCCCTCGCACTTGCTTTCATTTATTCCGTTCCTCCTTGCGCTAATTCCTTCCGAACCCATTGATGGTGCCATAATTAAATCAACAAGCTTATGGAAACCAATCAAGAAAAAAATCATGTTCAGGTTGCAGAGATTCAACTCTCCTACAAGACGAAGGTGAAGCCTTCTGAAAGACCAAAGATTAACTCATCAAAGGATGCCTACAACATCTTGCTGCAAACCTGGGATGATGATAAAATTGAATTTGTGGAACAGTTCAAAGTTTTGCTTATCAACCGTGCTAATCACGTTCTGGGTATTGTAGCCATCTCAACTGGCGGTATGACAGGCACTGTAGCCGATCCTAAAATAATCTTTGCCTCAGCACTTAAAGCAAACGCTTGCAGCCTGATATTGGCACATAACCATCCCTCCGGCAACAGACAACCAAGCCAGGCAGATATAGATTTAAGCAGGAAAGTACGGGAAGGCGGAAAGCTGTTGGAG
>JAEUUD010000317.1 GCA_016787625.1 Cyclobacteriaceae bacterium
CCATCTACGAAAAAATTCTTCCGTTGTTTGAAGTGGGCTTGGGTTATGTAAAGCTCGGACAGTCTTCTAATTCGTTAAGCGGTGGTGAAGCGCAGCGCGTTAAGCTCGCTTCGTTTCTTGGCAAGAATTCCTCGGATTCGAAAGACAATATTCTCTTCATTTTTGATGAACCTACTACCGGCCTTCATTTTCATGACATCAGCAAATTGCTGAAAGCTATTAATGCACTGGTGGATGAGGGCCACACGGTGATCATTATTGAGCATAACCTGGAGGTGATCAAGTGTGCCGACTGGATAATCGATCTGGGTCCTGAGGGAGGCAACTTACTTTTTGCCGGTACACCCGAGGATATGGTGAAGAAGGGAAAGGGCTATACAGCTGAGTTTTTGAAATTGAAATTGATGGATTAGCCTTTCGAATGTGAACTTGTGACCCCGGAGAGATTCGAACTCTCGACCCGCTGATTAAGAGTCAGCTGCTCTACCAACTGAGCTACGGAGTCAGTTTAAATTTTGCGCAAGATAAAAAGTTCTACTTAGCCGAGAGCATGCCCTGGGATTATTCAGGAGGCATTTAAGTGATTGAAGCTGCCAATCCTGAAATTTTACCCTCACTGCATTCGATTTAAATCCATTTTTTCTGAAATGACAATTATATTTCCACGGAGGGCAAACAATTAACCTATACTTTCTGGAATATCCTCTAATTTCAAGAGTAATTGCTTATAAAATAGCCTATGTCAATTAAAGTTGCGATCCGCCATCAGATGCAGTATGTGTATGATCGTGCCGTAAATTTATCACCTCACACTATTCGGTTACGCCCCGCACCACATTGCCGCACGCCTATATTGTCGTATTCCCTGAAGATTAAGCCCGAAGATCATTTCATCAATTGGCAACAGGATCCTTTCGGCAACAT
>JAEUUD010000318.1 GCA_016787625.1 Cyclobacteriaceae bacterium
TTGCCTGTTCGTACAGTGGCGATACTGAAGAAACATTGGCTGCGATTAATAAAGCGATGCTAAAGCGAGCCCATATTATTTGCATTACATCCGGAGGTAAAATGCTGGAGTTAGCCAAAGAATATAATTTATTATGGATACAGATACCGGGTGGCTCGAAGAGCCCACGTGGCAACGTTGGGTACATGATGGTCTCCTTACTTTACGCGTTGTATCACACGAATTTAATCGGAGCAGCTTTTATAAAAGAAACGGAAAATGCCATTGAATATTTGGATCGGGGAGAAAAAGCCATTCAGTCGGAGGCAGAACTTATTGCGCGGAAATTAAAAGGGAAACTTCCTGTTATTTATTGTGATGAGCGATTAAAAGCCATGGCGTTGCGTTTCCAAAATCAGTTGAATGAAAACGCGAAACAGTTGGCGCATGTAAATACATTTCCTGAAATGAATCACAATGAGATTGTAGGCTGGCAATTTCCTGAAATAGTATTGCAACAGGCACAGGTAATTTACCTGTATTCCGACCACGATCACGAGCGTGTTGAAAAACGAATGGAAATCTGCAGGCCGGTTTTTGAAAAACGTTCGAATTCGATTATCGATATTGTGGCTGAAGGCGCTTCTTTGCTTGAACAATATTATTACCTGATTCATCTTACTGACTGGATCTCTTATTTCCTTGCCAAAGAAAACGGAGTGGAAGCCGGGCCGGTGGAAGCGATCGACCAATTGAAAGAGGAGCTATCGAGGATCAAGTGAATAGGAATCAAAATAAAAAAGTAACATTTATCGATTTGGGCCTGATCGATTACCAGGCAGGGCTGGATTATCAAATCAAACTCTTCCAATCCATTCTTGACTGTAAGGCAAAGAATCGGGACCTCCCGGAAGGTCAGCCGCAAGCAACTAACAACTAT
>JAEUUD010000319.1:0-308 GCA_016787625.1 Cyclobacteriaceae bacterium
GGTATCAGGAAACGATCTGTGGGTGTTGTTTCGTAACCCTCCGGAAGGGCCCGTGACCCTTTCTGTTTACGAAATGACCGGCAGGCTGCTGGAGACGGCAACGACCACTTTGACCTGGGCCGAGAATCCTTTCCACATGGACACGGCAAACCTTTCACCAGGCATCTACCTGTTAGTGATGAACATCGGTAAGGTGCGCTATTCGTTTCGGTTTGTTAAGCTTTAATGGCTAATTTTGGGCACGTTTTATGAAGCCGATCGTCGCCCCGTCTATCCTCGCTTCCGATTTCGCCAACCTACAGCGGGAG
>JAEUUD010000319.1:318-917 GCA_016787625.1 Cyclobacteriaceae bacterium
GCCGACTGGATTCATGTCGACATCATGGACGGGGTGTTTGTTCCCAACCTTTCCATGGGATTGCCGGTGGTGGAAGCCGTCAAGAGGCACGCCAAAAAGCCCATGGACGTACACCTGATGATTGTGCAGCCCGAACGGTACGTGGAAGCCTTCCAGAAAGCGGGAGCGAGCACGATTTCCGTCCATGTGGAAGCCTGCCCCCATCTTCACCGCAACATCCAGCAGCTCAAGCAGATAGGGGTGAAGGCCGGCGTAGCCCTCAATCCGCATACACCCCTTGACGCCCTGCGGTATGTGATCCACGAGATCGACCTGGTATGCGTCATGTCGGTGAACCCGGGGTTCGGAGGCCAGAAGTTCATTGAGACTACCTATCAGAAAATCAAAGAGTTAAAGGCAATGATTACCAGCTCAGGCTCAAGTGCGCTGATCGAAATCGACGGTGGAGTCAACCAGCAGAACGCCAAGCCGCTGCTGGAGGCCGGGGCCGATGTCCTGGTGGCCGGCAACTTCGTATTTTCCTCACCCCAACCCAAGGAGGTAATCCACCAGCTTAAGAGGCTTTGAGAACCCCTGCTGGCAGGGAATTTGTACAAAGC
>JAEUUD010000031.1 GCA_016787625.1 Cyclobacteriaceae bacterium
TATTGGGTAAGTTTTGCTAGCAATCTACTTTTTTTAAACCTTTATTTCAAGAACTTGCGGCATGCTCGAAGCAAAAGGCATTGAGAAGTCTTACGGTTCCCTAAGGGTCTTGAAAGGCGTTGATCTGAGTGTCGCGAAGGGGGAGGTCGTCTCCATTGTGGGTGCTTCCGGGGCGGGCAAAAGCACCTTGCTGCACATTCTTGGAACCTTGGATAGCCCCGATAAAGGAGCAGTTTCTATTCATAACAAGGACATCTTTAATCTCAACCCGAATGCATTGGCGGCTTTCAGGAATCGCCACATCGGTTTTGTTTTTCAGTTTCATAACCTCCTTCCCGAATTTACGGCCCTGGAAAATGTGATGATCCCGGGATTTATTGCGGGCAAACCGGATCAGGAAGTGCGCACCAGGGCGGAAAAATTGCTGGCCGACCTGGGCCTTAGCGAAAGACAGGGGCATAAACCATCGGAACTATCCGGAGGTGAACAGCAGCGCGCTGCCTGTGCAAGGGCTTTAATGAATGAACCTGACATTATACTGGCAGATGAGCCCAGCGGAAACCTCGACTCAGGAAATGCCAGGGAGCTTCATGAACTCTTTTTCAGGCTTCGCGAAAAAATGGGACAGACCTTCATTATCGTCACACATAATCAGGATTTTGCCAACATGGCTGATCGTAAACTGGTGATGAGTGACGGGGTGATCCGCTAACGGGCGTGCACAGCCTCCAGTTGTTCGCCTATGGCGATGCCATTTTCTCCGATCGACTGAATACTCACTGGTATCAGTTCATTGTGAAGCATGGGATCATATGGAAGAGCGACGCGAACATAATTCTCAGTAAATCCATGCATGAATCCATTCTCAATATCATTTTCAAGCAGCACGGTGTGGTGTGTGCCGATCTGTGACTCGTAGAATTGTCTTTTCTTCTTTTCAGACAAGGAGTGAAGCATGCGAGAACGCTCATGACGAATGTTCATTGGCACAACACCGGGCATTGTTGCGGCAAGGGTGTTTTCTCTTTCGGAATAGGTAAAGACGTGGAGGTATGAAATTTCAAGCTCGTTGATAAAGTGATAGGTCTCGAGAAAATCCGCTTCGGCTTCTCCTGGAAAGCCCACGATCACGTCAACACCAATGCAGGCATCGGGCATGGAGGCTCGAATGGCAGCCACACGCTCCACATACAATTCACGGAGGTAGCGACGCCGCATCAGCTTGAGTATTTTGTTGGAACCTGACTGAAGTGGGATATGGAAGTGGGGAACAAACCGCTTGGAAGTGGCAACAAATTGAATGATCTCATCGGTGAGGAGATTGGGTTCGATGGATGAAATCCTGAATCTTTCAATTCCATCCACTTCATCGAGGGCACGTGCAAGGTCAATGAAGCGGTGTTCTCTCACGCCATCACGCAATCCATAGTCACCCGTGTTAACACCTGTGAGTACGATTTCCTTCACGTCCGTGGATGCAACTTGTGCTGCCGTAGCAAGAATATTTTCGATGCTATCGCTCCGGCTCTTGCCCCGGGCCAGGGGTATCGTACAGAAACTGCACGAATAATCGCATCCATCCTGCACCTTTAAAAAGGTTCGCGTGCGATCGTTCATGGAATAAGACGTGTGGAATGAGTTTGTTTGAGCGATGTCTGATGCCAGGACCCTCGGTTGCTCAGGCCTCACAAAGCCATCCAGCAAGTCGACAAGACGGAATTTTTCATTGGCTCCAAGCACGGCGTCTACCCCTGGAATGCCGGCGATTTCTGCAGGCTTAAGCTGCGCATAGCAGCCGATAATGGCGACATACGCATCTGGATTGATGAACCTGGCTTCACGGACAATTTTGCGGCACTTCTTGTCCGCATTGTCAGTCACGGAACATGTATTGATGATGAAGATGTCTGGCGTATTGTTGAAGTCAACTTTCAGAAATCCCTTTTCTTCGAATTTCCGGCTAATGGTCGACGTTTCGGAGTAATTGAGCTTGCAGCCAAGGGTATAAAAGGCAACCTTCTTCATGAGAGGGGCAAAGATAGGAATTGCTGGCGGCAATTAGATGAAACGCATGGCTCTCCCGAAGCTTAAGACTTAAGCAGTCGACGGTGATAGTTGACCTGGCCGAGATGATAGGAGAGATGTGCTGAGAGATGTAGCAGAAAGAACTGCGTAGTCATGGGTTTGCCAAAGACATCCTGAGGATATACCGCAGCCAGTTGTGCTTCAGTCAATCCGGGTAAAACGTTTGTCAACGCAGCCTTTGTCTTTGATATTTCAGCGATCAGTTTTTCGCGTGGTACTTTTTTGTCCGCAAACTCAGCATCACGGTTGCGTTGATAGTCCATTTGACCGAGCACTGCACCAATATAATGCTGAAGATTTCCGCAAAGGTGCAGACAGAGATTGCCACCGGGATTTTTAATGGCATCAGAGATGACCCACAGGGCATTCTCCGTTGGATACAACTTTATTTCTTCAGCCAGCTTGTCCAGATCCCTCTGGAAAATTGGCAACAAGGATTCGATCAGGGTTGTCATCGGATCAGGTCTTTTTCAATTGCCTTGATTTTTTCATCCAGGTGTTCCATGGCCAGCTCAAAATTCTTGGGATTGGACAGCCTCAGGTTGACGCTGATATAGAATTTGATCTTTGGCTCTGTCCCGGAAGGACGCACGGAAATTTTGGCGCCTTCCCAGGTTTGAAACTGGAGAACATCAGATTTTGGCAGTTGAATCGTTCGCTCGTGTCCATTAAGCAGGTTTCGTTCAATGCTTGTTTGGTAATCCAAAACCCGGATTACTTTCTGACCGGCAATGACATGCGGTGGATTACTACGAAATCGCTCCATCATGTATTTTATTTGTTGGGCGCCTGCTGCTCCGGTCCTCACCAGGTTCACCAATCCTTCCTTGTACAAGCCGAACTCGCGGTACATGTCAACCATCCAGGCGTAAAGACTATGCCCTTCATCCTTGGCAGCGGCACCCATGGCGGCAAAGAAGGCACAGGCAGACACAGCGTCCTTATCCCTGACAAAGTCGCCCACCATGTATCCATAACTTTCTTCACCGGCTGCGATAAATTTCTTTTTCCCTTCGTTGTCACGAATCAATTCAGCGATATACTTGAACCCGGTCAGTGTATTGATACACTCAACGCCCATTTGTTCGGCCATTCGGTCGATGAAGTCACTGGTCACAATTGTCTTTGCGATGTAGCGATCGCCCGTTTCCTTGAGATTCTTAAGGATGAACCACATCATCAGGCTGAGGGCCTGGTTTCCGTTGAGGAGAAAAAACTCGTTGTGGGCGTTTCGAATGCCAATGCCTACCCTGTCGGTGTCAGGATCTGTAGCCATGACAAGATCTGCATTAATCAACGTAGCTTTTTTGAGGGCCATGTCCATAGCCGATCGCTCTTCGGGGTTGGGCGAGTCAATGGTGGGAAAATTCCCATCAGGAATTTTCTGTTCTTCAACCACGGTGATGTTTTCGAAGCCAAGTCTTTTCAGGCACTCAGGAACCATGGTGATGCCGGCACCGTGCAGGCTCGTGTACACAATCGATGTCTTCGACTGCCTTTTGATACTCTCTTTACGGGGAATGAGCTCTTGTACCATGGAGTAGTAGGCCTCTTCCACTTCAGGACCTATCGCCTTAATCTTTGTAGAATCAGGAGTAAACTTCACCTGGTCAAAACTTGTGATGGCGTTCACTTCCTTGATGACATTCTTGTCGTGTGGCGGCACTAGCTGGGCCCCGTCATTCCAGTAAGCCTTATAGCCGTTGTACTCTTTGGGGTTGTGCGATGCAGTGATCACCACGCCTGACTGACACTTCAGATACCTGATGGCAAATGAAAGCAGGGGTGTGGGGCGCAATTCCGGGAAGAGATGCACGATGATGCCGTTGGCAGAGAATACGTGGGCAGTTACCTCTGCGAGCTGTCTGCTGTTGTTGCGGCTGTCGTGAGCAATGGCTACCTGTATGGTCTGGCCGGCAAATGATTTCTTGAGGTAATTGGCAAGTCCCTGTGTGGCTGCACCGATGGTGTACTTGTTGATGCAGTTCGATCCAACACCCATGAGTCCACGAAGGCCGCCGGTGCCAAACTCGAGTGTCTGATAAAAGCTGTCGATGAGCTGCTTCGGGTCTTCACGCGAAAGCAATGCCTTGATCTGCTTCTTCGAGTCTTCATCGATGGCGCCGTTCAACCACTCGTTGGCACGGCTTTTCGAAATATCATGGAGATGAGTGGTTGTCGTAGTCATCGGGTGCGGTTGTTAGCGATAGTCTTCCCTGACGGGATAAAATACATCCAGGATTTTGCAGTCCGTGAGGGCTTTGCCTTTGTGGACAGCATTGGAGGGAATGACCAGGACCGTACCAGGTGTTAACTCGTTTCGCTGGTCATCGACATACAACTCGAGTTTACCTTCGAGCATATTGACAACCTGCTCGTGTATGTGACTGTGAACTGGAACGAGACTGTCCTTCTTAACTTCCCAATATGCAAAAGTCATGTTGTTGCTATGGATGAAGCGGCCAAGAAATCCTGGAAAGATTTCTCTCGGTGTAATTTTTTGCAGTTCGGCGAGCGTAGGTGTCATAGGTTGCCACGCAAGGCCTGCTCACGTTCAATCGATTCAAATAAAGCCTTGAAGTTTCCTTTACCAAAGGATTTGGCTCCGTTGCGTTCAATGATCTCGAAGAAAAGCGTTGGCCTGTCTTGCACGGGCTTGCTGAAAATCTGGAGGAGATAGCCTTCTTCATCGCGGTCGATGAGAATATTCTGACGTTTGAGATCTTCAAGATCCTCATTGATTTTGCCAACACGACTGAGGACATCCTGGTAGTAAGTATCCGGAACCCTCAGGAATTCTACACCTCGTTCACGCAGTGCCGTCACTGTCTCAATGATGTCATCGGTAGCAATCGCGATGTGCTGCACGCCGGGACTCGTATAAAAATCGAGATACTCTTCAATTTGAGATTTCTTCTTGCCTGACGCAGGCTCGTTGATGGGGAATTTGATGTATCCATTTCCATTGGAGACAACTTTTGACATCAGGGAGCTGTATTCGGTAGAGATGTCCTTGTCGTCGAAGGTGACGAGAAGGCTGAACCCCATTACCTTTTCGTAGAAATCGACCCAGGTATTCATCTTGCCAAGCTCTACGTTGCCTACACAATGATCAACGTACTTCAGTCCTACACTTTTACTTTGAAGGCTACCTTTAACGGACTGGTATCCCGGAAGGAATGGTCCTTTATAATTCTTGCGTTCGACAAAGGTATGGATGGTGTCGCCATAGGTATGAATGGCTGATAATACTACTTCTCCAGCTTCATCCTTGATGGTATGGGGTGCAAATGCAGGCACAGCACCACGAACAACCGTTTCATTGAATGACTTGGTGGCATCATCAACCCACAGCGCGAGGACTTTGACGCCATCGCCGTGCCGGGATACATGCGCTGCAATGTCAGAGTTTGGCTGAAGAGGTGTTGTCAAGACAAAACGAATCTTGTTTTGTTGCAGCACATAAGAAGCACGGTCGCGGACGCCGGTTTCAGGGCCTGCATATGCAACCAGGGAAAAGCCGAAGCAATGTTGATAGTAAAGTGATGCCTGCTTGGCGTTGCCTACGTAAAACTCGATGTGATCAGTCCCATTGATGGGAAGAAAATCCTTTTGCATGTTGCTGGGTTAGGCCTCAAATTTAAGTATTCGGGAGGTTTGTTTTATTATCTCCATGCATTTCTCTAATCTTGCGAAAACATTGAAAATGGACGTCAAAGCACTCGATAAGGCACTGCTGGAGATCATCAAGGCTCGTCAGGAATTAACGACGATCAACTACAACAACCCGCAGTATGACGACCTGGAAGAAAAACTCCATGACCTGGAGGATGATTTTCAGGAAACATACGGCGACGAACTCGAGCGTGCCCTGCAGGATATCCATGATGAGTATTGTCCTGATAGCGATGTGCTTGTCCCCATTGCCTACATCGCCAAGAAGTACCAGGTAAGCGCCAACAATGAGTATTCAGTGGCCAACACAGAAGGTGTTTTTGTGGAGATGGACGACTACCCGGGCAAAGACACCAAACTTGCTCTTCTTCCAAACCCAACCCGTATCGTGCTCAGCATCGGCAGCGAAAAGCAGCAGGTGGTGTGGACGGCTAAGTGAGCCACGGATTCTCACGGGTTGTGAGCCACGGATTTCACGGATTCACACGGATTGTGAGCCACGGATTCTCATGGGTTGTGAGCCACGGATTTCACGGATTCACACGGATTGTGAGCCACGGATTCTCACGGGGTTGTGAGCCACGGATTCTCACGGGTTGTGAGCCACGGATTCACACGGATTGATAGCCACGGATTCACACGGATTGATAGCCACGGATTCACACGGATTGTGAGCCACGGATTCACACGGATTGTGAGCCACGGATTCACACGGATTGATAGCCACGGATTCCACGGATTGTGAGCCACGAATTTTATCTAGAAGATTAGTCGCTTGTACTCAAGGCTTTTTCTTCCAAAATTGACAACGAGCGCAACTTTTCAGCCGGATACCCTGAGATAATTGATTGCTTGTGCAACTTGATGATCGGCAATTCCTCCTTCAGCAGCTTTCACTTCGAGGATGATACGATTGTTGACGGTAAAGTCTGCATAGAACTTATGCGACAGCAACGTGTTCTTGTAAGTGATATCGTACTTCACCTCTCGACCAAATGTGATGTTTTTTGATGCAAGCTCGAATTGAATAGCATCTTTATAGACAATTTCAAGAAACCCGTGACCTAGCTCCCGATGGACTGCCATGCAGACACCTATGATCTCGTAGGTTTCATTCTCTAGCAATAGCGCCGTTTCCATAAAGCAAAGTACAGTTGCATCTTCTTCAGTTCCTGTACTTTCATCAAAGGAAATCCGGACTTAATTAAGCATGGGTGGACTAATCAGTGTTAATCCGTGTAATCAGTGGCTGTGGATTTTATACAAATCCTAGTTTGGTCCTCACTCGACCGAGTACTTCGCGCGCAATGACCCGCGCCTTTACTTCGCCTTCTTCCAGCTTGCGATTGATCTCAGCAGGATTGGCCATCAGTTCCTGAAAAATTTCACGCTGGGATTTATACTTGTCGATCAGCAATCCAAGCAGTTCTTGCTTGGCGTGACCGTAACCAAAATTCCCTGCCAGGTATTTCTTTCTCAGTTCTTCTGTCTGTTCCGCCGAAGCGACGAGGCGATAGATGGCAAACACCGTGTCCTTATCTGGATTCTTGGGCGACTCCATGGGCGTGCTGTCCGTCACGATGGACATCACCTGCTTCTTCAGCTCTTTCTCAGACAGGAGGATATCGATGAGGTTGTTGGATGACTTGCTCATTTTCTCGCCATCCGTTCCCGGGATGGTCATTACGCGATCATCGATTTGGGCCTCCGGAACGACGAAGGTCTCGCCATACTGTGTATTGAACGATGAGGCAATGTCGCGGGTCATCTCGAGGTGCTGCTTCTGGTCTTTTCCCACAGGGACTATGTTGGCATCATACAGGATGATGTCAGAAGCCATCAGCACAGGGTAGACAAACAATCCGGCATTCACATCCGAAAGCCGATCAGACTTATCCTTGAACGCATGCGAGTTGGCCAGCATAGGGTAGGGCGTGAAGCAACTCAGGTACCAGGTGAGTTCGCAAACCTCCGGAATGCGGCTCTGGCGGTAGAGGAGGTTTTTGTTCGTGTCAAATCCAAAAGCAATCCAGGCGGCTGCTACTGCCAGTGTATTCTGACGGCGTGTCTCGGCATCACGGATGGTCGTCAGGGAGTGAAGATCAGCAATGAAGAACAGAGAATCATTGCCAGGCTTTCTGGAAAGTTCAACGCCAGGGATAATGGCACCAAGGAGGTTACCCAGGTGTGGCCGTCCACTGCTTTGAATACCGGTAAGAATTCTTGCCATATCAGCCACAAAGAAAACAGGGTTATATCAATTCCCCTTATTTTTGCGTTAAATAGTTGTTTGTGAAACGCATCTTCGCCATCATTCTTCTCATTCCGCACCTTGTCAGTGCTCAAGCTGTCGACAAGCTTATTTTTCGGGAGAAGATTCATGAGTTTGGTGATATTGTCGAAGCCAATGGCAAGGTTGACCACCGGTTTGTCTTCACCAATAATAGCGGACGTCCAGTGCAGATTCTGAATGTAGTCGCCGCATGTGGATGTACCACACCTGATTGGACTAAAGCACCCGTTCCGGCGGGAAAGACAGGATACATCGATGTGATATTTGATCCGAAAGGAAGGCCCGGATACTTTAATAAAGCCTTGTCGGTAGCAACCAACAGTGAGGAACTGCCGATTATTCTTCAACTAAAGGGCCAGGTGGTTGAATATCTCCCCGGCATGAAGAATGACTTCACGGAAGCGATGGGAAAACTCTTCTTCAAATCGCGCGCGTTCAACATGGGAACGGTCTATAATAATCAGGAACCCACGGTTAAACATTTCCTTGTAAAGAATGGAGGGGAAAAGGCCATCAGCTTCCAATCTGTGGAGAAGCCGGCATACATGAAGATAAAAATGCCGACAACGATTATGCCGGGAGCAAAGGACACCATCACCGTGACCTATGATGGAAGGATGAAAAATACATTTGGCTTCACCTCAGACAATCTCCTTTTTACCACCAATGATACGGATGCTGAGAAGAAGTCCATCTCTGTGTTTGCTACCCTGGAAGAATTCTACGCACCACTTTCACCTGAGGAATTGCAGAAGGCACCTCAGGCTGTTCTTAAAGAATCATCGATTGATCTGGGCCTGACACCTCCTGGATCTACGCTGGAGCGTAAGTTCTCTGTGACCAACAAAGGCAAGAAGGAACTTAAGATCAAATCATTGCAGGGGAACTGCATCTGCATCACCGCAGATACCGAACGTAAATCAATCAAACCTGGAGACTCTACCGTTGTGCGCATAGTCTTTAAGCCACAGAACAGAGGGGGCACTCAGCAGAAGGCCATCGCCATTTACACCAATGATCCGCGGAATCCTGTTCAATGGCTTACCGTTCAGGTGAATGTCCAGGACTAGCCACGTGCCAGGCGTTTTACGATTTTCTCTGCTGCGTGTCCGTTGCCGTAAATAGGTTTCACGCGTACCACCTTCTTCTTGTTTTTTCTGAATGTACCGGTAATCTTTTTTTCATTGGTGCCTACGAGTACGTTGGCACCCGCTTTCACCAGTTCCACCCATTCTGTTTCATTGCGTAGCGTCAAACAGAATTTGCCCGAGAGGTACGCTTCTTTCTGGAGCCCTCCGCTGTCTGTCAATACCATCGTGCAATGTTTCAGCAGCGATAGCATATCAAAGTACCCGACCGGGTCCAGTAAGGTAAAAGAGGTTTTTATTCCCGCATTTTTAAGATGTTGTTTGGTCCGGGGATGAAGTGGCACAACCACAGCCGTTTCCTGGTTGATGGTATTCAATGCTGCAACGATACTGGCCAGGTGCCTGGGGTCGTCGGTGTTTTCGGCCCGATGAATGGTAGCGAGAACAAATGCGCCTGCCTTCAGGTCATGTTGCTTCAAAATGGTGGAGCTTGCAATCGCCTTGGTCTGGTAGTATTTAAGTGCATCATACATCACATCACCGGTCAGGTGAATGCTGCTGCCGAATTCTCTGAAGCCTTCGCGCTCTAAATTCTTTACAGCAGTTGCGGTGGGGCAGAAGAGGATGCTGCTCATCCGGTCGGTAAGGATCCTGTTGATCTCTTCAGGCATGTTCAAATTGAAACTCCGCAGTCCGGCTTCTACGTGTGCCAGAGGAATGCGGAGTTTCGCGGCGGCAAGTGCACCTGCCAATGTTGAGTTGGTGTCGCCGTATACCAAAACGGTGTCTGGTTTTTCAGAGCGAAGGAGATCCTCAACCTTTTCAAGCATTCTTCCTGTCATCGCGCCATGACTCAGACCACTGATCTCGAGATGATAATGAGGTTTAGGAATATCCATCTCTCGAAAGAAGACGTCCGACATATTGGCATCGAAATGCTGGCCTGTATGAATGATGGTCTCGGCAATTCCTGCATGTGCCAGTGCTCTTGAGACTGTTGCAGCCTTTATAAACTGAGGTCGGGCGCCTAAAACGGTTACAATCTTCATCTTGAGGGGTACGGATACCGCAAACGGTGTGAAATATACAATCCTTGCGCCAATGACCGACATGTCCGGATGTGGTCAAGTGTCCATTCAGCACCCGTGTCGTCACCATAACCGTTCGTATAATACCTACTCCACAAGTATTTTTCCGGTCAAGCTGTGGTGATTTTTTACTTACATTTCTGCATGCGTGTTTTCGGATGAATAGTTAACACGCGAAAACTTTGTTCCACTAAAATTGATAAACGCTTGAAACGTCGGGACTTTGTACAGATGGCGGGGCTGGGTCTTGGAGGACTGACGCTCCCTAATTACACCTTCGGAAATGAGGTAAGCATTGAGCAACTCCTTGATAATCCACTGGCTGTCTCTCAAAAGAAAGTGCTGGCCGACGCCGCGCTGAATACAGCAAAATCATTGGGCGCCACCTACACCGATGTTCGCATAGGCCGCTACCTGAACCAGTTTATCCTCACCAGGGAAAATAAGGTTCAGAATATCAGTAGTACTGAATCCTTTGGGGTCGGCGTGCGCGTTATCGTGAATGGTACCTGGGGCTTTGCTTCAACCAACAACATGACGGCCGATGGCATCAAGAAAGCCACTGAACGTGCCGTAGCCGTAGCAAAAGCCAATTCCAAGTTTCAAAAAGAGCCGGTGAAGCTTGCCCCTGTGCAAGGCTATGGTGAAGTAAGCTGGAATACACCCATCAAGAAGAATGCTTTTGAGGTGCCCGTTTCGGAAAAACTCGATCTGCTGCTTAGTGCCAATGCCGCAGCCCTGAAAGGAGGAGCCACCTTCGTCAATTCCAATCTCTTTCAGGTCAACGAACAGAAATACTTTGCATCGACTGACGGCTCTTACATCGACCAGGATGTACATAGAATATGGCCGAGCTTCAACGTGCAGGCTATCGACCGTGCTGCAGGCAAGTTCAAGTCGCGCCAGGAAATGGCAGCGCCCGTGGGGATGGGGTATGAGTACCTCATGCCCAAGGCAGAGGACAAACTTCAGGGCCCCGGCGGCATGATCCTTTACAAGAACAGCTATGATATTGTGGAGGACGCCGGCATTGCGGCACGTCAGGCAAAGGAGATGCTCTCTGCGAAATCGGTTGAGCCGGGTAAGTACGACATGGTCCTTGAGCCCAATCACCTCGGCCTTACCATCCATGAGTCGGTGGGTCACCCGCTCGAACTCGACCGCATCCTGGGTTATGAAGCGAACTACGCTGGTACCAGCTTTGCCACACTCGACAAACTTCAATCCGGTAAGTTTAACTATGGAAGCAAGGTGGTCAACATTTTCGCTGACAAAACGCAGCCAGGTTCACTGGGTGCAGTAGGTTATGATGATGAAGGTGTAAAGTGCAAACGCTGGGATTTGATCAAAGGCGGTATCCTGGTCAACTTCCAGGCGATCCGCGACCAGGCACATATTCTCGGAATGAATGAGTCACACGGCTGCTGCTACTCGCAAAGCTGGAATGACGTACAGTTTCAACGGATGCCCAACGTTTCACTGGCTCCGGGCACCGAGCCTTATTCCAGCGAACAGATGATCAAGGATGTGGAGAAAGGTATCTACATCGCCGGTCGCGGTTCATACTCCATCGATCAGCAGCGCTACAACTTCCAGTTTGGGGGAACGGTATTCTACGAAATCAAGAACGGTCAGATTGCCGGTATGCTCAACGATGTGGCTTACCAGTCCAACACCCAGGAATTCTGGAACAGCTGCGCAAAGATTTGTGATGAAAAGGATTACCGCCTCTTCGGATCATTCTTCGATGGTAAGGGACAGCCCTCACAGGTGAGTGCTGTTTCACACGGCAGTTCTACATCCCGTTTCAACGGTATCAATGTGATTAATACAGGAAGGACCATTTAACATACATATCCAAAATATGAGAAGACGAGATTTTATACAGTTGGCCGGTATGGGAGCAGGAGCGATGGCGCTGCCTTTCGACCTTTCTGCCAACCCGGTTGACATTGCGCGCATCCTGGATCCATTGATGGATGCCAAGGCAAAGAAAGTGCTCGCCGATGTGGCCTTGAATGTGACCAAAGGACTAGGGGCAACCTATACCGATGTGCGCATTGGCCGATACCTCAATCAGTTTGTTACTACCCGTGAGAAAAAGGTTCAAGGCATCACCAACACAGAATCCTTTGGTGTAGGCATACGCGTCATTGTGAACGGCACCTGGGGCTTTGCTGCATCCAACAGTGTGACCCCCGAAGGCATGAAGAAAACAGCCGAGCGTGCTGTGGCCATTGCGAAAGCAAACTCCAAGTTCCAGAAAGAACCTGTTGTGCTTGCCGCTACTCCCTCTTACGGTGAGATCAGCTGGAAGACCCCCATTACCAAGAATGGTTTTGAGGTTCCTGTAAAAGATAAAGTCGATCTCCTGCTGTCTGCCAATGCCAAGGCGCTCGACAAAGGTGTCAGCTTTGTCAACAGTCAGATTTTCCTTGTTAACGAACAGAAATACTTCGCTTCCTCGGAAGGTTCTTATATCGATCAGGACATCTATCGCATCTTCCCCAACTTCGGTGTGACGATGATCGACCGCGCTTCCGGCCAGTTCAAGAACCGTTCAGGCTTTGGAACTCCCGTGGGCATGGGATATGAATACCTCGATGGAAAAGCAGAGGACAAAATCGCATCACCGGGAGGTATCATTCTTTATAATAAGTCGTACGACATCGTGGAAGACGCCAGTATGGCTGCTGATCAGGTGAAGCAAATGATCGCCGCCAAGACTGTAGAGCCAGGTAAGTACGACCTCATCCTCGAGCCTTCGCACTTGTGGCTGACCATCCATGAATCAGTAGGTCACCCTACGGAACTTGATCGCGTACTTGGCTATGAGGCCAACTATGCAGGTACAAGTTTCCTCACGCTTGACAAGTGGCAGTCAAAGAAATTCAACTTCGGCAGCAAGATCGTTAATGTGGTAGCTGATAAGACTCAGGTGGGTTCGCTTGGCGCCGTAGGCTACGATGACGAAGGTGTGAAGTGCAAGTCATGGGACATTGTTAAGGATGGTGTGCTTGTCAACTACCAGGCCATCCGCGATCAGGTCAGCATCCTAGGCCAGAAAGAATCACACGGCTGCTGCTACTCACAGAGCTGGGCCGATGTACAGTTCCAGCGTATGGCGAATATCTCGCTCCAGCCAGGCAAGGATCGCCTCACGCCGCAGGAGATGATCTCCAAAGTGGAAAAGGGAATCTACATCGTGAAGGAGGGTTCCTTCTCCATCGATCAGCAACGCTACAACTTCCAGTTTGGTGGCGTGCTTTTCTTCGAGATCAAGAACGGCCAGATCACCGGCATGCTGAAAGATGTTGCCTATCAGGCCAATACCCATGAGTTCTGGAATTCATGCTCTGCGATCTGCGATGAGCGTGACTACCGCCTGGGAGGTGCCTTCAACGATGGTAAGGGACAACCCGGCCAGTCGAATGCGGTATCGCATGGATCTGCCACTGCACGTTTCAATGGTGTGAATGTGATCAATACAGCCAGAACGATTTAAACAAAACACGAGAATCATAATCTGAATTTATATGGCATTACTTTCAAAAGAAGAAGCAAAGAAAATCCTGGAGAAAGCAATTGGCTTCTCCAAGGCCAATGAGTGTTCAGCCAACCTCAACGGCGGCGAGCGCGGTAACATCCGTTATGCGCGCAACAGCGTGTCAACGGCTGGTGAAGACAGCAATCTGAGCCTTGGAGTAACCTCCAACTTCGGCAAGCGGTCAGGATCAGCCACGATCAACGAGTTCGACGACGCCTCCATCGAAAAGGTGGTACGCCGCTCGGAAGAGCTGGCCAACCTGGCTCCGGAAAATCCGGAACTCATGGAGGTGTTAGGACCACAGACCTACGGTGCTGAGTCGAAGACCTATTCAGAGGCAACGGCAAAGATTACACCTGAGTATCGTGCCAAGGCTGCCAACGACAGTATTGTACCTGCTGCCGCCAAGGACGTGACTGCCGCAGGCTACCTGCAGGACGGTTACGGCTTCAATGCCATCATGAATAACAAAGGCCTGTTTGCGTACAACAAGCAAACGAGTGTTGACTTCACGGTAACAATGCGTACCAATGATGGCACCGGCTCAGGCTGGGCGGCACGCGACCTCAACGACGTAAGCAAACTCAACGCAGCAGAGACATCCCGTATGGCCATCGACAAGGCCCTCATGTCACGCAATGCGAAAGCCATTGAACCTGGTAAGTACACGGTGATCCTGGAGGCTTCTGCTTCGGCTGACTTGATCCGACTCATGCTCAACATGAACGCACGAACCGCTGATGAAGGAAGAAGCTTTCTCTCAAAAAAAGGCGGCGGCACCAAGCTGGGAGAGAAACTTGTTGATGAACGCGTCAACATCTATTCCGACCCGTGGTATGACGATGCTCCTGCGTCACCCTGGCAGGGCGATGGTCAGGCCAGAAAGAAAATGGACATTATCAAGAACGGAGTGGTATCGACACTTTTCTATGATCGTTATTGGGCTTCTCAGAAGAATGTGGCTCCAGTACCTGGCGCTGGCAATGCCATCATGGAAGGTGGCACTGCGTCCATCGAAGATATGATCAAGGACACAGCCAAGGGTGTGCTCGTGACACGGTTCTGGTACATCCGGCCCGTTGATCCTCAGACCCTCCTCTTTACAGGTCTTACCCGTGACGGCACCTTTTATATTGAGAACGGCAAGATCAAGCATCCGATCAAGAACTTCCGTTTCAACGAAAGTCCGATCATCATGCTCAACAACCTGGAAACCCTCGGTAAACCTGAACGTGCTGTCACCAGCGAAGGCGGACCCGGTGGTGGCACCAACCTGATGATTCCAAGCATGAAAATCAGGGACTTTACGTTCAGCAGCTTGTCCGACGCGGTTTAGCCACTGGCGGCCAGTCATTTGAAAGAGAATCCCTGGCACTTGTCAGGGATTTTTTGTTTCGAAAACGGACACTTTGTAGGAAGTGAAAACTGGTAATTGTTATTTGAATGGCGAAACCTTTGACTTCTCTATTCGTGTGTTTAATATTCGTTTGTACCAAAAAACAATAACTGAGTGAAAAGAAGAGACTTTGTGTACCTGACGGGGATGGGCGCAGCTGCAACGATGCTTCCTATTCCGATCGTCGGCAACCCCATTGCTCCGGAGCGGGCGCTGGAGGCTATTGATCCTGCCATGAAGAAACGCATGGCTGATGTTGCACTCAATGCCGGTCGCTCGAAAGGGGCTACCTATGTAGACGTCCGCATCGGCCGGTACCTCAATCAGTTTGTCGTGACGCGTGAAGACAAAGTGCAGAACATTGTCAACACAGAGTCCTTTGGACTGGGTGTGCGTGTCATCGCCAACGGAGGCTGGGGATTCGCCGCAACCGACAAGCTGGACACCGACAGCGTGGCAAAAGCAGCTGAAGCTGCCGTGGCCATTGCCAAGGAAAATTCACGCCTGCTGTCGAAGCCTGTACAGCTGGCTCCACAGAAGGGTCATGGCGAAGTAAGCTGGAAGGCACCCATCGTCAAGAATGCATTCGAAGTACCTATCAAGGAGAAAGTAGATCTGCTCCTCGGCGTCAATGCCGCGGCAATGAAAGAAGGAGCGAACTACATCACCTCATTGCTCTTCCTCGTCAACGAGCAGAAGTACTTCGCATCAACCGACGGCTCTTACATTGATCAGGACATTCACCGCATCTGGCCTGCATTCTTCATCACGAAGATCGACGCGACCACCGGCAAGTTCGAAACCCGCAATTCACTCAGCGCCCCGATGGGCATGGGTTACGAATACCTCGATGTCCGCCCTGAAGACAAAATCAAGAGTGTCACCACCCTTTATAAAGGACGTTACGATATGCTCGAGGATGCCAAGGCCGGCGGCCGTCAGGCAGGTGAGAAGATCGCAGCGAAATCTGTTGAGGCCGGCAAGTACGACCTCATCCTCGATCCATCGCACCTGTGGCTTACCATTCACGAAAGTGTAGGACACCCAACCGAACTCGACCGTGTGCTGGGCTACGAAGCGAACTTTGCAGGAACCAGTTTCCTCACGCTCGACAAATGGCAGTCGAAGAAATTCAACTTTGGCAATAACCTTGTCAACCTTGTGGCAGACAAAACACAGGTTGGATCGCTCGGTGCCGTTGGTTATGACGACGAAGGTGTACGTTGCGGCAAGTGGGACCTCATCAAGGATGGTATCCTTGTGAACTACCAGACCATCCGCGACCAGGCGCACATCCTCGGCCTCGACGCCTCACAAGGATGCTGTTATGCAGACAACTGGAGCAGTGTGCAGTTTCAGCGCATGCCCAACGTGTCGTTGCAACCCGGCAAAGAGAAGAAGAGTGTTGACGACCTCATCAAGGGTGTGGAAAAAGGTATCTACATCATCGGCGATGGTTCGTTCTCCATCGACCAGCAACGCTACAACTTCCAGTTCGGCGGTCAGTTGTTCTACGAGATCAAGAATGGTCAGATAGCAGGCATGTTGAAAGACGTCGCGTATCAGTCCAACACGCAGGAATTCTGGAACGCTTGCGGCGGCATGGCTGACGAAAGTGACTACCGCCTTGGCGGTGCCTTTGGCGACGGCAAAGGACAGCCCCCGCAGAGCAACGCCGTGTCGCATGGTTCATCCACGACACGTTTCAATGGAGTGAATGTGATCAATACAGCAAGAAAAATAGGATAACCCATGGCACTACTAACAAAAGACGAAGCCTTTGCTTTAATGAAAAAGGTCCTCAGCTATTCAAAAGCTGATGAGTGCGAGGTAAACCTCAACGGAAATGAGAACGGCAACATCCGATATGCCATCAATTCAGTGAGTACAAGTGGAAAGACTTTCCAGAGTACGCTGGTTGTGGCGTCGGCTTACGGCAAGAAACTGGGTATCGCCACCATCAACGAGTTTGATGATGCATCACTGGAAAAGGTGGTGCGGCGCTCTGAAGAACTTGCTCAGTTGGCCCCTGAGAATCCGGAGTATGTCTCTTTCCTCGGCCCGCAGAAATATGCGGAACCCAAGATGTTCATTCAGTCTACAGCCGCTATCACGCCCAAGCAACGGGCTGATATGGTAGAGCAGAGTCTGGCAGTAGCCAAAGCTGGCAACGCCATTGCTGCCGGCTTCCTGGAAGACAGCATGGGCTTTGCGGCGATGATGAATTCAAAAGGTCTGCAGGCTTATAGCACGTCAACCAACGTAAACTTTTCCGTCACTGTCCGTACGCAAGATGGTAAGGGATCAGGGTACGCTATTCGTGGATACAACGATGTGTCGAAGCTTGATACCAAGAGCGCGACACAGATCGCTACCGATAAGGCGGTGAAATCATCGACTGCCAAGGCCATCGAGCCGGGCAAGTATACCGTGATCCTGGAGCCTGCCGCAGCGGCTGTACTGCTGGAGAATATCTTCTTCAGTATGGATGCACGCCAGGCCGATGAGGGCAGAAGTTTCCTCAGCAAACCGGGAGGTGCCACACGTCTTGGAGAGAAGATGGTGGATGAACGTGTGAATATTTATTCAGATCCGCATAATGCTGACCTGCCTACAAGTACATGGAATGGCGATGGCCGTCCGCAGGAGAGAGTATCGTGGATTGAAAAAGGTGTGATCAAAAACCTGACATACTCGCGCTACTGGGCAGAGAAGAAGGGTGTGAAAGCTGTACCTGGCCCTGATGCAGCCATCATGGAAGGCGGCACCAAGTCCCTCGAGGAGTTGATCGCCGGCACCAAGAAAGGTATCCTCGTCACCAAGCTCTGGTACATCCGCCAGGTTGACCCGCAGTCACTGCTCCTTACGGGCCTTACCCGTGACGGCACTTTCTATATTGAGAACGGGAAGATTCAGTATCCTATAAAGAACTTCCGGTTCAACGAGAGTCCGATCATCATGCTCAACAACCTTGAGGAGTTGGGCAAGGCAGAGCGGACCGTTTCAACGGAATCCAATGTGAACTACCTTGTTCCGCCGATGAAGATTCGTGACTTTACGTTCTCGAGCCTCTCGGACGCCGTATAAAACTGACGGATGCCGTACCTGGGGAGGCTGTTCCAACACAGGGACAGCCTCTCTTTTTGGGCGGCCCCACTGGTATAATTTGTCTTCGAAAAGATTTCGCGGAGTATGAAATTGCAGGGCAATGGCAGAGGTTAACCTCCAGAATAAGTTCTTCTTTACCCGCATCCAGTACGAATCAGGTGACTGGGATGTCGACCAGCGCATGCCATCCAACATCCTCAACTCACTGGTGGAGTACAGCACGCTGCCAGTCGATGACAGGGAGAATATCGTCTCTCTCAGCAACGAGGAAATCTTCCGGTGCCCCTTTACTTACCTGAGCGGCCACAAGCTGGTCGAATTTACTGCCGCCGAACGGAGAAATTTTGAAACCTACGTCAACAATGGAGGCTTTGTCTTCGTTGACGACTGTAACCATGATATTGACGGTCTTTTTGCCAAGTCGTTCGAATCACAGATGGAACGCATCTTCGGCAAGTCGGCCATGTTTAAGTTACCCAAGACCCATGCCCTGTACCGCAACTTCTTCAAGTTTGATGGACCGCCAACAACTTCGCAGGAACTTAATGGATGGGGTGACGACATTGTGCATGACTACCTCAAGGGCATTGAAGTCAATGGCAGAATTGGTGTGCTCTACAGCAACAAAGACTATGGGTGTGAATGGGATTATGACTTTCGCAACAAACGATTTTATAAAATTGACAATACCCGGTTTGGCGTCAACATTGTGATGTACGCACTCACCAGCTAATCGAAGAATCATGACAGAGACTATGAGCAAGGAAATGCTGACTGCAGACCAGGAAGCAAAGGAGGTGGTGGCCAACCTGCTGGCCCTGAAGAATGAGATACGTAAAGTGATCGTGGGTCAGGAGGAGTCCATTGACCAGTTGCTGATTACTTTCCTCGCCGGCGGCCACGCTCTGCTGGAAGGAGTACCCGGCCTGGCGAAGACGCTCATGATCCGTTCCCTTTCGGAAGCGATCGATCTCAAGTTTAGAAGAATTCAGTTCACACCCGACCTCATGCCGTCGGACATCATCGGTACTGAGATCCTGGAAGAGGATCACACCACGGGTAAACGTGTGTTCAAGTTCAACAAGGGGTCCTTGTTTGCCAACATCATCCTGGCTGATGAGATCAACCGCACCTCACCCAAAACACAATCGGCACTGTTGGAAGCGATGCAGGAGTTTTCCGTGACCTATGCAGGTACAACCTATCAGCTTGAGCGACCATTCTTCATCCTGGCCACACAAAATCCGATCGAGCAAGCGGGCACATTCCCGTTGCCTGAAGCACAGCTCGACCGGTTTCTGCTCTATATCAAGATCGACTACCCGTCGGCCTATGAAGAGCGCGCCATTCTCGAGAGTACGACGGGTGCACGACAGGCGGAGATTCAGAAAGTGATTTCGGGAGCAAGAATCCTTCGTGCTCAGAAACTGGTGCGTGAAGTGCACATCAGCCCGGAGCTCATCGACAAGGTCAATCAGATGATACGTGCCACACGCCCTGCCGATGCTACCGACAAAATTGTAAAGGACTTTGTGCGCTGGGGTGCCGGACCCCGGGCGGGACAGGCGATGATTTTGACAGCGAAGGCCAGGGCACTGCTCCATGGCAACTACGCTGTGACTGGCAATGACCTCAAACATGTGGCCCTGCCTGTATTGAGGCACCGCATCCTCATGAACTTCAAAGCTGAAGCCGATGGAGTGACTCCCGATGATGTTACCAAGCACCTCGTCAGCCGGAGCTTAGGATAGAAAACCTGTGAACGCCCAGATCAAAGAATTGCTCAGACCCGAGATCCTTAACACGGTCGATGGGCTGGAGCTGATCGCCCGTATCGTCGTGGAGGGATTCATGTCGGGCAGCAACCGGAGCCAATCCGTTGGGGCAGGACAGGAGTTTACCCAATACCGCAGCTATGAACCTGGTGATGATCTGCGCCAACTCGACTGGAAGATGTTTGCGAGATCAGAAAGATACTTCATCAAGCAGTCCGACATCGATACCAACATCACGGTCAAGTTCATTCTCGATGCGAGCAACTCGATGGGCTATGCCGAAGACGGCATCACCAAACTACAGTACGCGCGTGTTGTCACTGCAGCATTGGCCTACCTCGCACGCAAGCAGAGCGATGCCTTTGGCCTATACACGGTCAATGAAAAACGGATCACGGCCATTCAGCCACGGTTTGAGCACGCTCAGTTCATGCGTTTTCTCAACGAACTGATTCGTGTGAAAAGCGAAGGTGCCTGGAACCGTTCAACAGAACTTGAACACCTTCACGGAAGTCCGGGCAAAGACCTCATTATTTTCCTCACCGATCTATACGATGAGTCCAATGACCTTTACCAGTTTGTGTCAGGACTGAAGACCAATAGAAACGAGGTGATCGTCATTCATCTCATGGGCAAGCATGAACTTGATTTTGACTTTGATGGCTCCTTTACGTTTGAAGACCTTGAATCGGGCGAAAGGCTGAAGATCGACTCAAGGCTTCAGCAGGCTGAGTATGTGTCCCGGGTACAGGATTGGATCAAGGATTCCCGTGATCGTCTCCTGGAGAAAAGAATTGACTATCTCCAGATCAGGATGGATGAGGGCGTGGAAAAAACTTTGCGGACCTTCCTCTCTGTACGAAAACGAATGGCCCGATGAATTTTATACAGCCATATCTTCTGTGGGGGCTTGTCGGGTTAGCTGTTCCGCTGGCCATTCACTTGCTGAGCCGTAAGGAAGGCCGTACGATTCGACTTGGCAGCCTTCGCCATGTTCGCGAGACATCTTCACGACAGTTTAGAAGTATACGCCTTAATGAAGTGTGGTTGCTATTGTTGAGATCAATTGTAGTTGTCCTTGCTGTCGCCCTGATGAGCGGATGGTATATTGAAGGTATTAAAGAGAACCGCCGCTGGGCACTGATTGAACGGGGTTTGCAAAAGGAAGGCGCCTTCAAGATTCTCCTTGATAGTCTCGTGATTCAAGGCTTTGAATTGCGCGCACTGGCACCCGGTTTCCCGGAAATCGAGGGCGACGAAGTTATTGGCCCTGTCGACTACCGCGGTTGTGTAGAAGAACTGCAGCAGCATGCCCTTGACTCTGTGGTTGTGCTTTCACGGAGCAGGGTGGTGAACTTCAACGGCACAAGAACATCCAAACCATCGCACATCAGGTGGATCACCCTGGGAGCAACTCAGGAGGAATTCGAACTTGAGAAAGTACGGCTCAGCATTGACAGCCTTTTTGTGAGAGCAGGTATATCAACACCGGCAGAGACGACATTCTCCAGAAGGAGCAAGTCACTGAGTATCGCCGCGGGCGACCCAATGGGTGTTGATGTACGCGAACAAAGGAAAGTGAACATCGCCATCGTAGCCGATGAAGGCTTTGAGACTGACCGTTTGATCATTGAAGCATCGCTCAAGGCCATCCAATCGGAAGTTCCGGACCTCCTCGTTGTAAAATCCTCTTCGTCAGTGCCTGACAATGATACCGCCTGGTTGATCTGGCTGTCACAACGGCCCTTGCCGGAAACCCAGGCACGGGTCATCCGATCTGGAGAGGTATCATCAGGGCTCATTGAGCAGGACGGAGAACGAACCTACACCTTGTCACGGCTCAACAGCGAGACAGCCACAACGGGGAATTTTGCTGTGAACCTGTTTCGCACCTTGTTTCCGGCTTCTGCGTTGCAGCAGCAAGCAGCGATGTGGGACATTCGTGAAATGAGTGACAGGGCTATGTGGGCATCCGGTCCAGCGGCTACGGCAAAACCATTGGCCGTTGGTAATGACGCATCTTTGCGGTACCTGCTGATGGCTCTTGTTGTATTTATCCTGTTCGAACGCCTCGTATCCTACCAGAGAAAACAATGACAGGCAGGGAAGCAACATATCAACTGAAGAAGCTGGCGCTGAAGATCAAGGCGACGAGGACGATTGAAATCCTGTCCGTCTCCACCGGCCTGTCAGGACTTGCCTTCGCCCTCGTACGCCTGACCACGACATTGCCTTATCTGCCTGAAGCAACAGCGATTGTCGTCTTCGCTGCAGTGCTTATCCAACGCATCATTCGCACCAACACATTTTCCTGGGATGAAATGCAAGTGGCCCTTTTCCTCAGCAGGAATTTCCCCGAGCTTAAGGATAGCACCGACTTGTTGGTGGCAGGAAAGACGCTGACAACGTTAGAAACCATTCAGCGCGAGCGTGTCCTGTCGACCATCGGCGCCATTGTCCCTAAAGTAAAAATCCCCAACCGGCTGATGCAGGGTGCGATGATACTGATCGTTGGTGTTGTGGCGTGGTGGCTTCTTCCGGCACGGCAACCCGGGTCATCGAATGCAGAACCCATCAAGCCTGCGATGCAGGTGACTGCCGGGAAACCTCTGCCTGAACTGGAGAACGTAGTAACTCGTGTCGTCCCTCCAGCCTACACCCGCGTGAAGGCGCACATCACCGCAGGCCGCGACTTCAGCGCTCCTCTTAATAGCATGGTGTCATGGACGATCTCCTTCCGTGGTGAAGCACACGATCCACAGGTGATTCTCTCAGCCATTGACTCGCTGCCCCTCACAGCGGACAAAGATGGCAAGTTCCACATGACCCGAAGGCTAAAGCAAAGTTCATTCTACCAGGTTGCCTGGCGCGATGATCATCGCAAGCTTTATGTGTCTGACTTTCATCGCATGGATGTTATTCACGATGCTCCACCGGTTGTCGAGATCACCAACCTGCTTCAGTTCAATGAAGTGAAGCCAGGCGACCCAATGCAGTTGGAGGTGAAGGCAAGCGTTTCAGACGACTATGGTGTGGCGGGCGTCCATCTTGTTGCTACGGTGAGCAAAGGTTCGGGTGAGTCCGTGAAATTCCGTGAGGAGAAACTCTACTTTGACCAGCCCGGTCCCTACGGCAAGCGAGGCGAGCTGACAAGGACCATCGACCTGGTGAAGCTGGGACTGGAGCCTGCCGATGAACTTTACTTCTATGCTGAGGCACACGACAATATGCCCGTACCCAATGTGTCGAGGACGGAGACATTTTTCATTGCTTTACAGGATACCGCAACCGTTGTGGCCGTCGAAGACTCGGGGCTTGGTGTCGACCTCATGCCTGAATACTTCAGAAGTCAACGGCAGATCATCATCGACACGGAAAAACTGCTGGCTGAACAACGTAAAATCAAAAAGCAGGAGTTTAACTCGCGCAGCAACGAACTGGGGTTTGATCAGAAGACCCTTCGCCTTCGCTACGGTCAGTTCCTTGGTGAAGAAGACGAGGCAGGCATAGGCGTAGTGGCCGCTCCTCCGGTAGAAGCGCACGATGAGAAAGAGGAAGATGAGGACCCGCTGGCGAAATTCGGACATCAGCATGATACCAAGAACGAGCACAACCTCGTGGCAGACAAAAAGGCTCCCGCCAAAGCCGACGATCATGGCCATGCTGAAGATGAAAAGGATGAAGACCCGTTGAAGGCATTCATGCACCAGCATGACAGCGAAGAGGAGGCGACGTTCTTTGTCCAATCCATCAAGGCCAAGTTGAAGGCAGCCCTTACGCTGATGTGGGATTCTGAATTGCATCTTCGTATGTATGAACCGAAGAAGTCCCTACCGTTCCAATACAGGATTCTCGCATTGCTGAAAGAGATCAGTCAGGACTCCCGTGTTTATGTACACCGCACAGGGTTTGATCCACCGCCCATTAAGGAAGAGAAGCGCCTCACGGCCGATCTCACTGAGGTTTTTAATTCATCAGAGCATACAGGTGCCATGCCGGTGATGGAGTATCCGGCTGTGCGCGCCGCCCTTGATCATGTGGAGGCACTCCTGCAGGAAACTGAGCCCATGGTGAACGACACGACCAAAATTCTTGCACGACGTGCGGGGCAGGAGGTAGCCATAGCCGAGGTGCAGCATCCAGGCAAGTACATTCAGGCGCTCTCCCAGCTGCGCAAACTATCAGAAGGCACGACTGACCCGGCAACGTTGAGACCGCTGTTGCAGTCGCTTCGCAAATCATTCTGGAGCATCCTTCCCCAGGAGACCTATTCTCCGCACCGCGCCGGGCGCACCCTGCATCCGCTCGACAAAGCGGTGCTTGACAACCTC
>JAEUUD010000320.1 GCA_016787625.1 Cyclobacteriaceae bacterium
TTTTGCCTGGCTTTTGACCTGAAGGGCCCCGAACGCGACCTGATTCTGCATAACCAGGATTTGTTCCGGAAGCCCCGGAAGCCTGCGGGCCAGCCGGGGAAATAGAAAAAGGGAGGTTTCTGACCTCCCTTTCTGCTACCGGCTCGAGCCGCCTCAGAGTGTGATGCCGAAGCTGAAGGCGTTCAGCTTGGGACCTTTGCCGTCGATAAACAACCCGTTGAGGTCGTAGTTGAAGAAGATGTCGGTGTCGCGGAAGCCGATCTGGGCCCGCAAGCCGTACCGGACGTTGTTCAGGTAGTAATTGTCGTGGTAGTGCGACTTTCTTCCCACACCTGCTTCGTGTAGCTGTCGAGGCGGTAGCCCACATAGGGTCCTACGCCGATGCGAAACGAGCCGCGACGGTCGAAGTTGAGCCGGTCGCCATTGAATACGTTGGGCTTGCGGCTGTAACCTCCCAGGTCAAACATGGGCACCATGGACAGGTTGATGTAGCAGACCGTCAGTTTTGATTTGGTAAACTCCACGTCGGTGCGCGGGTTCTCATAGAAGATTACCCCGTTGCCATCCTTTGAAATCTGGGTCTTGTAGTTGCTGAACTTGAAGTTGTACCAGCTGACGCCGGCTCCCCACTCCAGGTAGAACTTGTTGGTGACCTTGGTGCGCAGGGTCGACGTGAGACCCACGTACCACGAGCCCCAGGGTTTCACGGTGTATAACTGGTTGCCGCCATCCGGGAAGTGGCCGTTCTCGAGGGAGTTGTTCATGCCCAGGTCGATGTTGAAGGAATGATAGAACCGGCGGGAATATTTGTCGCTGCGACGTGACCAGCGGTATTCGTCGGCCCAGTCGTTGGCGCGGTCATCCTCGTCACGCCGGTCGCGGATCCACGTATCTTCCGGCGCGGGTTTGGTACTTT
>JAEUUD010000321.1 GCA_016787625.1 Cyclobacteriaceae bacterium
GATTCTGGACCTGGAGCTTCGCATGAAACTGAAGGACCGTGCCCGGATGGCCAAGACCTTGAAGTCCCAATTTTCCGCCTCTGAGAATTCTTACAAAAAGGCGCTCAGGCAGTTTGCCCTGATTCAGGCCCGGTATCCGGATCTCCGTAGTCTCTACCTGCAGGCGGATGACTCAGTAATGCTGCAACTTCGCCAGTTGGCCGTTACCTATGATTCCTGCCACATTCACTTTAACGACTACAAGTCCACAGCCAAACAGATGGGGAAAATCGGCTACAACCAGGATTTTGATCCCCAGGATATCCTGGATTTTAAACGGGAGCTGACCCCCGCTGACTTTTATGCCGACGACATCAAGATTCAGGACTTCAAACGGTGGGCCCTGGGCACGTCGGAAGTACTGGATAAGGAGATGAAGCCGCTGCGCGATAAGCTGGTGGCCAGGGATATCGAACTGAACAAGCTCCAACAGCAGGTCAAGAAGGACTCTGTTTCTGTTCGCCAGGAACTCCAATTGCTGCGCTCCAAAGGATTCCCCGAGCTGGTTCGCATTGATCCCGACCCGCTACCTCTGCAGGTCTTCCGGATGAAGGAGGCGGAAATTGAATTCGGCTGCCAGGTGGTCGAGAATAAAGTGTACCGGGATTCGGCAAGCTTGCGCTTTCAGGTGGAGGCGTTGACAAAAGAGATAAGCGCTGCGCGCAAACTGGATAGTCTTGCCGGCAACCTGGTGGAGCGCGACCTGGAAAAGGAGACAGAAAACTACGGACATTATGTCAAAACGGCCTATGGATCAACGTCGGTGCTGAAAAGCCTGATTCGAGGCACCAAGGAAATGGCGCTCCGGGAAATCATCCGGAGAGAAGATGTCATCAAACGGAAGGGCGAGGCACTCAAATGGATCATCGATGGGTC
>JAEUUD010000322.1 GCA_016787625.1 Cyclobacteriaceae bacterium
TGGGAGAGAACCCCTTGCGCGACGCCTTCCTCGTTACCGTTGATCCCGCCTTCCAGGACAAGAAGAAACTGGCCGAGATCAAGAGCCGGCTTGAAAAAGAAAAAATCGTCTTCCAGGTGTATTACGTGGAAAGCCTCATTGAGTCGGTGAACAGAAACGTGGCCAAGATCGGACTGGTACTGCTGGGCATCGCCGGGGTATTGCTGGTGGTTGTCGTCCTTCTCATCAACAATACACTGAGGCTGGCGCTCTTCAGCCAGCGGTTTCTTATCCGCAGCATGCAATTGGTCGGCGCCACCCGGCTGTTTATCCAGGGACCGTTCATTCTCCGGTCAATGGCCCTGGGCGCACTTTCCGGGCTGATCGCCTCCGGAATGCTATGGGCATTGCTTTATTACGGCAACCGGCGTGTCGAAGAACTGAAGCTACTGGAAAACCAGGACCGGCTTCTTGTGCTGCTTGCCAGTCTGCTGGCATTGGGTATTTTTGTGGCCGCCCTCAGCTCCTGGCGTGCAGTAAGCAAGTACCTCAGGCTGTCCCTGGACGAATTGTACTGAAAAGTGGAAAGTGGGCTGTGGATAGTAGAATAACGAGTAACGAGTAACGATCGCATGAGCAAACTCCCCTTTGGAAAGAAGAACTACCAGTTGATGATCCTTGGCCTGATCATCCTCGTCGTTGGCTATACCATCATGACCCTGGATACCGAACCCCACGGCTTTGGAGTGTTGGGACTGACCATCGGACCCATCATCGTGATGGCCGGCTTCATTGTGGAAATCTTTGCCATTCTTCACCGGCCGTCCGACCGGTAATCCATGTCGCTGGTTCAGGCCATTATTCTGGCAATTATTGAAGGCATCACCGAATTCCTGCCGATCTCTTCGACGGGTCATATGATCATCGGCT
>JAEUUD010000323.1 GCA_016787625.1 Cyclobacteriaceae bacterium
TCCTGGATGCCGCTGAAATCATTGGCAATCCTGCAGGTGGGTGTGTCGCCCACGGAGAGGACCAGGTCGGGGTACCGCGCGCGAATCCGGGTGCCGACGCGCTTCATCACCTGGGTCGTCTGCTGATGGATGGTGAGGATCTCGATAGCCGACCGGCAGCTGTAGCTGTGCCCGGCATGGGAAAGCAGGCCTTTGAAATCCAGGAGCGGCGACGACTCGATGACGGCGAGGATTTCATCCAGGGTAGCCTGATCGGAAGGATCTACCCCGGTCCGGTGATATCCCGAATCGATCTCCACAAAGACCCCGACGGCATTCGTGAGTTTTTCAAGCAAGCCCTTCAAGGCCTCTGCATTGACGGCCAATACATTCAACTGGATTTTGCCGGCGAGCCGGTTGATCTCCTCGTGTTCGAGGTAATTGAGCGGGAAAGCCACGGTGATGTCGTTCCAGCCATCCTCGGCGAAGTAGGCGGCCATGCGCACCGATGATACCGTGCAGGAAGTGACTCCCTCTTCCCGGAACCAGCGGCCGACCTCGTGGGACTGATGGGTTTTGAAGTGAGGACGGAGCGTTACGCTGTTACGGCGTGCCTTTTCGACCATGCGCCGGATATTGGCCCGGCACCGCTGCTCGTCGAGCAGCAAGGTAGGACGTGTGATGTTCATGCTGAAAATTCGGAGCGGATGCGCGCAGCGATTCCGGCCAGTTCCTCCTGGCTCAGCTTGAGCTTGGGGTTGGCGAAGTTGGCCTCCGACATCTGGTTCATGGGCACGAGGTGGACATGGGCGTGCGGCACCTCGAGGCCGAGCACGGCGACGGCCACGCGCTTGCAGCCGGTCACCTTTTTCAGGGCGTGGGCCACCTTCTTCGCGAAGAGGTGCAGGCCGGTGAGCGTCTCGTC
>JAEUUD010000324.1 GCA_016787625.1 Cyclobacteriaceae bacterium
AAGGGTAGTCGAGCATTTTGTATGAATGGGTCTGTCAAACTTGTAGCATGTCAGAGAAGTATAAGTTTGTCGATCCTGAGGGTTTATATTTCACAACGACGACAACGGTAGGTTGGATTGATGTATTTACACGACCAGAGTTAAAACGGATAGTGATTCAATCATTGAGACATTGCCAAAAGGAGAAAGGGCTTGTTTATTCATGCCTGGTGTCTGATGCCAAGTCATCTGCATATGATAGTGAGAACGGAACAAGAGCCGCTAACGTCGATCATGAGAGATTTTAAAAAGTTTACCTTCTGGCGCGCGTCTTTCAACGCCCGCCTTGCGAACGGGCAGGCGTGACGGTAGAGTTGAGTGAACGAAGAATGAATGTCCACCAGGTTGTGAAAGTGAAAAATGATCTGGAATTCCGAAGTGTAGTCGATCATTTTGTATGAATGAGGCTGGCAATCTTACGGGATGTCAGGGCACAAGCACCCTATCATTATGATTGTCACTTTTCTTTTCCTTGATAAAAGGAAAAGTAACCAAAAGAAAAATCAAGGCCAGCAAAATGCTTCCACCCTCAAGGCCCTCGCGCCACCCCGCTTTGCTCGCCGGGCCAACGCGCGGAGAGAGTTCTAACCGGTAATCAGGAAGTCGGTAATCAGTAGGTCGGTGTTGCTTTTGGCTTTAGCCTTCACCTTCTCTAGTGACAAAAGGATTTGAAAGTTTTAGTCTTTAGCCTATCAAACTCAGGCATGTGTTTGTAATCAACTCAGTAAGATTTTGGGTATCTTGAAATGAGTTTGAGACCTGCTTAGTGTACCCTCTCCATGACGAAAACCATTGTCCTCATTTGCTTTAGTTTGCTGGCAACACTGGCGCACGGTCAGGATGCATCGCTACAGCAAACCGACT
>JAEUUD010000325.1 GCA_016787625.1 Cyclobacteriaceae bacterium
CCAACCCCAATAAAGCCCTCTGGGAGAAGGGCGATTTCACCCGCATTGCCGCCACCATGCGGGAGAGTGGCGAGGCCCTGGTGGCTCAACTCGGCATTACCAAGAAGATGCGTATCCTCGACCTTGGCTGCGGCGATGGCACCACTGCCATTCCTGCCGCCCGGCTGGGTGCAAAAGTGCTGGGAGTCGATATCGCCTCCAACCTCGTTCATGCCGGAGCCCTCCGGGCCCTGAAGGAGGGTCTGAATAACATCACGTTTGAGGAAGGAGATGCCTGCGATCTGAAATACCAGGGTGATCAATCCTTCGATCTTGTGGTCAGCATCTTTGGCGCCATGTTCGCCCCCCGTCCTCAGGATGTCGCCAAAGAGATGGTGAGGGTTACCCGTCCCGGCGGTCGGATTGTCATGGGCAACTGGATTCCCAACGATCCCACGCTGGTGGCTCAGATCCTGCGCATCAGTTCTTCCTACACCCCCGCACCGCCGGCCGGCTTTGTCAGCCCGATGCAGTGGGGAGTGGAGAGCCAGGTCATCGAACGTTTTGGTGCGGCCGGTATCGAGGCCGGAAAGATCTCCTTCCTGCGCGATACCTACACCTTCAATTTTGAAGGATCGACGTCAGAATTCGTAAACCTGTTCCGCACCTATTATGGACCGACCATGAACGCGTTTGACGCGGCCGAGAAAGAGGGTAGAGCAGCGGAACTTCAGAAAGAGCTGGAGATACTTTTCTGGAACCAGAATAGAAGTGGCTCAACCCGTCGGACCAGCGTCCCGGCTACCTTCCTCCGGGTGACGGTTCAGGTTTGACCTTCCAAAATTGTCGGATGGAAGAAGAAAGGGGTCAACGCGCCCCTTCTTTTATTGAGATTGACCAAAGCGTTGTCCGAGGACCTT
>JAEUUD010000326.1 GCA_016787625.1 Cyclobacteriaceae bacterium
TGTTGTTGAACCTTCTGTCGTACCGGCTTTCTTCAATGTTCTGATAGCTCAGTGTCGCTGTTACCTGATCAGCCATCCTGCCAAGATCAGTAACCTTCAGCTGATAAGAAGCCATCATGCGGGTTTGAGGCCCATAAAACCACTCTGCAAAGCGAAGGCCTGTTCCTTGCGGATCTGTAAGCCTGTCGTATCGGGGAATATTCGTTGAGTTGGAATACTGAAAGTTGATAAGATGACTCACACGGTCGCTTTGCTTGAAACTAAACTTCTGAAGCAAATCCCACTGCTTGTAACCGCTCTGTACCTGTTTGAACGGATCGCCATTCTGAACAAGCACGTCTGACAGGTTGTTTGCGGCGCGCTCAACATATTGTGGACGAACCCCAAACTGTTCTCCGAGGGAGGAATTCGTTTCCTTTCCCATCGTCAGGTGATCAAAGTAACTGTAGGTAAATGATGTGAGGGAAGCAAACCGTTTGCCGCCAAGGTTGAGGTCAACATGGGAAGTCTTTTCCTGATTGGCTGTACCGAGTCGAACAAAAGCATTTCCGCTTACGCTTAATTTATCGTCCGTGCTGAATCTGGGATTGCGTGTGTAGAAATGAACAACACCACCGAGCGCATCACTGCCATAAACCGTTGACGAAGGACCAAAAAGTACTTCGGCATGATCGAGCATATTGTTGTCTACGGTGATGATGTTCTGCAGGTGCCCCGCACGATAGATAAGGTTGTTCATGCGAACCCCATCAATCATGAGCAGGACACGGCTTGCTTCGAAGCCGCGCATGATCGGACTTCCGCCTCCTTGCTGACTTTTCTGCAAAGCGACAACTCCGGTATTCTGAATAAGGTCACCGGAATTCTGAGCATTGAAATCCCTAAGAATGGTCGGGCT
>JAEUUD010000327.1 GCA_016787625.1 Cyclobacteriaceae bacterium
GGAATGAGGCGGTCCAGGCTGTCGGTTATTCGGCTAATGGTATCAACATTGTGCAAAGATACCTGGGCAAGAAGTGCCGCAGGGCAGAGGGTGAGGAATATTGTTGCAAGTAGCTTCACAAACAAATGGGGTAAAATACCCAACTAAGCGATATCAGACTTACTTATTGTTCAACAGCGACAGCTCTGAAAGTTCAATCGAACACCTTTTTACCTTTGCCATTCACTTTCAATAAGAGGACAACAGTCTCCAATAATCCCAGCCTGCTGTGCTCCCATAAAGATAATGCACTGAGATGACTCCCTGCGTGCATTGTGTTGTGGCGTAGCCCTTCCTACCGATAACCGACCCTGACCTACTGATTACCTGCAACCAAACAGGCAGCACTAAAGGTTTCCCGCAGATTTCCGCAGATCTAACTCGCAGATTTTCACAGATCTTCTCTCCGCGCATTGGGAATCCAGAAGCTAGAATCCAGTAGCTGGAAAAAGGGAGCCTGCCCATGATTCTTAATCCGTGGAAATCCGTGTAATCTGTGGCTATCATTTCTCACTTCTCATTTTTAATTCTTAGCTCTTCGTTCTTAACGATCTGCCGATCACCGGCCTACCGATCTATCCGGCAGCAAATAGTCTATCCACAAATTGCACGACCTGATTTTCGCGCTTTTCATAGGCACCCCGAAGGAGTATATAAGGTATTCTTCGACTAGATAAGTTCTCCTTGAAGATTTCCATCATTTGCCGACGTTTCGCGCCAAGATCCCGCAAACCATCTGCTACCCATGGTACATCGATGTCAAATAAAAAGTAATGGTCCATGGGCGTTTGCTTTTCCAATTCAAGCAAAACAGAGGGTACCTTTTTCAGGTATACATCCGAATAAATCTGTGTGG
>JAEUUD010000328.1 GCA_016787625.1 Cyclobacteriaceae bacterium
TGGACACACTGCTGAGGAAAGCGAATGACCCCAAGAGACTTCCTGAGTCGGTTATCCTCATGCTCACCGATGCATTGTCGGGCTTTGAGAATACAGATGATCTCGCCGCCATTAAAATTCGACTCAGTCAGGCCTACGTTGATGCGGGAGTTCCTGACTCTGCCGTGTCGCAGGCATGGCATGCTTTAGCACTGGCTCCTGCCAATCAGACACTCGCCTCGCAGGCATACATGATACTTGGCACCGTGGCCTCTGGCAAATCGTCCTATGAAAAGGCGCTCGATTTTTTCAGGAAGGCTCTTCCATCCCTTCAGGCTGCCCGCGATCGTAGCGGACTGCTGCAGGCGATGAGCCAGATGGCCCGCATCGAGGAAGCCCAGGGATTGTTCACTGAAGCTGTATATGATTATCAGCAATCCATCGCGGCTGCCATGGAAGGTGGCAACCTGAACATCCAGATTGGTCTGAAACGTGATCTGGGAAGAACATATAGAAAAATGAAACGGTATCCGGAGGCGCTCACTTATCTATCGGAGTCAGCAGAGAGTGCCAGGCTATTGGGAGATTCGCTGGGGATGTCCCTTGCAATCGAACAACTCGGGGATCTTTCATTGGACCGGTCAGATTACCCAAGGGCCATAGATTATTACAAGCATTCTTTACGCCTTGATCATTTGCTGGGCCTGAGGTTCTCATCCTACCACAACCTCGTTCATGTTTATCGGCGGATACCTCAATTGGATTCAGCAGCCATGTACCTCGATAGTACAATGTCATTCGTCAATCGATCTGGCAGTATGCAGGAAAGGATGACGTTCTCCCGGTCGCGCTACCTAATGGCGCAAGAAAAGGGCGACAGCATTAAAGCGCTAGGGTATTTTAAAGTGTTTGCCG
>JAEUUD010000329.1 GCA_016787625.1 Cyclobacteriaceae bacterium
GAGTTGCTTCCTCCGACGCTGAGCTGGGCAATCTGCTTGTCGACCTCGTAAGGCCGGGGTTCCTTGACAGTACGCTTGATGACGGCCGAAACGGAACCTCCAAGGGCAATGCCGAGGAGGATGATCAACGCATGCCGTACCCAGGCCTTCTTCCTTCGAATCAGCCCGGCGGCAATGGCCAGCGCCGGGATGCCCAGGCTGAAGTAACTGATGCTGTCGGAAACGAGTTGGAGAAATCGTACCGACGCCGGGGTCTGCATAAGTTGAAGTTCCCGGATGAGTTTTTGTTCCGTAGTTTTATTTTCGGAAACCCGATACACGCCCAGGGCCGTTACCAGGGAAACGAGCAGAACCAGAATGAGCCAGAAGGAAGATTTCATGGAATGCGTGTCCTATCAAAAGTAGATAAACCCATGCAGGACAAAAAATGGATCATCGTCATGGGATTGTCGGTCGTAGCGATCACGGCCAACTTCTGGGGATTTCCTGTGTACATCCTGGATGAGGCCAAGAATGCCGCCTGTGCCATGGAGATGCTCGAGCGCGGCGACTGGGTGGTGCCCACGTTCAACAACGTACTTCGCACCGACAAGCCCCCGCTGCACTACTTCTTCATGATGGCGTCGTACTCCGTTTTCGGTTACACGCCTTTTGCAGCCCGGTTATTCTCGGTGATCATGGGCCTGCTGACGGTTGCGGTGGTTTACCGGTTTGCCAGGAAGATGGAAGGGGAGCAGGTGGCTTATTATGCCGGGCTGATTTTGTCGGCCTCCCTCTTTGTCATCGCCGAATTTCACCTGGCCGTCCCGGATCCTTATTTCATCTACTTTCTGACGTTGATCTGGCTATCGTTTGCCTATGACTGGGAGTCGTTCCGGGTGAATTATTACTAT
>JAEUUD010000032.1 GCA_016787625.1 Cyclobacteriaceae bacterium
AAGTGTGGCAGGATGAGGATCCAAGAAAGGCAAAAGACAGTACATGGGCCTTGTGGGACGAGGCCGACAAAGAAGTAGCAAAACTGGAACGCGGAACGGTTGATCGTGCATTCGCCCTTCAAACCCGCATCGAACAGGCACCCAACCCCGACTCCAGGGTAACCATTGGAGAGGAAACCGACGAGCTGGGCATGCCTCTCGCCAATTTACATTGGAAGCTGACCGATCTCGACAAGCGGAGTATTCGCCGCATCAATGAGATTATCGGCGAGCAGATGGGTATTGCAGGACTGGGAAGAATCAAGCTCCGTGAATTCCTCCGTGATGAAAACGACATGAGCTGGCCAGAGGGTACCAACGGCGGGTGGCATCACATGGGCACGACGCGGATGAACAGTGATCCGAAGAAAGGCGTGGTGGATGCGAACTGCCAGGTTCACGGCATCCGCAACCTGTATGTCGCGGGATCGGGTTGTTATACCACTTCCGGCGCTCCCAATCCAACGCTGACGATCGTGGCGCTTTCGTTGAGATTGTCGGACTATGTCAAGGGAAGGCTTTCCGGAGCAGGAAGTTAGCTATTGGCTGTTGGCTCTTGGCAGCGCATCAATGTGTATATTGTGTGAATAGAATACCACTTTATCTCAAATTCACATCGCATGAAAATCCTGCTCAGGTACTCCATGATGTTGATGATGATGGTCGGGGTGCTGACCATTTTCGCGCAAGCGCCGGTTGATAAAATCCACAACAAAGACGGAACCATCGTGCAGGCGAAGGTGCTCGAGATTCTCCCCACGGAGATCAAGTACAAGAAAGCCAGTAATCCCGACGGGCCGACGTACACCATCCTGAAGAGCGATGTAACAAAAATCGTGTATGCCAATGGTGAGGAGGAAGTAATGAAGGGCGCGCCGGCCAAGAAGGGAATACCTACAGAAGAAATAGCTTTTGGCTCTGACAATTTTTTGACTTTCCGTGACTCCTACATGATCACGGACTTTACCCTGCCGGACAAGACTACCAATCTTTGCTTCTGGGATTATGATATGAAGCTTAAGGCCATGTACAAGTTCGAGAACAGACAAGTCAATGAAGGGGTCTATTATTGGCAAGCCGTAGCCGAGAATGGCAACTTCCTTAAGGGCTCCGTCCTCTATGACAAGGACATGAAGGTATTGACCAGGTTTGTGAATCCAAGGACTGAAGAGCCGTTCAAACCAAAATCAGACATCGCCGTAATTTCTCCTGATGGAGCGCGCATCGTGTTCAAGAGCACGTCAGGGGCCGGTGGTTATTCTGATGGTAACGAGTATGTATTTCTTTTCGACAATGAAGGCAAGCTGTTATCCATGAACAAGTTCAAGGGGGATTGGGTGCAGAATATTCAGTTTTCCCATTCAGGCAATCAGTTCATGGTCGTGAGAAGGAGTAATGCGATCATCTTCGACGCCAATGGAACACAGACATCCATGATCGATATAGGGAAGGAGATGCTCAGCAAGTACCAGACCTATACCAGGTATGGCGACTATAACATGAAGACTTTTGTAAACTTCTCAGTCGATGACCAGTTGATTGCTGCTCCATTTGACGATGAGCTGGTATCTGTCTGGGATACGAAGGGGACGCTGGTCAAGAGCTTTCCTCACTTTCACGCAACAGTAGCTGCTATTTCACCAGACAACAAATGGGTGGTGACAGCAGGATGTCTGCCGTATGGAAAAACAGTCAAACGCAAGGGCGCTGACGGTGTGACCCAGACGGTGTCTGGCGGACAGATCAAGGTGTGGACCATGGACGGGACGCTGGTCAAGGAGATGGCCTTTCCGCTGGATGTTTCTTCCGTAGAATTTACACCGAACAATTCCGGGTTGGTGGCCATTGCCGAAGGTGTGCCTGTCTGGCTGTGGGCGGAAGATAATTTCGCTCTCGAGGAGGGTTTAGATGTGGCGCTGGATAAGCTGGCGGTTGAAGTGGCCGCAGCAAAGGAGGCCGACCGTAAGGCAGATAACGCAAGAAGGTGGGGATATGTACTCAAGGGTTTTGTTGACGGCCTGCCAAAAGCGCTGGACAACATGAGCAAGGAGGCGGCAAAGGGTGACAAACAAAGAAGGCGGATCAGCGAGATATCAAAAAGTGGGCAGTCGACGTCCGGCACAAACAACGGGACGCGCAAGGGTCAGCGGCTGCAGATCGCGATTGGCAACAAGACCACCAAGGATGTGGAGAGTGTCTACATCTCTCCCCGTGAGAGTCCGCACTGGAGTGAAGACATCCTTGGCAAAGACCTTCTCTTCAAGGGAGAAACAGGAACGCTCACCATTCCATCTGACTACGGCAAAGGTTGCTCGTTTGATATGAAGGTCGTCTACCCGGATGGCAAGACTGCTGTATGGCAGAGCCTTGATTTTTGTAAGTACTACACCTTTGAGCTCTTCCCCAATGGAAAAGTAGTCTTCAGCGTCGACTGATCATGGCTGGAAAAAGACCCATTCAAAACAATCTTACATCACCGAATCACCACATCACCTCATCAGCTTCCCCATCATGTTCTTAAACTCCGGGTGGGCTTGTGATGCGAGGAACTCGGTGATGGTGAATTCCGCCAGACGGTGTTTATGAAATGGATCTTCTTTGATGATCTCCTCCAACGCCTCTTTTGAAGATGCCTGCGCCACAATGATCCCGCCCGTTCGAGGGACCTTGCGGCCGGAAACCAGGAAGGTGCCTAGCTTGTAATATTTGGATAGGAACTTCACATGGGTGCCCATGTGCTCGTCGAGCTTGTGGAGGGGGACGATGTAATGCAGGTTGATGATAAACATGTGATTTGAAGCTACTTCAGGCAGTCATCAAATCTACGGTCTATCCATCTTATTTTTGTGCTGTGAAGCGGACTTCTATCTTCATTATTTTTTGCCTGCTCGGAATTTCCTGCAGCAAAGACGAATCGTCCCCTACGCAACAGGAATTGGTAAGCAACATCCTCACGTCAGCTTCATGGAACATTACCTACCAACTTGACAATGGCGTTGACCAGTCGGGCTTTTTTGATGGATCGGTCCTGACGTTTGGCACGAAGACAGCGGTCACCGGTACGAGTGGTACAACCATTGTCACTGGTTCCTGGGAAATACTTGATACGGATTCTCAAGTAGATGCCCTCGAAGATCTGCGGGTTGTCTTCAATTTTTCCACACCGCCTTTTGATGACCTTAACCGCAACTGGCAGGTTACGGCCCTTGAGCAAGATCGCGTCACCTTCGGCCTTCCTGGCTCTGTACAGTCGGCCCTCATCATCCAAAAAAAGTAGACGGAGCATCATACAATCTGGACAATTTGACCGGATTTGCTCCGCTCACTTTTGTTATTCCGGACAAAGTGTCTTGAAATTCGGAATGATTTGCCCTCGGCACAGATTTTCCTGAGGGTGAGTCATAGCAGTTAAAAAACAGTAACAACCATAAAAAACTACTACTATGAAAATGATCCGCTATAACACCAATGACTATGTGCCTGCAACATTCAGCAGCCTGGTCGACAAGTTTTTCAACGACACGCTGACCCGCTCAGGCGGAAGTTCCTTCCAGCCCCGCGTGGACATCGTGGAAAATGAAAAAGCATTCGAACTGCATGTGGCTGTTCCCGGCGTGAGCAAGGACGACTTCCAGATTGAAGTGAAGGACAATGTTCTCACCGTGAGCGGCGAGCGCAAGTTCTCCAGTGAGAAGAAGGAAGAAAACTACTACGCCATCGAAACACAATTCGGTTCCTTCAGCAGGAGCTTTACCCTGCCGGAGAATACCGACAGCGCGAAGATCAATGCCTCCTACACCAACGGGATCCTCGAAGTGACGATTCCCAAGGATGAAAAGAAGGCGCTGAAGACGACCATCAAAGTCAGCTAACCATTTTTTGAGTGAGGGGTTGGTTCCCCGATGCAAAGTCGGGGGTGGGGTGTCCTGGAAACGGGATGCCCCTTTTTTTTGGTGTCGGAGTTGAAGTGCTGAAGTGTTGAGGTGTTGAAGTATTGAAGTATTGAAGTGTTGAAGTGCTGAGGATTAATAATCAGTTCATTTTCAAATTATCCAATTTTCAAATTGCATCCCTAATGCCCAACGCCACTTAAAAACCCGCTTGCTTGCCCAACAAGTACTCCGCATCCAGCAGCGTAGTGGCACAAGCAGCGGCATGGGGCAGCTCATAGCGGTAGTAGAACTTCATCGCGTGCACTTTACTTTCGTAGAAGGCCTTGCCTTGACGGCTAGCATCTTCTGACTTCAATCGCGAACTGGCAACGGTTGCCATCTTCAACCACTGCCAGGCGATCACGGTATAACTGACCATCTCCATAAACACCGTTGCATCAGCCAGGAACCGATCGACGTCCGTGGCAGCAAGTTTTAACAAATGGTTCAGCACATCCTGAATGCGCTGGGCCTCACGTTCGAGTGAAGTGGCAGAGGACTTTAATTCAGCATAAGCCCCTGCCTGTTGTGCTGTTGTGCGCATGGCGCCAAGCAACAGGTTCAGCGCCTTGCCCTTCTCCATCGTGGCCTTGCGGCCGAGAAGGTCGAGTGACTGGATGCCGGTGGTGCCCTCATAGATGCTCATGATCTTCAGGTCTCTGTAATGTTGTTGTACCGGGAAGTCCGTCGTGAATCCGTAGCCGCCCAGGGTTTGCACAGCCAGCGAAGCAGCACGACTTCCTTGTTCGCTTGAATAGGTCTTTACAACCGGCGTAAGAATCTCCAGCAGCAGCCAGCTCTCCTTTTGTGCTTCGCCCTCGAGCGCGTGTGACAGATCGTACAGCTTGTTGCACTCCATGGCCAGCGAGATGGATCCTTCGACAATGACCTTCTGTGTCATCAGCATGCGTTGAACGTCGGGGTGATTGATGATCAGCGTCGGCGGTTTCAATGGGTCCTTTTCACTGGCGAGTCTTCCCTGCGTGCGTTCTTTGGCATACTGCAGGGATGCCTGGTAGGCAGCCATCGCCACGGACGCAGCAGTTTGTCCTACACCGATGCGGGCTTCGTTCATCATCTGGAACATGTAGGTAAGACCTTTGTTCGGTTCACCGATCAGCCATCCTTCGCAGTCGTCATGATCGCCAAACACGAGGTGTGTCGTGGTGTACCCACGCTGTCCCATCTTCTGGAAGTCGCCGGCACAGAACACGTCGTTGGCTTTCAGGCTGCCGCCGGGTTGAGGTCTGAACTTTGGAATGATGAACAGTGAAATGCCTTTCGTTCCTGGCGGCGCTCCCTGGATGCGGGCCAGGGTGAGGTGAACAAAGTTGTCACAGGCCTCATGTTGGCCGCCTGAAATAAAAATCTTCTGTCCTTTGATGTGGTAACGGTCTTCGCTGATGTGTTTTGCAGAGGTAGTGATATCGCTAAGGGCGCTTCCTGCCTGTGGCTCGGTGAGCGCCATCGTACCCTGCCAGAGCCCGTCGAACATGTTTGGCACGAATGTGTTGATCTGCTCTTTTGAGCCGAAGCTTGTAATGAGCGCAGCTGCTCCGCTGGTGAGGCTGAAGTATCCCTGGCAGCCGTTGTTGGCTGATTGAAAAATATGCTGTCCTGCGTTGAAGATCATCAGTGGAAGCTGAAGGCCGCCGACATCAAACGACGCGGCGCCATTGATCCATCCACCTTCTGCAGCTTGACGGATGATGGTCTTCAGCTGCGGATGGGTCTTGACACCGCCGTTGCCGTCGTAGTGCGCTGGCTTTTCATCCATCTCCCTGAAGTACGGCGCCATGTGCCGATCGGCAAGCGTCTTAGCCGATTCCACCATCATCCACGCCTGTTCCCAGTTGACATGCGAGAATTTGGAGAGCTTGAAAAGGTCATCAATAGGGTGTACTTCCTGAAGGAGGAATTTGAGGTGATCAAGGTTTGTATAACGACTCATGTGGATTTCGTGCCCTCAAATTAGCCAACATTCTGAGCCCCGGAAAGGGGTTTGAATTTCGTGAACCAATTATGCTCCTTTGCAAAGGGGTTTGCGCATCAGCAAAGTGAATGTTAAGCCTGGAATTGCTCATGGGTAATTTTGGCGGATCCCTGAGGATTGTAATAATTGATAAACTACCCGAATTGCCCTGAGGCATTCATTTCAGGGTTGGATTCGTGCTTCATATGGTTTCCGTCACTTTGAGCGGTTTTACTTTTGAGGGTTCTGCAGTTAGCAAGCTTAGGTTAATGCGATGCGGAATGCTGGTCGTGCTGATGACCTCCTGTGTCATTTCAGCATTCTGCCAGGCTTGCAAGACAGAGGCTTTTGATAAAGAATACAAGGCTGCCAGCAGTATCGTATTCGGAGATTATCAGAAGGCTCTTGCCGCGTCTAAAAGTTTGGTCAATCGCTACGCGGGAACCAACTCATGGTGCGAGGGACGTAGCCTCCAGCTCTTCGCCAATGTGATCTGGTCCAATGGCGAGTACGATGAATCGGTAGCAACATTGCGCAAAGCAAGGAGACTGGTCATGACGGAGTCTGATGAGATGTCTGCAGCTGGCATTGACATGCTCATGGGTGACAACTATTACTACCAGGCCTACTACGATTCTGCCATCAAATACTATAAGGCAGGCATCCATATCTATGAGAAGCTGGGGAATAAGTATGACCTGATGAATTCACTGCACAGGATTGCTTTGATGTATAACAGAAAGGGTGATATGAAGAACACCCTGCACTACCTCTACAAGAGCGAGGAGCTGAAGGACACCTCACGGGGACAATCCAATGAGCTTGCCGACTTGCTTGGCAAAGCATCATTCTTCAATGACTCACTTTTTTACCTAACCAAGATTGGCGATGAACTGAATCAGTTGGCCACTTTCAGAAAGGAAGGAAATGAGAAAGGCGAGTACAGTACGTTGCTTAACCTGGGGATAGCGCACCGCAAGCTTGGTAAACACTTGGAGGCGGCGCGCTATCTCGTAAAAGGATCCCGTGTTATGGCTTCGCTCGGTTACTTTCCCACCTGGTCATCTGTGGGAAGGGAGTATGGGGAAGCCGGCATGAAAGATTCATGCTTTTATTTTCATTATCTGGCGAAAGCGGAGGTTCCGTGGTCTACGCGGATCAAAAATATTATCGTTATGGAGTTTTTGGGCGATTCACACGCGCTTTTCAACAACCTGGACTCCGCTGCCTGGTACATGGAGCGCTCATATGAAATGAACACCCGCATGAACAACCGGATCTCCATGCCGGTCTCAGCAAATCGCCTTGCCCAGGTATACTTCCGTATGGGAAAGAATCATAGGGCTGAGGAACTCCTGCTCCAGGGAATCCGACAAGCCGAGGGCACCTCCCGACAACACATGCTCAGTCTCTATGAATTTGGTAAGACCTTTTATGCTGCTACGGGCAATCCATTAAAGGCATTGGAATATGCTGACAAGGCCATGGTACTTTCAGACAGCATCAACACGATGGAGGGTGCGATGGCACTGGTGTATTATCAAGCTCAATTTGAGACGGTGCGAAAGGAACGTGAGTTGGAATCGGCAAGGGTCATCGTTCGAAACCGCACCATCACTTTGGTTTCGCTGGCAGCAGTGACTTTGCTGTCCATCGGCTTTGTCGTCTCGCTCTTCCTTCAGCGACGAAAGATCCAGCGACAAAACCGGGAGCTCCAGGAATCCAATGCGGAGCAGAAGGCCCTCACACAGGAAGTGCATCACCGTGTGAAGAACAATCTGCAATACATCGTAAGCCTTCTCAGCCTGCAGGCGCAGAATGTGGATAGCCCCGAACTGGAGCAGCAGATCGAGGAGATCAAAACGCGCATCATGACGATGGGCCTTATCCACCAGCGGCTCTATCAGGCGCAGGGCATACAGGCGGTGTTCCTTCCCTCGTTCCTCAACGAACTCGTAGAAAATCTGATGAGCGTACTCTCATCTCGCGTGCCTGTCGTCAAGCACATGAAGATCGATCCTGTCCGTGTCGATGTCGAGTCGGCCATCGCACTGGGTTTGCTCATCAATGAACTGACGACCAATGCCATCAAACACGCTTTCGCCAATCATCCTTCACCCGTTTTTCACCTGGATGTCGTTCGTGATCATGACAAAATCACCTTCGACGTGACTGACAACGGCCCGGGTTACAACCTTGCCCTTTCTGCAGGCAGGGGATTTGGCGTGAGGCTGATCGAACTTCTCCTGCGCAAGCTCAAGGGCAGCATGCAACAGAAATCACCAAACACGATCCATGTGGAGGTAACAGGAATAACGATGGTGGAGTAATCAGAGGGCGTTCAGTGTCGAAAGAAATTCACTCCTGTAAGTCTTGCTGATAGGAATGGGGTACTTGTCGATGTACACATATCCTTCATCAAATGAATCTACCCGGTTGACATTGATGATGTAGGAGCGGTGTACCCGCACGAGGAGGGGGAGGTTGGTCCTTCGCAGGAAGGTGCTCAGGTTTTGTGTGATGGTATGGTGGCCGCTGTTGGTGACGAGCTTGGCATAACTGCCATCGGCTTCGATGAACAGCAGGTCGGTGAGTTTGATCTTCTTGTGGCGGCCGCCTTCACGGATGAAGAAGCCATCCTGGATGGGGCCATGAAAATCTTTTCGCTCCAGAACGGAAGAATCCACGATGGCTTCGGCGGTATTATTCTGTGCATAGTTGAAGAGCGCCAGGTCAACGGCAGCAATCAAGGTGCGTGCATTGAACGGCTTTACCAGAAAAGCCTGTGGCTTGGTTCGCCTGGCGAGCTGATAGGTTTCTTCGTCGGTGTTGGCCGTAACAAAAATGATGGGTACGCTATGGGAGTTTCTAAGTTTCTCTGCCAGGTCAATGCCTGTCATCTTGCCTTTGAGGCGAATGTCGATCATGACCAGGTCGGGCTTCACATCCACGAGGTGGCCCAACGCTTCTTCTGCATACTCGAAGCAACCGGTGACGTCATATCCTTCATCCTGTAAAATCTGCCGAAGATCTTCCGACACGATCAGTTCATCCTCGACAATGGTTATCTGAAGGTTATTCATGACGTTATCCAAAGGTAGACGGGTGATCGCCAGTCCGGCAGGCTTCTGCAAAGAAAAGGGCGATGGTCACAAAAAATTGAAGGCCTACCTCGCCGCACCGCCGTCGATGGTCAGGCAGATACCGCTGACAAAGCGTGCTTCGTCGGAGGCCAGGTAAACATACCCGTTGGCGATATCGGCAGGCTCACCCCAATGACCTACGGGGATATGAGCAAGGGATGCTTTCCGCACCTCTTCAGGCATGGCATCGGTCATGGCGGTCTTGATGAATCCCGGAGCGATGCAGTTGGCGGTGATGCCGAAGCGCCCCAGCTCCATCGCCCAGACCTTGGTCATACCGATGATGGCCGACTTGGTGGCGACGTAGTTGGTTTGTCCGTAGTTGCCGCGGATGGCGACGTTGGAAGAAGCAGAGACAATGCGACCATACTGCTGTTCTTTCATGAAGGTTGCTGCCGCCTGGGTGCAGTTGAATACACCCGTCAGGTTGACGCCGATCACATCGTCCCACTCTTCGCGTGTCATTTTCAGCAAGGTGCGGTCTTTGGTGATGCCAGCATTGTTGATGAGGATATCGATGCGGCCCATCGCCTTCGCCGCAGCCGCGGTGGCATTCAAAACTTGTTCGTTGTCGGTAACGCTGACTTTTGCGTAAGCAACCTGGTGCCCTTTCCTGGAAAGCTCAGCAGCCAGAGTGGCTCCATGTTCGGAGACATCCCACAGGGTGACGTTGGCGCCTTCTCGTACAAAGGCTTCCACGGTTGCGCGGCCGATGCCATTGGCGCCGCCGGTGATGATCGCAGTTTTGTTCTTGAGTCTCATGCGTTGATGATGTGTTTGCTTGTGTTAGAATAATGCAGTAATGAGTTCGCCGACGTATGCCGGCTTCTCTTCGCCCTCAACTTCCATGATGCATTCAAGGAAGAGCTTTGTGCCGCCGCCCGCCATCTCTTCTACCTGTTTGATGGTACCCGTCATTCGAATGCGGCTGCCGGACTTGACGGCGACAGGAAACCGTGCTTTGTTCAGGCCGTAGTTGATGGAGGTGGTTACGCCATCGATGTGAAGAAGTTCAAAAAAGAACTTTGACGCCAGCGACATCGTCAGATAACCATGTGCGATGGTCTTGCCGTCAGGCATACTTTCTTTGGCGCGTTCGGTATCAACATGAACCCATTGATAGTCATGCGTTGCTTTGGCGAAGTCATTGATCATCTCCTGGGTCACGGTAAACCATTGGCTAACGCCAAGGGTAACGCCCACTTTGCTTTTCAGATCGGAGAGAGCAAGTTTAAGCGGTTCGCCGGTTTCTGGCGTTGCGGTTCGGGAATCAGTTTTTACTTCCTCAACGACCGCTTCAGGTTCATTCTCCCAGGCACCTATTTTTACGACGGCCTTGCCGGTAATTTTTCTGTCCAGCAGATCTTGCAAGGCAGAAGTACCTTCTTCCAGTGAATAGACTTTGTGAATGTGTTGTTTGATCACGCCGGCCTTGATCCATCCGAGGATATCGCCAAAATTCTGCAGACTCTTTTGAGGTTCACGCTCTGCAAAGCTCCCCCAAAACACTCCGTTGATGGAGCAGCCTTTCAGCAAAGCAAGGTTAGCGGGAAACTGGGGGATCGTTCCTGAGGCAAACCCCACGACGAGGTATCTTCCTTTCCACGCCATCGACCGGAGTGCTTCCGTTGCGAGGGGCCCGCCGATGGGATCATAGACAATATCGACACCCTGGTCGAGGGTAATCTCTTTGATTTTTGCCCGTAGGTCTTCCGTCGAGTAATCGATAAGGTGATCGGCACCTTTGGCAGCACAGGCAGCCAGCTTGCCGGCAGACGATGCGGCGGCGATGACCTGGGCGCCCATGATCTTTGCCAGTTCGACGGCCGCGAGCCCGACACCCCCGCCGGCGCCAAGTACGAGCACAGTTTCGCCTGTCTTGAGTTGGCCACGGTCTTTCAACGCGTGATAGGAAGTGCCGTATGTATATAGAGTAGTGGCTCCGGTGATGAAGTCCATGCCCTTTGGCATGGGAAATACCCTGGAGGCCTTCACATTGACTACTTCGGCAAAGCCGCCCCAACCGCAGAGGGCCACTACCTTGTCTCCGGGCTTGAGGTGTTTAACTTTTTCACCTACACCAAGTACTTCGCCGGATACTTCGCCGCCAGGGGCGAAGGGAAGTGGCGGCTTGAACTGATATTTGTTCTGGATCATCAGCACGTCGGGGAAGTTGACCCCGCAGGCCTTGACCATGATGAGTACCTCGTCTGCCGCAGCGACCGGTGCCGGTACATTGTCGAGCTGGAGAGAATCCGGGAGACCGTGGTTGTGACAGAGAAGGGCTTTCATGCTGAAGATTATCAGCTATGAAAGTAGTCAATGTGATCCAAATTGAAAATGTGAAGCTAGAATCTGGAATCCAGTTCTCATTTCTAATTTCTTAATTCTTAGTTTCCTGCTGCTACTTCTTCTCCAGTATGTCCAGCATAATTCCATGGGCGCCTTTCTTCAATTCATCATGCAGATTGAATGTAAGGGATTTTGAGAAATCACCCAGGTAAAAGACTTCCACGGTCTGTGTTGTCAGGTCGTACAGGTTTGAGTAGACGGTGAGCTCACCCTGGGTCGTTTCTGCTAATATGGTCTTGACGTGTTTCATTGGATCTTGTCCGGAAAGTATCTTGTTCGCTGTGGCGAATCTCGGGCATGGCAGTTCCCCGCCATATTCAGGGTCGACGATGTTAAAATTGGTCAGCACCTGGAAGGGCTTGTCGCGCCAAGTGAAGGTCAACGCTCCATCATAGGCCCCTACAATGACCGACTTTCCGGATCGGTCGGCGAAGAGCAGGTGAACCCGCTCCAGATCGGGCACTTTATATTTTTTGATGAAGGCCACTGCCTCTTCCACTGTAGATGACGTCTGCAGCAGCGTGAGCCAGAAGTCCTTGCCTTTAAAGTCTTCCTTACCGGAAAAGTCCAGAGGTACAAATGGTGTCGCTGTACCGTCGAAGAAGAATCCAGCCGTGTTCATCCCACCCTGGATGAGCCCCTCGCTTTCAAAATCAAACACGACAGTACCCAGGAGTTTTCCGTTTGCCGGAATAAAGCGCACCCTTGCATCCCTTGCTGTCCAGTCCTCGTGGTTGCCGATGATCACATGGCCACCTGTAGAGAAAAAGAAGATCAGACACGGGAACACCGACGTTGAAAACAGAATCAAGGCCAGTGTAAGGACTACTCTTTTCATTTTCCTGAAGGAATGATGGTGAAGTGTCGTGCCTGTACCAGTACGTCGGGTTTCCGGTTGGGTGCGTTGCCTGGCACGTGAGCATATCCGGCGATGCCCAACTGAAGGGCAGCAGGTATGTTCTCTCGTTTCAACTCACGCCAGAGCGTCCATTGTTTTGTTTCCTGATCGTAATACTGCAACTGAAATACGTTGCCTGTCCGTGAAATACGAACGCGCAGTTGATGCCTGGGAATTTTTGTGACATGAATGGCCGAGTTTCCATTGATGGTATTCTGACAGATCATCTTGATGGCAGGATTGCCCATGCAACCTATTGCGGCATAGATATGGTTTTCTGTATCACTGTCCCACCTTAGCATGATGCCCCCGATCTGAAAGCCGGCGTTAGGTGATGATTCGGGATCGGAAGCCTTTGTGACAACAAGGTTTGCCTCAACCTGAAAATTCCCTGTCACTGTCTTCCAGAGAAAGGGGCCACGCTCTGCATCTTTCCACCGGGATTCGACATAGGGCTTCAGCATCAGCGTGGAGTCGTTTTTATAGATCTTGGCCATCTCCGGATGCAGGAGCTGCCATCCGTCGGGAAGGTTCGCCGTAAGCGCATCGCCCTGGATGACTTTCATGGCAGCGACAGCAGCCACAACAGATTGTTCAGGCTGTATATAATTATCGGCACCCCAGAAGCGATCGTCAAATTCTCCCGGCAAACTCTTGACGAGATTATTGGAATGCCACAACTCACTTTTGGCAAATGGGGTAAGCTGATCATTGTTCTGCGACAAAGCGAGCATCTCCGCCTTCAGCGTAAAACGCTCATCGATGTCTTTACGAGGCTGGACAAAGTGAATGTTCATGGTAAGATTCGCTTCGTGCATGTTCCATCGGTCGCCAGATTTGTGGTAGCTGAGGTGTGTTTTCCTTTTCAATACATCGAAGTCTATTCCCAGCAGATTGGCCATCACCTTGTCTTTGCCGGTGAGGTGGTTGCGGTATTCGATCCCTTTGTCACTGAGTGCATAGTCGAGGGAAATCACGGCCAGGGACTCTGCTTCAATGAAAATCGTTCCTTTCCATAGATTTTTCTTCACGGTTGACTTCTGATCAAAACCGATTACGTAGACATCCATGCCTTCATAACTCGTGATGGAATCAATGGTGAAGTCGTATTCTTTGAAATTTTTAGCCTGCATGAATTCCGGCACATTCACCTCAAGCCCCTGACCCATCAGGTAATTGGGACCGCCGCCGGGGTGATAATCCTCAAACATGCGTGTGCTTCTCACTGTTTCGCTGCGCCGACCCTGGACGAGTTTCATTTTACACCGGTCGTCATCGCTTGCTCCGGGTGTCAGCTGGCTTTCGAAGACAGCTTCAGCTACTGAATAATAGACAGAGTCATTCCTGATCTGTTCCCTGTAAAACCCACGCACCTGAAACGGATGATTGACATAATTCTTGTGGATGGCATCAACGGCATTGCGGATCAACTCGGTGGCTGAAGGAGGCTTGACCGTGAGGGCGGCAAGGGAAGTGACGTGCGGCTGGAGCGTGATGACGATGGGGCTTTTCGAAAAACCTTTTTGGGTGAAAGTTTTGTATCCGATGCACGATATCCGGATCGAGTCGATGGTGCCGGGGTTAGTGAGGCTGAACTCACCAGAGGCATTGGATGTGTTGCCGCTGATTTTCTTGCCGAAGGCGATGACATGCACCCCGACAACCGGTTCGCGGGTTTCAGCGTCCAGCACACGTCCATGCAGAAGCTCCTGTGCCCGGGCATTGAATCCCGTGAAGGTCAGGAGCAGGAAGGTGAAGACAAGCCTCATTGAGCGTAGATGCGTGCTTGTGTGCAAAGGTTGCAGGGCTATTCGCGTGTGACAGGCAATCGGGCAGCCTGCCATGCCGAAAGGCCTCCATCCAGGTCGTAGACTTCCTTGAAGCCGAGGCCACGCAACTTCTTTGCCGCTGATTCACTTCGGCCGCCACGCTGGCAGTAGAGGAGCACCGGCTTGGTCTTATCGAGCAGCGCAACCTGTTTTTCAAAATCATTTCCACTCCAGTCAATGTTCTTCGCTTTGATCATGTGCCCACTCCGGTATTCGTCCGGGGTGCGAACATCAAGGACAACGGCATCTTTCAGTTGTGTGGCTTTTTGAGCAAATGCTGCCGGCGACAGGAGGCCCTGGCCCTGTGCAGTGGAGCATCCATAGCATGTGATGAGAATAACTAAAGTGACGATTCTGCGATTCATCCCTCAAGGTACTCAATCCTTTGCGGTTCCTGCATTCGGCTTTAGACTTTAGCTTTTTACGCGGACCAGAAGAGCGGCATTTTAACCGCAGAGTACGCAGAGGTTGCGCGGAGTACGCAGAGGCATTCAGCTTTTGGCCTTTAGCTTTTGGCTGTTTATAGGTTCCTGCATTCGGCCTTAGCCTTTAGCCTTTTATGCGGACCAGAAGAGCGGCATTTTAACCGCAGAGTACGCAGAGGTTGCGCGGAGTACGCAGAGGGTGCATTATCTTTAAAGCATCGGGTAAGGTTTATACTTATCTCTAGAAGCAACCGATAATGCAAAACGAGAGGACACTATTGGATGTAAGTGATTACCTGTTCTATCGCATAAACGATTGGTTCCGGTACCGGGATGACTTCATCGAGCAGGGAGGTATAGCAAATTTTAGGGCACTAACATTTTTGACTGTGCTGGAAGGTTTTGCTACGGTGAATGTTTATGCGCTGAGTGAGTCGCTGGTTGGATTCTCATTGGAAAGCGGTTATGTAAAGCTTATAGCTTTAGTTATAAGTATTGTGCTTTTTGCTATTAATAACGGTCGATATGGGTCGAAAGACCGTGTTGCGATTATTCGTTCACGGTGGAAAGGTGAGAACAGCGAACTTAGATCAAGTCGTGGTCGATGGATTGTTGTTTTAATCGTGATCGTCTTTTGTGGGCCGTTCGTTTTGTTAGCATTTAGGTAGAAGTCCTCCTTCTGGCCTGTCTGCCTTCAGGGATACTCAATCCATGTGTTTTGTTTACGACGTTTGCGGTTCCTGCATTCGGCTTTTGGCCTTTAGCTTTTGGCTGTTTGTAGGTTCCTGCATTTAGCTTTTAGCCTTTAGCCTTAACCTTTTATGTCGACCAGAAGAAAGGCATTTTAACCGCAGAGTTCGCAAAGGTTGCGCGGAGTTCGCAGAGGCATTCAGCTTTTAGCCTTTAGCTTTTGGCTATTTGTAGGTTCCTGCATTCGGCTTTCACTTTTAAACTTTCAGCTTTTGAATAGCCACAGATTACGCGGATTTCCACGGATTAAGCATCATGGGTAAATCCCTTTGTCAGCCTGAAAGCAGTCGAAGGCTGGACTTGATGAACTAAGAGTTAAGAACTAAAAATGAGGAACGAATTCTAGCTTCTAGATGCTAGCTTCTAGCTCTAGATTCTGGCAAATCAAACAATCATGGCTACCTTTGCGCCGTTAAATGGATAGATGCTGCTATGAATAGAACTGTGTTGATTCGATTTGCTGCGCCTTTGTTGCTGACGGTTGCTTTTTCCTGCGGTAAGGATGAACCTGCACCGTCAAGTACGCTACCCACCACTCCTGAGGCTGTTTCAGCTCATGACAACAAGAGCGGTGGCGTTTATAAAGGAGCCATCGTGGGCTCAAGCGGTGTGATCAAAGTCACGCTGCAGAAAAGTGTGATTGAGATGGTGATCACCATTGACAATACGACCAAGACACTGACCTGCGCTACATTGTCGGCCTGGACATCCGGAGAGCTCATTCACAACGCCCTCTTCACTGCTGATGACTGGGAAGTCCTGTTCAGCGTTGGTGCAACGGGTACCGGTGCCACAGCCAACCTCAATATACCCGACCACCCTGATGCTGAAGCAGTCCTCACCAAGGAGACATCGAAGAAGATCGTGCGGGTGTTTGAAGGCACCTACGCGGGTTCGGAAACAGGCATTTGGAATTTTACTGTTCAGGATGCTGTGCTTTCCGGCATCAGCCGTTCTGAAGATGGACTTACGACGATATTGTTTGACGGACTTGTCAATGAGACAACCATCACGCTGACCACCATCCAGGGGTCAGGTACCATCAGTGGCGACAATGTGAGCGGTACCTGGACGGGATCCACTGCAGGCTCGAGCGGCACATGGACAGGAAAACGCATCCTCTGACATTCAAGGTTAACATAATCAACGATCATGGAAGAGCAGAAAGTTGTATTCGTCGTGGAAGATGATCCTGTCCAGCAGAAGATGCTGCAGGTCCATTTCGAACAGTTGCAGGGCAACTATCAGGTGAAGACATATGCCGATCCTAAGGACATGATGCAGCATCTTTCTGAGAAACCTTTCGCCATTGTGCTTGACCATTTCTTTGCCGACAAGCAGAAGACGGGTCTTGATTACCTGGCTGAGTTGCGCAAAAGCCACAGGCACCTGCCGGTGATTTATTACACGACGCTGAACGATGAGTCTGTGAAAAAAAAGGTCGCTGACCTTGGCGCAGAAGAATACATCATCAAGGATTCCGCTTCACTGGTAAGGCTGCGCACTGCCCTCGATGCGCTGAATGCGAAAAGCAAGAAGAAGGGAATTTTTGGCCGCCTGTTCGGCAAGTAATTACTGCGGTATCACAATCGTAAACTGACTGCCTTTGCCATGAAGGCTTTCGGCGATGAGAGAACCTCCGGTGTGGATAAGGTACTCCCTGCATAAAGACAACCCTAGACCTGTACCACGTTCATTACCGGTTCCATCCGTTGTCATTGCCCGCTTATTTGACATGATGCTCTCCATGGTTGCGCTGTCCATCCCCACGCCGTAATCGCGCACGGTGAGATGAATCTCCTTGCCCTGTCGTGTTGCAGATACATCAATGTCGCCTCCATGGTGAGAGAACTTGATGGCATTGGCGAGAAGGTTTCTTAATGCAAGGTGCACCACCTGCTTGTCCCAGTTGATCTCCAGGGATTCGGTCAGGTGACGTTTGATGGTGATCCTCTTGTTGGCGGCCGGCGTCTTAAAAAGTTCTGCATTTTGTTCTATAAGGTCGCGTAGATTGAATTTCTCGCGCACAGGCTTGGCGCCTTTGAGTTGGCTTGATGTCCAAAGGAGGATATTCTCTACCAACAGTCCCGTATTGCCAAGGTCACTTTCAATTCTTTCGGCGAAGTGACTGAACTCTGCCTGCGTTACCCTCCCTTTGTTGTAAAGTTCAAGCATGGCATGAAGTGAATTGAGCGGACTCCGCACATCATGGGAAATCACAGAGAGCAGTTTGTCCCTGACATTGCTGGCGGCCACCAGCTCCTGGGTGCGCTCGCTTACAATGCCTTCCAGATCCTGATTCATGGTTTCGAGTGCGCGGTACGATTTGGCATAGTGGTTGGCAAGCAGGTAAACCTGGAACAGCAGGAACACCAGCACACCGATCTCCACATAATACATGGAGGGAATTTCCAATCCGATAAAGACGGAGTTCTTCATGATCTCCAGTAAAATGAATGGAAAGCAGGCGACAACGCCGAAGAGAATGATCTTTGCGTCTTTATTTCCGGCACGCCAGGCCTTGCCAATCGAATAGATGGCATAGACAAAACAAAGGAGGTAGGAGAGGTGAGAGAGTTCCAGAAGGAGCCCATAGATGGCCTGAGGCGTCAGGAGTACAGCGATGCAAAGAAAAATGGAAATGCCGACGAAGATCTGCAGGGGCCGGCGTGGCGCGTACTCTTTAAAGAGATGGTATACATAAAGTGGAAAGAAGGCGACCATCGCGTATACGGCCCCGAATTCAAGTTTCTTCCAGATATCGGGTGTCACTGATGGAAAGATGTTGGGTAGCAGAAAAGATCCGCCGTGCATCACCATGGAGCGTATAGCAACACCAAAGCAAATGAGGGCGAGCCAGAGAAACGGCTTGCCGCGGTGATAGAGGAAATAGAGTATAAGCTGGTAGCAGGCCATGGCGATGAGGCTTCCTGCAAAAAAGTTCTCGATGCCGTTCGCCTGATTGAGTTCTTCAACAAGCACCGTGGTTCTGTCGACTTTCGGTGTGCTCCAAATGCCGCCGTTGTAGCTTGAGAAGTTCGCAACCTGTAAGACGATTTCAATGGTATCAGGGTCGTCGGGGAGAGGGACAAGCACGCTGGTGAGTTTGGGGATGTAGGCGGCTTCGGTTTCTGCCACCTTGCCTGATTCAGATACCGGTTCGTTGTTGACCCATATCCTGCTGCTGGAGTTAATGGCAGGGAAGAAAACCGAGACACCGGCATGATCGGCTGCAAGGAGCATGCGGAGCCGATAGGTGCCATATCCCAGCTCGTCGAATTGACTCCACGTTCCCGGAATGGTTATGCCGGCAGCACCTGGCTGCGAGTCAAAGGTTGATGGCGTGAGTAATTTTTTCCATTGAAATTCCCACTGACCGGTCAGCCGCTTTGTGCCAGACCGGGTGAAATCGTATCCACGCAAGTCGATGATGCCATGTTCAACCTGGGGTGATGGAGGCTGGGCGCCCAGATGAAAGGGATCGACCAGTAAAAAGCACGTCAGGAAGCACAGGACGAGAACCTTCATCATGTAAATATGAACTTTTATACCATTTCCTGGGCTATTTTGTTGCGTTTGGATTGAGTCTAAATCGTCAGATGACGGTGACCTAATTGCCGCTATGGTAACTAATCGCTAAATTATTCAGCCAACCAAACATTTGACTTATGAAAAAGCTCGTGTACGTGGTGATTGCAGCGATACTGTTTGTCAGCCCGCTGTCATGCAAGAAGGATGATCCAGACCCCTCGACTACTCTGGCAACAACAGCTGAAGCGGATGCTGCTGAAGACAGTAAGAGTGGCGGTGTCTACAAGGGAACCCTCATTGGATCCAGCGGCATCATCAAGATCGTGCTGCAGAAGGGTGTCAAGCAAATTGAGATCACACTCGACGGCGTGAAGAAGACACTGACTACCACATCCCTTGATTCCTGGACATCAGGAGAAGAGATTGTTGACGCAGAGTTTACTAAAGACGACTGGACCGTAACGTTTTCCATGGATGAAAACGGCGAGACCGGCGGCATCGGATTCAACATCCCCGGCCATCCCAACATCATATCTGTTATCATCAAGGAGAAGTCCAACGCACAGGTGAAAGCCTATGAAGGCACCTATGCCGGTGACGACACCGGAACCTGGAACTTCATTGAAAAGGGCGGTTTGATTTATGGAGCCAGCAAATCGTCAGATTCATCTAACGGCAGTGGAACCTTCACCGGCGCCCTTGTTGGAACCACCATCAATATCGAATTGGTCGGGAGCAGCGCCGAAGTCACAGGCACCGTCAATGGTAACACTGTGTCAGGAACGTGGGTAGTAGCGGCCGACAACAAGGGCACGTGGACGGGAACAAGGACGTTATAAAGAGGGAGTGGTGAGAGGTAAGGGGTAAGAGGTAAGAGGTAAGAGGTAAGAGGTGAGTCGGTAATCGGTGGGTCGGTAATCGGTGAGTCGGTAATCGGTGAGCCCGTAAGAGGTAAGAGGTGTGGTCGCATGCCCAATACCCAATACCCAATACCCAATACCCAATACCTAATGCCTGGCAGGCCTTTTTTTGTTGTGCTGTCAATTGCACACATTTGTACTCAACCTGAGCCGCATTGCCATGCCAACGTTTCACTTGTACGACCTGCTTGTAGAGACCATCGAAGGCGACAAGCCTTTCGTCTGCAGTCATCAGATCGGAGAATCATTTGAGGTGCGCGGCGAGAACCTGATCTTCAAAACAGACAAACCCTTTTCCTTGTATACCCTGGCAGCGCTGTTGCCCCTGCTTCCGGCCAAGCAACGGCCGCTCAATGCTCACGACTGGATGGCCACCGACCACATCATTGCATGTCCCGACCCGCATTGCGGCGCCAAATTCAGGATCAGCAGAATCGGCAAACGCACGTACGAACGGTCCGAGACGACCATCGTGCCCATGCCCGATAACAATCCCTGGGCTGAGCAATGACCAGCGAGCGCATTCAACTATCACCTGACTTTTCCATCTCCCGTATCATTAAAGGCGGATGGCAATTATCGGCAGGCCACAGCACGACAGCTTCCAACGATCCCGTGGAAGACATGTTCGCTTTCGCGGAAGCGGGCGTGACCACATTCGACTGCGCTGATATTTATACAGGCGTGGAGGACCTCATCGGCAGATTTCTGTCAGAAAGAAAAGCCAGGCTTGGAAGGAACGATGACATCCAGGTCCTCACCAAATTTGTTCCGGACTATGATGCGCTGCCCACCGTTAACAAGGTGTATGTGGAACGCATCATCAACCGCTCACTGAAGCGACTCGGCCTAGAGCGCCTCGACATGGTGCAGTTCAGCTGGTGGACCTACGACGTGCCGCGGTGGGTAGAAGTAGCGCACTGGCTGAATGAGCTTCGCATCGCTGGAAAGATCTCGCTGATTTCCGGAACAAACTTTAACACACAAGGCACACTGGAGATGGTGAAAGCCGGCATTCCCATCACCACCATGCAGGTGCAATACTCTTTGCTGGATCACCGTCCTGAGCAAGGCCTGATCGCACTGTGCCGCAAGCACAACATCAAGCTCCTTTGTTATGGAACGGTAGCCGGTGGGTTTTTCAGTGATCGTTGGCTGAATGCCCCTGAGCCTTTGCCGCCGTTTGACAACCGGTCACTGGTGAAATACAAGCTGATGATTGATGAGTTTGGTGGCTGGGAACTTTTTCAACAACTCCTGAGGGTGTTGAATCACATCGCGCAGAAGCATCACACGAGCCTGACCAATGTTGCCATTCGATACATCCTTGATCAGCCACAGGTTGGAGGCGCCATCATCGGCGCAAGGTCCGCAGCGCACTTAAAGCACAACCTGGAAGTTTTCAGATTTACACTGCATGCCGAAGACTACGACCAGATCAGGAAAGTCATATCGGAAAGAAAGGGTCCTTCCGGCGATGTCTTCGATCTAGAGCGTGTGAAGGACGGGCCGCATGGGTCGATTATGCGGTACAACCTCAATCAATTGGCATGACAGAACAACGGGCTCCAGGCTGGTCATCCAACTACCTGTTTATCATGGCATCGATCGGTAGCTCTGTCGGTCTTTCCAACATTTGGAAGTTCACCTACTTAGCTGGTGAAAATGGCGGAGGCACATTTGTATTCGTCTACCTGGTATCACTGCTTGTCATGGGCATTCCAATCCTTGGTGCGGAATTGCTTATTGGTCGGAGGGGCGGAAAAAGCATGGTGGGGTCGCTGCAGGTCCTTGCTGCCAGAGACGGCATCCATCCGCGCTGGTCGATCTTCGGCTGGGTGTCCATGACGGGCGTTTTCCTCATCCTCACATTTTATTGTGTCATCGCAGGCTGGACGCTTGACTATACCATCACATCGTTCACAGGCATGCTCGATGAACTTGACGCCGCATCGGCGGTGGTGTTTTATAATGACCTGCTCGACAACCCGCTTCGTATGATGATTGGCCAGGGTGTCTTTGTGATGGCGACGGCATGGATTGTTGCGCTGGGAATCAAGGACGGCCTCGAACGATCCATTTCATGGATGATGCCGACTTTATTTCTGATCCTGATTGCGCTGCTCGTCTATGCCATGTTCACCGCTGAATTCCTCCAGGCGGTCGAGTTTATGTTCAAGCCGGACTTTTCAAAGCTTACGGCCCGGACGGCCCTGGCAGCTTTTGGCCAGGCATTCTTTTCACTGGGTATTGGCGTGGGTGTTATGCTTACCTACGGTGCCTACATGCCCCGCACGTCACACGTACTCAAGTCGGCGGCGATCATTTCATTTTCTGACGGTTTTGCCTCCATGCTGGCGGGCCTGGCGATCTTTCCCATTGTCTTTCAATATGGACTTTCACCGGCAGAAGGCCCTGGTTTGATTTTCATGACGCTCCCCATCGCCTTCGGCAAGATGCCCGGAGGTGGAGTGGTAGGCGCTTTGTTCTTCCTGCTTCTTTTTGTTGCTGCGTTGACCTCATCTATTTCATTATTGGAATCGGTGGTAGCCCATCTGGTTGAGACGACACGCTATGGCCGGAAGAAAATCAGCATTGTCGCCGGAATACTCTTGTGGTTGATTGGACTGGCGACGGTTTTTTCATTTAACATCTGGAAGGAATTTACACCGCTTCCCTTTGGTCCACTTGAGGGCAAGACCCTCTTCGGCCTGCTGGACTATTTCGGATCCAACCTGCTCATGCCTGTTGGCGGCATTCTCATGGCGATCATTGCCGGATGGCTGCTGTCGCCCAAGGTATGTGATGAAGAGTTGCTTCACCCGAAACCACTTCATATGATGTTGTGGCGATTTCTCATCCGCTTCATTGCACCCACAGCTGTCGCCATGATCTTCCTTGCGAACCTCGCGTAAGTGGGTATTGGGCGTTGGGTGTTAGCCATTGGGTCTCTGTCTCCTGACTTCTGACTCCTGATTTCTGACTCCTGCCTCCTGACTAGCTTCCAGCTCCTACTTTCCATACCCAACTCCATCCCGGAAACTGGATTGACTGGTAGCGCACGCTGGATTCACCTTGCACGTGTCATGTGAGTCACATCATCACGTGCGATGAAATCTATGAAAGCATTTCTACTACTTCTCCTGACCGCTGCGATGACTCCGGTTTTTGCACAGCATGTCGTCATCAACGAAGTCTACGGCGCCGGCGGAAATGCAGGAGCCGCGTTCAAGAATGACTTTGTCGAATTGTTTAACCCAGGGCCGGCTCCTGTTTCACTTGCAGGCTGGAGTGTACAGTATGCATCGGCTACTTCAACGGGAGCCTGGCAGGTGGCAGCACTCAGTGGAACAATCCAACCAGGACGATTTTATTTGTTGCAACTGGGAGCGGGTTCAGGCAATGGACAGGATCTGCCAACGGCTGATGCTATCGGCGCCATCGCTATGGCAGCGACAGCGGGGAAGGTCGCGTTGGTTAACACGTCGACGGCATTGAACGGTGCATGTCCATCCGGCATTCAGATCATTGACCGGATCGGCTATGGGGTGAGTGCCAACTGCTTCGAAGGTGC